>JAFGHE010000106.1 GCA_016930295.1 Sedimentisphaerales bacterium
CATCGCCTTCGGAATGCCGCTCCGTGGCACTTTGATATAAATCAACACATTTCATTTGACGGCTGTCTTTACTCAATAACCAAATTCCGGCGCGGGCCACATTGAGCGCATGGGCCGCGTTTTGGGTTATCAACCTGAACGCATCCTTTAAATGTCCGGCAGCCACGGATTTATCTACGGCCATCCTGACAATGGCTGTCTGTTGACGCCGCAGACGGCGAAAACGATTTAAACGCTCATCTTCCGCCCGTTTATTTTCCGTTACATCCAGGCCGATACCCCAACTGGCCCAACCGGGAATCGGCGCCCGATCAGAAATGTTCGACCAGGAAATTATCTGTTTATTACCATCCTTACACGTTAATGTCCGTTCCCAATTCCGGTAGTTATTGCCCCGCCTGCGCCATTCTTCCATGATCCGCCGCCGATACTCCAAATCCGGATACAGCATCTCCATGGCCCTGGGATTACCCTCAATCTCCGCGGCCGTATAACCGGTAACACGCTCGCATTCCTTGCTCCAGAAAATTATATTCCCTTTTTGATCAAATGCTTCCATCATTACCGGCATACTTTCCATGACCTGACGCAGGCGGGCCTCACTGATCCGTAAGGCTTCTTCCGCACGCGAACGTAAAATAGCCGCGGCCAGTTCCATCGCTATTTTTTCCAGAGTCTCGACCTTCTCCAGGGGTACCCTGTTTTCCTTCCGGTCCGCTATATGAATCAGGCCCAGAATGGTATCGCCTATTCGTATCGGAATCAAGGCAACCGATTCATAACCAAATTCGTTGCATACATTACGCGTCTGACCCTTTTGCTTTTCCGAAACAGTACTCAGAAATCGGGTGGTGCCGTTCATATAGAAAGAACCCCCATCCGTGTAAAACGATGCCTTCGGCAAGGTCCGACCGCATATCACATTGATACACATACACCGGTCTTTCTTAATGGATAAGGGACTTTCCAAATCATAAAATCTCTTACTGAATCCTATAAGCGCCTGATATGGAATGTTATCGTTCTCGTCCAGAATACGTATGGCAATTGCTTCACATCCGGTAAAATCCCTGACTTCTGCAATGACTTCATTCAGAAGTTCTTTAGGGTCTCTCTGACGCACCACAATCTCAAGGATATGATGAGACAGCCTGAGAGCGTCTTCTGACTTTTTTCGTTCCGTGATATCCCAGAAAATACCCAGGATACCCACGACCTTACCCTCTTCATCTTTCACCGGCGTCTTAATCTTCAGTTCGATGCGTTCCTGACCATCACGAAATAGCCTTTCTTCTATCTCTTCCGTCCGGCCATCCTGTAAAATACGTATATCCTCCTGACGGTATTTTTCCGCCTCGTCCGGCGGGCAAAAATCATAATCAGTTTTTCCCACAATCCGGGCCGGGCTCGTACCCAGGTACCTGGCAAAATTGTGATTACAGGATACATACCTGGAATCAGCGTTTTTAAAGAATATATTCTGGGGCAGATTCTCCACGAGGGTACGGTATTTTACCTCACTTTCAGCCAGTTCCGCGGTCCTTTGTTGCACACGCACTTCCAGCTCATCATAGGCCCTGCGCAGAGCTTCTTCCGCCTCATGAAGCTGCTGTTCCTGTTCAATCTGACGGAATGCCCGTTCTACTACCGAATTAAGCAGCTCAGGCAGTGAAGGATCCTTGATAACATAATCAACTGCTCCTGCCTTCATCATATCAACAGCCAACTGCTCATCCCCGTGACCGGTAATTACCACAAAAGGGATTGATCGACACTCCCGTTCCAATTCTTCAACTACTTCATACCCCTTCATATCTGGCAATTCCATATCCAGCAACATCAGGTCGGCCCTGTTTGCCTTTAGCCAGTCTGTTGCTTCACGACCTGTGAATTTTAACCGGACTTGATAACCAACTTGTTGCAAACGTCTCTGCATAAATGCAGATATGCCTGCATCATCATCTACCACCAGAATACTATATGTCTTTTCACTCTCCATAATACATACCCTGGAGCTGATAACTCGATAAGAATACTATGAAAACTGCCGAAATGGCAGTATATATAAAAAATTTTTAACTTTCAAGTACAGAATTATCATAAAATCTCTTCAAATTATACATTTTTTAAGTTAAAAAATCATCTTTAACCTGAAAAATTACTCTACTTCTTATCGAATCCCGTTTATATGGAATTATCTATAATCATACCAACATATAATGAAAGCCGGAAAATCAGTCGGGATATATTAGAAGCTTCCTATTTCCTCACGAAACAACACATTACCGGCGAAATAATTGTAGCCGATGATGGTAGTACCGACAGTACCCATGAGGTCGCTGAAAAAATTATAATACCTCCGTCAATACTTCTAACCGTATTACATTCTCAAACCAACCAGGGTAAAGGTCGTGCAGTCCGCCAGGGAATACTATCATCTCAGGGGGATTTTGTCATGTTTGCCGACAGCGGCCATTGCACCCCATTTGCCGATGCCCTTAAAGGACTGGATATGATTAAAAAGGGAATGTGCCGGATCGCCCACGGTTCCCGAAAACTGCCGGATAGTCATATCCCCAAAAAACAAAGTCTTTATCGCAGGATCGGATCCTGTTTCTTCCGCAGGCTAATATTAAGAATGATGAATCTACCTGACTATCTGACGGACACTCAATGCGGATTTAAGATATATCAGGGTTATATCGCACGACGCCTTTACCAGCAATGCTTTACAGATGGTTTTATGTTTGATATCGAAATCATAATCCGTGCCCTGCAGGCCGGATATAGTATTAAAGAATTTCCCATTGAATGGACCTGGGACCCCGATAGCCGATTGTCACCAATGCGCTCCTGGCGTCAGATCCTCAGGGAACTCCGTCTCATTAAAAAACGCCTCGTGAAAAAGATTTAAATAAGACACACTTTCCTACAATTCCATTGGTGTAGATGCCGCCATTAAAAGTCAATTTTACCAATGTAAAACAGGCTTTATAAGTCAGTATCAAAGCTGCCACATACTTTTGACACTGGCGTCGGTGTAATCAAATTTAACTTTGCACAGTATCTTCCTGAGCCCGCTCCTGGAGAATCTTCAGCTTATCACGCACTTCCTGAGCCATCCGGGTATTGGGATATTCGTTGATAATTTCCTGCCCCACCTTGAGAGCTTGACGCCACTTTCTCTCCGTCACAAAAAGTTTGAATTGTACCCCCATATTATGTAATTTAGCTCGAAATACATCCCGTGCCGCTTCCCGTAACGCCTCACCCTCCTCGGGAGTAAGATAATCATCGAGAAGCTTGATGATCTCCACACCCTGGTCAAAATCATTCTCCTTTTTCGCCTGTTCCCAGCGGTCCAGCAAACCCTTCTTGTGTTTCTGGCGATGTATTTCCGTTCTCCCCCGCAGGGCGAGCACCTTCTCGTTCTCCGGATACAACTGAGAAAGGGCCTCCACCTCATTTTCAGCTTCATTGTAATGATGGATCATCCATAAAGATTCAATCTGTTGTATAACTGTATCAATTTTATCCTGCTGTGAAGCGTTACGATGCTTATCCAGTTCACCACGAAGACTCTGGGCCTCCTTTCTACAGCCAAAACGATTCTCCAGCTCCAAAATCAGTAACCGGGCCGAATCCCATTTTTCCCGATGAATATCCTGACGGATAGCATCCTGAAGCACGGAGCGGTCCTTCTCCCGAAAGGCGACCGACTTAATCGCATCGCTGAGAAGAAGGTTTTCACTTATATTGGTCAGGAGTGCCTCGTTTTTCGTCTGCCCCAGGGCCATACGACGTAAATCCGTAATCATGGAATTACTATTCATCAATATATCGTGTATATATAAAAGAACTAAAAGACAGGCTCCTGCACCAGCGGCCATGGCGAGTACTTCAAACGCAATCCAGGTTAGCGTTACTATCCGATTGGTGCTTGTCGGATCATCATTATTCATGATATTGATGATCCGACTGCAGGCCAGACTTACCACCGCTAAAGTAAAAAATATACTTACTATCCATAGCCCATATTTGTAACCCTGTTTTTCATCCGCCATCTGCCATCTCCCTTAATATCAGATTGTGTTTCTCAGATATATTAGAGTTGAAAATATGAATTCCTCTCCATGGTTCATCCGTGTGGCAGGTAACTCGTTATCCGGCAATAACGTAGGATACCATACCATAGATATATCTAATATAGTCACTATAATATTAACCGTGTTTCCCTGTGTTGTCAAGATTAATTATCCCTGTTGCTGTAAACAGAGATGTATAAACCTGTATCTTCCTGATATTTACATAATATACTCATGCCTTCTGTTCTATCATACATTTTACTCACCTATGGGAGTACCAGAACCTATATTACGAAGTAACATGTCAACCTCATTCTGGAATCCGATTTGATAGGGGGAACTGCCAGGTCCCCAACCCAGGGTGTAACTGGTGCGCTCTTCAAATTCCTGATCCTCAAAAACTACACCATAATTATAACCCATGATATTATTCGGCTGATTGGTGTTGATCTCCGTGGCATGTTCCAGTCCCAGGATATGTCCCAATTCATGAGCACCGGTCCAGGCGACCGCCTGAACGACTTCATCATAACGAATATCTTCATCTTCGTCAAACAAGTATCGTAATTCTTCTCCAATAGTTTCGGTGAGTACCACCGCCATGTCGGTTTGATCACTATTATGTCGATCCAGGTGCTCAGCCAATCCCAGCAGGCCGGGGTAGGGCAGTTCTCCGCCGAAAATCACGGTGGAATACACCTGCCCAAAAGCAGGTTTTTCCAGCACAAATTTGATCTCTCCCTCAACTTCACCAGGATCCGGATTTCCCTGATCATCCAAACCAACCACATCAAGCCCGGCATGAAAATACATCTGCTCGATACGAGCCTTGATGTCCTGAATCAATTCATCCCGCAGGGACTCTTTCAGGTCGAAATCCTCGGCACTGAACGGCGGACGATATATTACATCCGGACTGCCATATATATCGACTAATCCGTCCAATAGATAATCCGCGACGGCATTGGTGTTATTACGATAATCTCCAAATGACAGCCAAACGAGTTGGGAAGGCGGAGCATCCACGGGCAATGGAACCGAGGTGCTTATTTTCAACGTGTATGGAATAGATACTTCGCTGTCAGCAAATACCATACTCCCCTGTAACATCTCAAAGGCATAGCCGCTTACCACAATATAATACGTGCCGATACCTGATACCTCAGGATCAATGACGACCTCTGCATGATTGGGCATGGTATATACCGCCTGGGCCATATATGCGGGATCCATCGCCTGGGAGGCCAGGGCATCATCCGTAATACCATTTATCGTGGCTATCACTTCCAAATCACCATTATATATGCCCACATCAACAACAATCGTATCCCGACCAAAAAGCACATCGGCATCGATATCTATGGTCACCCACTGGCCTTCCATCAATTGAATGGAATATACATCCGTGTCGGCAAAATTATGCAATGCCACATTATCGATCACCACTTCCCCGGCCTCACCCGGTACGAGCAGGGGCCCTTCAACCGTAAATGTCCATTCATCATAATTATAATAGTATAATTCATCCACGTCAGGATCTTCCGTCAAATCGTTACTGCCGGCGTTCAGATCCACCGCCGCGTTGTGCGGAACTATCTGGTCATAGGGCAGACCGCTGGTGGTCTCAGTTACGCCAAAATCACTATTGCCATCGTCAAACAGCAACAGGCTCAGATCATATTTTATAGGAGCAGTCTCATACCAGCTGAATTGTATACCCGTGAAAATATAAATAAACGACGGCACACTCAGCTCGAGTAAATAATCACCATCGTCGGGTATCTGTAACATCATATCAAGCTCGCCTTGATACGAATACTCATAGGCCGTCAGTGAACCGGCAATTTGACCGCCTGCCGGACGCTGTAGATCAGAGGTCGATCCAAAGTAAACAATGACAGAACCAATATCATTATCGCTGTTTATCTCTAAGGATATTTCCTGGCTGTCAAATCCCACCAGCGTCACGTTGTCGGTATCACTTAAAGCCACCGCATCCACTTCACCGATTCGATTCACCCAGTTTCCATTGACCTCTTCCCCGAAATTGATATCGCTAATGGTAACCGATAGTGTCTGCCCCTGACCCTGATAGGCCGAATAATCGATGACCAACTGGTAATACCCGCCCTCTGCCGCCACTTCCTCCGTAGAGTTATTGGCCAGGCTGCTGAATACCACGGAAGATACATCCGTATCGGTATCAGACCCGAAAATATGGGACCCCACCACGGGAACACCGCCGGCGCCTATCGTTACGGACACTTGCACGGCATCGTCCAGGGGAGTGCCGCTGACAGATCGGGCTAATAAGATCGTACCGTTATAAACGGTACTGTCTATCCCCAGAGCACGATAATCATTCTCGGTTGGCAACATCTGGATCAGATCGATCCTGGAGTTACCCTCTGATATATAAACACCGGTATTAATCTCAATGAGAATATTACTTTCCCCATCCACAGCCAACAAACGGCCATTGCCATCGAAATCCATTGCCACAATATCCAGCGACTGAGAATCATTGCCGGTCAGATTGCCGGTATCCTGACCCACAGCCACTGCCGTCCCGAAATTAATCATATTGGATATTTGTATTCCGCTTTCATTAGGTACCCATAAATGATGATCGATCCGAAGTAAAGTATGGGTGGCGTTATCCAAACCATAAAGAATACCGTTATCAGCATCTTTCCCGGGCATATTCCCTAATGCCAGTTCTGTCACGTCGGTAAAACTTTCCGATGACAGATCATTTATGGATAAATCCATACTGCCGACCGGCATTAAAATATCTCCAATCCTTAATAATGAATCCCGGCTGACGCTCAAACCGGTGTTTGGATTTGTCTGCGTTACGCTGACGATCGCCCAAAGCTCATTAATATCGCTGTCGACATCTATCAGGCCAAATTCCAGACCTCTGATATCCTCAAAGGTCACCGTGGTATCCGCCACTTGATAGATGTCGCTGAGAATTTCCAGAGTTAAGGGGACATCCTCCACCGGATCATTCGGATCCTCCACCATGATCGGCATGGCAAAGTATGATGTACTGCTTATCAGGGCAAACAACTCCTGCTGGGCATCATAACCCACGGCATCAAAGTATATCTCGCCAAGAGAATCATCCAGTTCGTTTAACAGGACCTCGGCGTTTGCATAGGCCGCCAGTTCCTCCACAATATCGTCATATAAATCATCATCTAATAAGCCGCCGACATCTTCGATCTGCTCAACTATATCCTCAGAAAGAGCGTCTCTCAGGCTATCGGTAAGTTCCAGAAGTATGCCCGTATCCAGAATTTCAGATGCAATGGTCAGTTCATCCAAATCGGGCATTATCATATCCCGTCTGACCGTCAGATCGGACCTCGCCTGAGCCCCCTGTACTTCACCTGCCAGATCGAGATCCGACCGGGTTAATGACGCCAACAGGCCGGTGCCCGCAAAGAAAACCTTAACATCACCATCTCCTTCGGTCGTGTTTATTTGCATCATGATGGTGTTGGCGTCCGTTATGATAATGGTAACATTATCCGGATCATCACTGGTGACGGAAACAATATTGCTATACTCTGTTTCATTAAGCCAGTCAATATCGGACATCTCAATGATGATATCCCCCAATTGGCCGCTGTAAGTAATATCGAAAACATAGTAGAAACCACCGTCAATAAACTCCTGCTGCAGGTCGTTCTCCAGCAGGTTATAATTTTCTCCGGAATTCACATACGTCGGATCAGACGTGATGACCAGATGCCCGCCCCCTTCAAAATCAGTGCTTTCTGAGGACCCAAACACATGTTCCTTGGTCTGTTCGTTATAGGTTATCTCTAGGGTGTCACCTATCGGACTTTCTCTTAAAGGAAGTCCTACCAAAATGGCGCCGCCGGGCTCTGCCGTCAAACCTCCTAATTCCCAATCCTCACCAAGCTCCACCCACAAATTCGCCTGGCCGACACTGGTGTCGATGCGATATAATGCATCTACAAGAAGATTATCGGTTTGACCGTAAGGCTGATCATGCAGGGCCAGGAGCGCATCTCCCTCCGGACTGACATCTAATCCCACGATAACCAAATCGTCATTACCCAGATTGCCCACCAGTGAAGCCCGACCAAACTCAGAATCATTAATATCAGATTCCAGGATTACCAGACTCTCGCTGGCCCCATCAATCCCATACAAAACACCATTAAATTCCGCCAGGCCTACCATATCCGCATAGTCCTGACCGATGTCATAATCCGAGATAATCATCTGGGGCTCTACACTGGAATCATCATCGGCACTGATATTTTTTATCAGGACCAGGGAACGGCGATCCTGGTTGAAATTATCCTGGATTTCCGCAATCGCCCATAACGAATCACCCACATGTCCGGCCAGCGCCTGCAAATGTGTAATGCTTCCTTCGGCTACAACCTCGGGTAAGGCATTCAGGTCATCCAGAGTATTGGGCAATAGACTGATACCTAAAGTGGCCCGGTCGATACTGATAAATTGCTGGCCCTGATCTTCATATCCATAGAACATGCCTCCGCTGTAGGCAAGCTCATCAAGATCAGGGACAACTAAATCACGCTCAGGATTCAGATCGGCACGCCCGCCGTACTCTATCGTGTCCACGCTGCTACTGAAGACCAAATTGCTGTCTTCGATCTGATACACCATCAGTTCCAGTGCCGTATCTATGCCGGAAGCGGAAATCCACCAGGGATTGGCAATAGCGGCATTGTCTTTTATATTCACATTAAGTATCTGCCCCTGGGACAGACCATTGATACGAACAGTATCCGTCTCCAGCAGGGCTTCCGTAGCACTGTATCCCCGATTGTCTCCTAATATACTGGAGAATTCCCAGACCTTATTGTCCGGAAACTCACCGACAATGGGAGTAAATGCCGTAGTGCCGGAATCTCCTAAATCACCCACGGCAAAATAATATTCAAAGTCACCCCCTGGTTCACCGTTGCCGCTGGGCCAGTCGCCCACAAATTCGCCATCCAGCGCTATGCCGTTCCGATTCATAATCTGCTCGGCATCCAGAGTAATCTTATAATAATTAGTAGCTTCAGT
Source organism: Sedimentisphaerales bacterium (assembly GCA_016930295.1). GTDB lineage: Bacteria > Planctomycetota > Phycisphaerae > Sedimentisphaerales > SM23-30 > JAFGHE01. The sequence continues at coordinate 9,168 of JAFGHE010000106.1, forward strand.
ATTCACAACAAAACCATTCGCCTTATGATACGAAGCCACCCGGGTCGCAGGATTATAGTCAATCCATACTTCATCATCCGCACCGCCGAATATCACGACATCATCAGCCGTCCCGGCCAGAATCTCATCGAAGTCAGCAAATATATGGTCTTCACCGTCAGTCTGGATAATAAATGAAGCCGCCAATGCCTGGCTCAGTGTATCAATACTGTCATTCTCAATGGATGAGCCTACCAAATCTTTCCTGTTAACCGTAAGGCGTTCAATATTATCTACCCCGCTAAACGTCTGGTCTCGATATATTACTGTATCGATCACCCCGGAGGCTATTACCGCAAAATGATCCTGGGCCTGGTTCGTTCCTGCTACGATCCCTTTTATCCTGACATTATTAATATTAGACCCCGGCCCCTGATCTTCCGCCTTAAACGTAATATCAATAGTGTCAAATTGAACACCGGAATCATCGACACGAATAGTCACATCCTCCACCTTCGGAGCGGCAAATCGCTCCGCCGCTCCCGTCGATAGGGAATCGTCACCAGTGCCAAACATGTTGTCTTCACCGGGCGCTACACCTGCCGATATATTGGAATATAAAAAGTTCCCCCTGACCGAAATGTCTTTAATATCACCCTGAAGGGCTGAAACCTCATCCGGATTATACAGATTACCTCCGGAACCAATGTCCAGCCCTGCCGCCAGTGTACTATATTCCATATCTCCCTTGACCTGAGCAGAAACTAAATCACTGCCGGCGGCAACTACTCCCAGATACATCCCATCCGTAGTGAACCGGCCAATTTCCCAGGCCGCCCGTACACTTCCGGACATCATACCTTTCACTGTGATAGTGTTGATATCACCATCGGAACTGATAACACCGCTCATATTTCCATTTATTTGAATATTCTGGATCTGGGTGCCCTGGCTTTGCAGGGAACCGCCCATATCACCCTTGACCGTAAATGAGTTAACATTCCCCGCGGTCAGCGTGACATAACGATCAATATCCAGGGCCTGTATCTTGCTGATACCCCCCTGAATATCCACCGTCGTCGCATAAGTGTACGTCCCTGCCATCTGGCCGAAATCCGCCGTCTTAACCGGACCCTCTATTGTCACTTCCGTACCTTGCCCAATGCCGGCCACCTTAATTATGTCCAGTGAACCACCCAGGAGCAGGTAACCGTCTGTATCAAGGCCGCCTAATTCCCCGTCAATGGTAAGTGATTTGAGACTTTCATCGTCTCCATTAAAAATTCGGCCGACATCCACCGTGGCCTTACCTGCAGCAACGACCTTTACCGATGTGCTACGCGTTGTATCCTCCAACTGGATAACATCAATGCCTGTAACTTCAGAATTCAGCATCACTACGCCCGCTCCCGGGCCGGTCATACTGACTTTAATCGTTACTTCGTTGCCGGTCTCCGGATCAATTATAACATCCTCATAAGGACGGCCGGCCTCAAAAATGCGACCTTCGATACTGCCCGGCACCAGCGCCGCCAGAGTCCATGTCCGAAATCCATCAGACCGCGAAACCGGGATGGGCAACCGAATACCCGCCACTTTAAGAGAATTTATTTCCGTATCGGAAAATACGCCAAAAGGACTGCCGTCCCCGCTGGTCCCACCTATCACGACCGTCTTAATAACACTTAAACCCGATCCGGCCGTATCCGAACCATCCAGGTCGCCAAAGACATTGTTGGTTCCGGGGCTCACCCCGGCGGCAACCACCGAATTAACCAGCATCTCCACAGTGACTGTATTTATGTTGCCGGCTAATGCCCGCTCTCTGGGATCGCTAATAGTACCATCAACTGTAAATCGAGTTATATCAAAGAAACCCGACGGATCGCTGTCGTCAAATTCAGCCGCATTGATCGTTCCTTCAAAACCAGGATCAAAACCGGCCAGAATAAAACTATCCCTCATTATGCCGTCAATATTAATCTGACCAATATCCCCACCGGCCGTAACCGTTGATACGATAGAGTCCCCACCCACATTGGCTGCCTGGATACTGCCAATGGACCCCGTGACATGCACCTGGCCCAGGATACTGCCCTCAACAACCAACGCCTCCAGGTCACCGTCAACCGCCAATACCGCATCCCGCTCAATATCTCCTTTAATATGCAGCACGCCTACATCGTCAGTTGAAATATATCGGCCCGTATCCGTTATTGAACCGTCAATGACAAAACCGTCTGGAGCGCCATTAACAATCACCGTACCGGTTATATCTGAACCTTTAATTATCTTCTTCTTTAATCCACCCTCCACATTCAAATTACCATTCAAGTCTCCGTTGATAATCGTCAGCTTACCTAATTCACCCCCCACCGTAATATCGCCGTTAATATCCCCCCGATACGTGGCATTACCCTTTGTAGTTAAGGATTTGAAGTCTTCCGCAACAACAATATCTCCGTGAATACTGCCGTAAACTGTTACCGACCCAACCTCACCGTCCACCGTCAGATCATTCTGCAAATTAGCCGGATTACTGCCCGAACCTACTACGAGCTTTTTCATATCACCATGAACAAACAGCATGTCACCCTGGCTGCCAAATTCACCCCCGCACTGGATCGTGCCAATATCGCCACCAATGTTACCGAAACCGGTGATACTGCCCTTGACACTGAGTTTGTTGAGTTCCAATCCCTCACGATAGTATTTCTGACGGCCTTCCGGGAAACCGGATGAAGGTGCTTCCCAGTTTAAACGCAACTGACCCTCAAAATCACCTCCCACTTTGATACTGTTAATCTCGCCGTCAACCGAGAGAATACCTCCCGAACCGGTACCAAAATCACCACCCACAGTTATATTATTCAAGTCTCCATGCGGTCCGGTTATCACAATACTACTAATCAGATTACCCGGCGTGCTTATCTTGTTGATCGGACCACCAACATAAATGGCAGAACCCAGTATATCGTCACTCGCCTTAAGCTGACCCAGTTCGCCCGTCTCTATGGCCAGATCAATTATCCCGTCCCGGGCCGTGACTTTATCGATAAGATTGATCGCATCCATATCCGTACGATTAATCTCGTCCGCTATAATATTGCCAATGTGATATTCAGACCGAATCTCACAATCCTCCATGGTACCGCCTGATTGTACCACTATATTCTCTATATCATTGGTTGCCTGTATTAACGTATTATGAATCCCGGCGCCCCCCACCGTCATCTGTTGAATGAAGCCGTTATCGGAGCTATAATCACCCCGGGTTCTTATACGCGAGTCAAACACACCTTCCGCACCATTATTGACATAAAACTCGCCCAGGGTGCCCGATCGAATCTCCGCCCCGCGTATCTCTGAATCCTCCCCCGTCACCCGAATTGTATTGATCGGTCCCGAGCCTGTTGAACTGGAATCTTCCAGGAAAAAATCATCAAAGTCAAGCGTAACCGTAATCGTCGGCTGTATATAAAACGAACCGCGCACCCGCTCTCCCGTGCCTCCCCAGCCATTATAGCCTGTAATTCGTGCACCATCACTGACTAAAACCTGATTAATTGATGTCGCCGCAAATACCGGCCCACCCATATCACGTCCCTGGCCGGTTATTTCCACCGTACCCATCAAACCATAGACAAATACTCCGGCCTCGGCAAAACGGCCCGTACCCGGATGCGGAATGCCGTCACCTAAATCAATGCGATTGAGATTACCATAGATAATGATTGTTCCTATTACCCCGTCATACTGGTTTACATAACGACTGTTATCCTCATTTATCTCAATAACATTCACACTATTACGTACATCGACATCTCCCAGTGCCCCCCCCACGATAATTCGGTCAATCGCTACCTCAGAGAACAATCCGTTATGTTGCTCCCCTCCCGGATCAGCCACCGACTCATACACATTTGCGTCCGCAGCGCTGAGTTGTAACGACTTGATAATCTGCCCCGTGCTGTTATAGGTGTAACCCAGATTGCCTTCAATCCTGATTATATCAAAAGGATACTCCTGGGTTGCAGGATCCTGTGTCACATCGATAGTAATGCTTACTACGTTATTTCCTCCGCCATCGTCTTCCAATGTGATATTCCGGGCTGCATCATCCCCACCTATCTGAATGGATACAATGTCTCCGGCACGCCAGCGCTCATCCGGGCCACGCCCTTCCATCCAGCGGCCGTTAAAGTAATGCTCCCAGTACCCGCTACTGTTGACTATCCGGGTAATACCTGTGAATTCCTGTACTGCTTCCTCATCCTGAGCACCGTCCGCCGCTGCTACCGGCGCCGTAATAGTCATACGCAGTACTGAAACGGGATAATTACCGTTGATAGAAACCGTATTATCTTCCACTCCCGTTACACTCACTACCCCGATCTCCGCCGGACCGCCGCTGCTGCTTATACGCAAACCATCCGTACTTTCAATTTCAACAATGGCATACCCTAATTCCGTACGATTGACAGACCCGCTTACCTCCTCCGGAAGAATATCCAGCACCGGCAGAAGCTTTACCGAAAGTACCCCTCCCCCATCACCGACTGCGCCACCAGCGCCATCAGCAGGATCCTCGCCCGGAACAACGATAATTTCATCTTCTACCAACCCCCTGTAACCGGGAGTAATCTTGACCAGGGCGCCGGAATCATCCACTATGGTTACCGACTCGCCCGGATCGTACGTAAAAGGCCCGAATCCGCCAAGCTCCGTCCAGCCTCCGGATGAATGTGTTATCCCGCCACGTATATCAACAAATCGAACATTACCGCCCAGAGGACCCACGCTGACAATAGTCTCAAAATCATCCCCCACAATAATGGAATCAATCACGCCCTCTTCACCAATACCATCCGCATTGGCAAAAATACCGGTCCGGAAACTATTATAATATATCGTACTATCCAACTCACCGGAAATATCCAGCGCCGATCCAAGATAGGCGCTCTCTATACGTATCTCTCCAATATTGCCATTGACGGCTATATATCCGCTAAAACTGCCTTCTTCCCGCTCTTCGTCATCCTCGTCGTCATCAGCCTCTTCCAGGGGCTCCGGCGCCGCAATCTCATTGCCGATACGAAATGACTGTAAATCACCTCCCACCGTCAATTCCAGCGTGCTTTTGACCGGCGAACTGACTCTGCCCATATCTCCGGATATATAAAATCCGGAAGCCACTGCAACATTTTGGTCTTCAAGATCATCTGATTCATAACCAAAACCTAATGTCGGCACATCACCGGGAATATCAATAGTAATATCCAAATCATCCCCATCTTCTGAATTCGCATAGTAACGCAGATCAATATCATTCAATTCCAGAGCATTGGCGCCGGCCCGGATCGCGGCCGCACTGCCGTCAAGAACCGCTATATTACCCAAACGCATATACTGACCCACACTAATAGCGCCTAAATTCCCGTTAACAACCTGAATATGTTCCGGGAACTCGTCTGTTTGTGAATACAACAACGGGTAAACAGACGTACGCATATCAGCAAGAATATTACCGCCACCCAGCGACGTTTCACTTACACCGCTTATATCCAGCCGATAACCGAAACCGGACGTTTTTACTTCATCAAAAACACCGTCCACGGATATGGTATAAATACCCGCTTCTTCAGCCGTAAACGTAAGAGGCAGCGGCGCCCCCGTTACAATATCCATCTCACCCAGGTTCCCCACCCAGTTCAGTTCCGGGTCAAACAGGTCCAGACCACCCTGTATACTATAGGCTAAGGGAATCTCCGAATCCGGTAATAAAGGATGGCCCGTTATAGCATTCGTTAATCCCGCCGTATAATACATCTGTACTTCTATGGTCTGACCGGCCATAACGCCAAAACTGTAATAATCCTCTTCCCCCGAAAGAACGGACTCCAACTGACCCACTACACTGAGCTTGCCGTCCACCGTACCCAGATATTGGGCATTGTACGGACTGTCATTATTTATTATATATGCTCCACCCGTTTCCATACCTCCGGATGGAAAGAAAAAACCCTCCGGTTCATCAGTAAGTTTTCGTTCAATCTCACGATGCATCCGGACATATATCGGAGCATCCGGAGTGGAAACCGAAGGATCAAGAACACCGGGGAATTTCGGAGCATCATCGCGACCCCAAACCCGAACCGGCAGCCCCCAATCTCCCACACAATAAAAACTGCCCATCTGACCACCAACATCCACAACCGGAAAAACTCCGTCACCGCCATAAAAATAGGATGTCCCCACAGAGGTCCAGAATTCATCCGATCCCGATCGGCCCCCCGCCTCGGTCGCCACCACCAGCGTGTTCAGATCACCATTGACTATAAAACGGTTCGTTGCCAGGTAACCCGCATAAAAAGTGTCGATACTGCCGCTGATCACTACATCGCCAAATACCGCTCCTCCTACCTGTATCTTGCCAATATCCTGCGGATTCCCATACTCATCCGGCGCCACTACAATACCCGGACGAAATTCCCCGCCAGGATAGGCGCCCTTGACACCGGGATCAGGCGCCGTAACCGTTGAATCAAAAAAACTCAACGAACCTACCCAATGAAGTTCATCTTCGTTGGGGATAAATCCCAAATTAGTGCCTATCATGACTCCGCCGGCTTCGTCGGGAGTATATATTTCTGAGTCCTCCTCATCCATAAACAAATAGGCTGTTTCGCCGGATGTGGGAGTATATGTTATATCGTCTTCCGTAACATCCACCCGGGTAAAGGTAATATAAACATCCGGCGTGCTCTGGGCAATATACACCATATATATATCTACCATACCCTCTACAATAAATTCATCCGCGTTATCAACGGACGGAACTAACCGGGCCACATTCACCTGATACAACGTGCCCGTATTCGCATCGCTGGCAAATCCCATATCATTAAGCGAATCGAAGGTTAAACCGGTCAGTACAATATCAACTTCGTCACCTCCTATTAAAACCGTACCATATTCCACTACGTCCGTAAAACGCTCATCTGCCGGAGCATAAAGATTGATAATTACTAATGTGCCGTCATTAATCTCACCTTCTGCATCACCCGTATGACGCAGTCCAAATAAACGACCCTGATTGTCATACATCATACCGGCAACAATAACGTCTTCTTCTGTCACCTGGGCCACTTCCTGGGTGAGAATGGTCACCATATTCGTCCCAGGCGCCCGTTGTACATTCAGCGAAATAAAGGTGGTCGTCGATATATCGTATCCCAGAAATACCGGCTCGTCTGTGCTCACACTCGGATTGTCGCCGGGTTCTTCACTGAATACAATTGTACTTATATCCGTTACCAGACCGTTGAATCTGACCTGACTCATTTCATAATTCGATTGGCCAAATGAGTCTTTGCCCACCGGCTCAGCCTCTGCGATAGGCACCTGATTGACAAAGGTTCTATCGACATCTATAGTAATCAGCACCGATTCATAAGAGCCCGTTACCGGCTGACCTAACAAATTCCATGCGGTCGGTGACGTGACAACCGCATAGAGAACATCCTGACCGCTGGCATTCCGGGAAAATGTCGCTGACTCAAAACCTGTATACGCTATCTCATACGACGTCAAGGGACTGTCTGTATCACGGATCTGTCCAATGACACTGGCTATCTCGCCCGTAGAAATGTCTAGTCTCACCAGATAACCATTTGCCGTCAACCCATACGTCATGCCGGATGAATTCGTTGCTAAAGCATTTATACTTACACCCAATCCGCCCACTGTATTGGATGGAATCTCATCAATTATCGGGCCACCACCGGGGCCGCCAAAAAGACGAAACACATCAGTCCCGATCGCTCCATCACCGCCAATATTTTCTCCATTTTCATCCAGAAGCTCGACTACCACATCCTTACTCGGTCCCATGCCCGATAGCGTGCCTATCCGTATTTCATTAAATGCCGTTATATCTTCCGCCCCGGCTTCATTCTCCTCCGGATCAGCATAACGATATATAAGCTCGTTTGTTTCACCCTTAGGTAAGGTTAGGGTTGTCAGTAACAATCGGTTTTCTAAGGACTCAACAACAAGCGACCGGGATTGGGGGCCCTTTTTACTTGTTAATTGATCCAAATACCCTCTGACTTTACGACTTCGGCGTATTCTGCGGAATAGACGATTCACTGCCGTTCTCCTTGAAAAGGGTTGGTATATTTCGTAGGCTCTTTATTGGCATGTACTTAGCTACAATAGGCAGGCAGGACAATTCACATCACAGACCTGTTCTTCAATACAAAGCTCTCTTCGGCCATGATGCATTCTCATAATGCTTTGTAGCACTATATCATTGTCTATGGAATGGACCGGCTTGTCAATAAAAAAATAACCTGACCCACCGTGGTTAACTTCCGTTTTGGGGGATACTAACAACACATTTAAACACAAATAGTTAGTTATTATTATTCCGATGCTACCGTCAAAATCAATTTTACCAAGATAAAATAGCCTAATGAATCAGAATCAAAGCTTCAATATACTTTTGACGCTGACGTCTATTCCATCTGTTTGATTATCGGATAACCTTGTTACCTCAAAACGATTCACTATATTAGTATTTTACATAAGTATATTTAATAAATAGACTTACAGTAAACTAGCAACATAAACCATACTTTATCAAACAATTGCAATTTCTTAATGATTTTTTCGTATTTTGCTCAATATCTTAAATACGATGCCCACATCAAAAGTAGATATTTACAATTAAAAGGCTGTTTTTAACACAGAATCAATTCCCGGGCAACATCTACTGCTGTGGCTGCATCCGGAGCATAACCATTAGCCCCGATTTTATTGGCATAGTCCTGGGTCACCGGGGCCCCGCCAACCATAATTTTAGTATCTATGCCTGCAGTTTTAAAGGCTGCCACGGTTTTTTCCATCATAGGCATGGTAGTGGTCAATAACGCCGAAAGACCCGCGGCTTTGGCATTATTCTCTTTCGCTGCTTCTACAAATTGTTCCGGGGAAACGTCCGTACCCAAATCCACTACATTAAATCCGGCCCCCTTGAGCATCATTATGACCAGATTTTTCCCAATATCATGCAAATCACCTTTGACAGTTCCAATAACCAAGGTCCCGATGGGCTCGACTCCGGCCTCTATTAATTTTGGCTCCAGAATCTCCATGGCCATTTTCATCGCACGGGCCGCAATTAATACCTCCGGGACATAAACTTCGTTGTTTTTAAATGCCTCACCAATGATATTCATGCCGGCAATAAGGCCCTTCTGCAGAATCTCCTCCGGTGGCATATTTTCCTCCAAAGCCTTGTTAGTTATGTCTTTAGCGTTAATATGGTCACCATTAATGACCGCATTCTTAAGTGCTTCCATATCTGCCATAATTCAAACCTCTATAATAACTCATTTATTCAAACGAAATACATTGTAAATACACAGAAAAATCTTTATGATTTGGGCATATTAAGATAAAACCAGATTTAAATAAATACTTTTTTACTAATTTAATCAAAGCTTTTCCTGTTCCAATGCACGCTTTATCCTATATTAACCTCGTTTCACCAATTTTAGGGCGCCTTATTCTGGTTTTAGACTTAAGATTTAGCTCATTATTATTATTTATTGTTTATACCTACTTTATAACCCTTTTCAGGATGAAAAAATGGTTGATTTGATGCTGGAAACTGCCATAAAAGCCGCTCGGGCCGCGGGAACACATGCTTATATGCAAACCGGATGCGGGACTATCTCATACAAAGACCCTATACAGTTAGTAACACCGGCTGATAAAGAATGTCAGGATATCATAGTCGCTCATATCAAAGAAAAATTTCCAGATCATGGTATTATTGCCGAGGAGGGCCCAGATGGGGCCATGCTAAAAGAAATACCCAAAAATAAAACCGATTTCTGGTGGGTTATTGACCCGATTGATGGGACCAGAAATTATGCCCATGGTGGAGCTCAATATGTAGTCTCCATCGGAATTATTAAAAATGGGACGCCCATCCTAGGGGTCATCTACGATCCTAATACCAATTACTTGTATTATGGAAAGTCCGGTAAAAATGCATTTATTGTGGGCATGCCACCTGATATCAATAAGGCAACTAAGATAACTTGCTTAAATGAAACACTTAACGAAAACAGCCAACTCGCTTTTTCAGGAACTGTCACCCGTTGGCTGCCCAAATCATTTTCGATTCTAATGAATGATTTCGTCTGTATGAACCTCGGAAGTGCCGCTTTACATTATGCCTATGTTGCTTCAGGTATTTACTCTGCCGCCTATAGCTGTAACATTAAGCTATGGGATATCGCCGCCGGTGCCGCGATTTGCCTGGCGGCTGAGGGACAGGTATGTGATATAAACGGCATACCGCGGTTTCCTTTTGATCTCTATAATTACACAGGCCAGCCTCTATCGGTTTTAATGGCAACAGAAAATATAATCAGACAGTTGGTAAAAATTTTTGAAGCTGATAAAAATACAAGTGAATAATAAAATTCATTCGGCTTATATTGTAAGTTGTTTTGTGTTATTAACTTTGATAATGTTATATTTCAAATAACTTAATTATTAACAATTTTTGCGAACGGCCGATAATATTATTTTTGCATAATAGTACTGAAAAGTGCAAAAAAAACTTGTCAATACCCTTAAAGTCGAGTTATAATATATTTTGAATTGGTAACGAAAGTTTCTAATTAACGGCTATTTTTGTTTTAGTTTTATACAGGCACAGGCATGGAATCTCAGCAGAGAATAGAATCATTAGAAAGTGTTAACTTTCATATTTATCAACGCGCCCTACACCCGGAATTGTTCACGATCTATCGCAGCAGGCAGTTTTTCCAGGGCGATTACGAAGTTAATATCTGGGTCACGGGTTGCTCGCATGTAATTAGTGTCTTTTATAACAATGATTGCGTGACAGAACTGATCTCACCACCCGAACATATGCTGCCAACTCGCGGTCTGGTCGAACGCTTTGCATTCCGGGGAGAAAAATCCCATGCCTTTGGTACTCCCAACGGCCTGCATTATATGATGAACCTCCAGGTTGAACATATGAGCGACAATCTCTACCGCCAAACCCATATCGACCTGATTAAAATGGCCAAAAAACGCGGCATCTTCGTCCCTTATCCACAATGGGCAAGGGGAACCCTCGCTCCCTTCAGCCTCATCGACTACGAAGCCCATTTTCACGAACTACACCTGCACACCTTCCATGCCTTCCCCGACCAGCACACCATCCTCAAAAGCCAGTCCCTCTTCAGCATGAGAAACAATTCATTGAAACAGTAGTGACGCCGGCGTCAAAAGTGCTGCGAGCGTTTGTTTCTGGATTATAAACAGCGGTTTTATTTTCCAATATCCACTTTTGACGGTAGCATCAGTAATACACGGCCGGGCCGACCGGACTGACTTCGGAATCACCGTTATCCGTAAACTACACCCGTAACCCTTCACCTTATATGTTTGGGCAATATGGCCTGAGTCATTATCAAGTTTGAAAACGGAATCTCAGATACAAACCTTGATATACTGGACAACTGACTCGTGACGACACTGTCATTGACCACACGAGAATGGCTCCACCAGAAAGGCGTCATGGACAAACCGGAAGACAGGCTGCCCCATAACGCATTATGATAGAGAGCCAGGTAACCGGGCATGCCGGGCTCGTAAAAAGTATGGTCCCACCCCGTTTCGCCCAGGATGCACGGTTTTTCATAACCCTGCCAAAGCCGGCGAATTTCAATTATATAATTCGTATAACTGAGTTTCAGGGGATGGATTAGTATATTGACTATCACCATACTATGATCAAACGATTGATTGCAACTGTTATTTCAGATTTTTCTTGTGTATAAGACTGTGTTCGATATATTGGTTTAGTTATGAAAAAACAGACAAAACCAAAAAATCGACGCTCCAATCAGTTGCGCTCTATGAAAATAACACGAAATTTCATTGAGTGTGCCCATGGTGCAGTCTTGATCCAAATGGGCCGGACCCGGGTGCTTTGTTGCGCCAGCCTGGTGGCGGAACTGCCCCGCTGGCGCCAGGAAGCCGAACTGGGCTGGGTCACAGCCGAATACAGTATGCTCCCGGCATCAACCAGCCCGCGCAAACCACGCAGCCGTGCCGGCCATACGGACGGACGAGGTACAGAAATTCAGCGACTGGTCGGACGCGTCCTGCGCAGTGTAGTCGATTTCAAAAAACTGGGGCCTAATACCATCTATCTGGATTGTGATGTACTTCAGGCCGATGGGGGGACCCGAACAGCCGCCATTAACGGCAGCTTCGTTGCGCTTATGGATGCTGTACGTTACGGCATCAAACAGGGGGTCATCAGCGAAAACCCGGTTACCAATATGGTGGGAGCAGTCAGCGTAGGAATGGTTAAAGGAAAACCAGTGCTCGATCTTGATTATCAACTCGACAGCCAGGCCCAGGTGGATATGAACATAGCCATGACCGAAGACGGACGATTTATCGAAGTACAGGGCACGGCCGAACAGGAACCGTTCACCAACGACCAATTGGATAAAATGCTCTCGCTGGCGCGGAGCGGTATAAAAATAATAATCAAAGAACAAAAAAAATGCCTCAAAATCTAAATAGATAAAAAATCAAAAGAAGGGCAAACTTTATCATTAAATTTTCATGAAAGAGACATTCAAAAAATCGGTGTCATATTTTCATACCTGCTTCCTGATGAATATGGTTCTATTGGGGCTTGTAAGCTGTAGTGGTTCAGGATCATCGCTAAGATCGGATACACCCCCGGATTTCGCTAATGTCTCTGTCGATAAATCGGCTCCCCAGGGTCGGCTGACTATCCTTCTGGCTCAATATAATCAGCCGAACAGCATCTCTATGGCTCAGAGATTACAGAAACGGGCACGGCAACTCTTGAAAACTAATGACATCTGGCTCAGTAACGATGACCTGGGACTGGCCGTCAACTACGGCCATTTTAATTCAGAAAACCAGGCACAGGAAAAATTAGATTGGATCAGGACCATCTATAAAGATTTCCAGGCTGGACCCTGGCAGTTCGCTTATATTAAAGAAATACCCGAACCGGACCCGCCGGCCCCGGAAGAATGGAATCTGATTAATAACTATTGCGATTATACCCTGGAAGTGGATACCTATTTTGATCTGCCCGAACAAAACTATTATGATCGTAAAAAAGACGCTCTCAGGGCCGTGCAAAAATTAAGACAGGACGGTGTGCCGGCCTTCTTTGTCCATGGCCAAAAGGAATCGCGCGTCTATATCGGCTGCCTGCAGCATTCTGATGTCCAAAATACCATCGAAAACGGCAGAGCGATTACTCGCCTGTCAACAACCGCACAGGAATTGCAGCGGAAACATCCTTACCATTTCCAACACAGCGCTCAGGTATTTATAGTCAATTACGACGACATGAAAAACAAGACACGCATACCCAAACCATCGGTCTTTATAAGCCTGGACACATTGCGCGGCCAATTGCCGTTTTAAACGTTACAGCCATCGTTAGATTTGTAGTATTAGCTCCCGAAATTCTACCTTGGGAAAAATCGCAGAAAACTACTAAAAACCCATGGATTAATTTGATCATGGAAATTATACTCGCAACAACCAATAAAGGTAAGCTCAGAGAATTGCAACAACTCCTGACCGACAAGGACGTGGTGCTATATAGTCTGGACCATTTCCAGCCCGTCCCTGATGTGGAAGAAACCGGCGCCACGTTTGCCGAAAACGCCCGGCTCAAGGCCTGCTATTACAGCCAACAACTCAATCACCTGGTCCTGGCCGATGATTCCGGCTTGATCGTTGACGCTCTCGACGGCGCCCCGGGGGTGTATTCTGCACGCTTTGCAGGAACCGATGGTCCGGACAGAGACCAGGAAAACAATAAAAAACTGCTTTCCCTGTTAAAGGATATTCCGGATGAAAAACGCACCGCTCGATTCTGCTGCTGTCTGTGCCTGGCCAGCCCCGCCGAAATACTAATCGAAGTGGAAGGGTTCGTCCAAGGTGTCATTGCACACCAGTCCAAAGGCGAAAACGGATTCGGATACGATCCGATCTTCTATCTGCCCGACAGAAATAAAACAATTGCGCAACTGCCGTATGAGGAAAAAAACCAGATCTCGCATCGAGGACAAGCCCTAAAAAAACTCCTGGCAAAACTCGAACCTTTATTGAAAAATCAATAACCTGAAAAATAGGGTGGCATGCTTACGCGTAGCACTGCGAAGCTTAAGCATGCGTGGGTACGCGACACTGTCATTTATTACGCCGGAATACAGCAACCACATTTTCGATATCAATCACAAACAGCCGATTATCTCCTTCGAAATCGACCGGTATGGCGTTTTTGGGGTTGAACAGGACCTTGTCATATTTTTTCAGGGGCAGCATAGGGTCTGATTCAATCTCCGCCGACACGGCCACAATCCGACCCGTGATAGTGGGAATTTCAATATTGTCCGGCAGTCGGATACCCCCCTTGGTCTCTTTCTTGTCCTCATCCTTGCGGATCAGGACACGCTTGCCAATCGGCTCGACCGTCTCGAACACGTCTTTCGATGATTCGCTTTTAGGGTCTATGGCTGACACTGTAAAAATCGCTGCTATACTCTAAATTGTTTCTTCTACACTTCTTTCTCGTCAATCCAGGCCATCATCCGGCGCAACTTACGGCCTACCTGTTCGACCGTGTGGTCATGGTCTTTCTCGTAAAGAGCATTGAAGTTCTTCTTGCCGGTCTTTACTTCGTTGACCCATTCTCTGGCAAATTCACCGGAGCATATCTCACCCAGAATCTTTTTCATTTCCGCCTTGGTCTGAGCATTAATAATACGCGGCCCGCGCGTCAAATCCCCATACTCAGCCGTATTGGATACACTATAACGCATATAGTTTATCCCGCCCTGGTACATCAGATCCACAATGAGTTTAACCTCATGCATACATTCAAAGTAAGCAATCTCCGGCTGATATCCGGCCTCCACCAGCGTTTCAAACCCCGCCTTGATCAGGGCCGTCAGACCGCCACACAGAACCACCTGCTCGCCAAACAGGTCCGTCTCCGTTTCCTCTTTGTATGTTGTTTCAATGATACCCGCACGAGCCCCGCCAATCCCGTTAGCCCAGGCCAAAGCAATATCCTTGGCGTTACCCGTGGCATCCTGCTCCACCGCGACCAGACAGGGCACACCCCCGCCCTTCTCAAACTCACTGCGCACCAGATGACCGGGGCCTTTGGGCGCAATCATTACTACATTTATATCCTTCGGCGGCACAATATATTTAAAATGAATATTGAAACCATGGCAAAAACCAAGCGTCTTACCGGCCGATAGATTCGGCGCCACCTCACCCTCATACACCTTCGCCTGGATCTCATCCGGAATCGTAATAATAATCAGGTCCGCCTCTTTAACCGCCTCACCCGCTGACAGCGGCGTAAAACCGTGGGACTTGGCCAATTTATAATTATCAGTGCCTTCCAGTTCAGATACAATTACTTTCAAGCCGCTTTCACGTAAATTCTGACTATGGGCATGGCCCTGGCTTCCATAACCCAACACCGCAATAGTTTTGCCTTCCAAAGCTGTTTTGGGGGCATCTGCTTCGTAATAAATTTTTGCCTGACTCATCTGTTCGTGTTCTCCTTGTTATCTGTGACCGCTATAAGTCACTATAAATAAATAAGTTACTTTTCCGATTTACCGTGCCGGGGCATGGCGATCATGCCGGTCCGCACCACATCTTTTACACCATAGGGCCGGCATATGTCAATAAAAGCTTCCACTTTTTCTTCCGGCCCGGTCACTTCCACCATAACAAATTTGGGGCCAATGTCCACCACTTTTGCACGGAACATATCAATAATCGCCTGAATCTCCGACCTCTTCTCCGGCGGCGCCGCTACCTTGATCAGCATCAAATCACGCTGTATCAGATTCTGACCGGTAAAATCAAATATCTTCACCACCGGCACAATCTTACCCAACTGCTTGCGCACCTGTTCCAGCGTGGCATCATCGCCTAGAACCACGATCGTCATCCTGCTCAAATTAGGATCTTCCGTCCGGCCCACCGCCAGTGAATCAATATTAAATCCCCGCGCCGCGAACATCCCCGCCACATGGGCCAGAACTCCCGGCTGATTCTGTACTAAAACACTTATTGTCCTTTTCATGATAAAAACCTTTTATTTAAAAATTCGTAATGTCTCTCAATACTTATACCAAATTTACCTCATCTGCAAAATCATTTCCAAAAATTGAAACCAGAAAATGACAGGGTAGAATTGAATAAATCTATACACGCTCGCTGGTATCCGTAGGCAGTCCGTCCATTTCATGCAGCCCCTTACCGGCAGCCACCATGGGCCAGACGTTTTCCTCTCGCTCCACGTGGAAATCCACCACACAACAGGTATCCGCAGCCAGCATCTGCTCTATCACCTTTGGCACTTCAGTCTTCTTCGTGGCCGTTAGACCAATCGCGCCAAAGGCCTCGGCCACTTTGGCAAAACTGGGATTCTGCAAATAACTTTTGGAATAGCGTCTGCCATAGAACAATTCCTGCCATTGACGCACCATGCCCATGTACCCGTTATTCAAAACACAAACCTTCACCGGCAGCTTGTGCTCCACCGCCGTGGGCAGCTCATTCAACGTCATACTGAAACTGCTGTCGCCGTCAATATCCACTACCGTCTCATTCGGACACGCAATCTGGGCGCCAATAGCCGCCGGAAATCCAAAGCCCATCGTACCCAGACCGCCGCTCGTCACAAAATGACGCGGCAGACTGAATCGGTAAAACTGTGCCGTCCACATCTGATGCTGGCCCACGCCCGTACAGATAATGGCCCGACCTTCCGTCTGACGGCACACTTCCTCGATCACATACTGAGGCTTAATTCCTTCCGACGAATTATCATAGGTAAGAGGATATTTCCGTTTCATCTCATTTATCCGGGCAAACCACGCCTCACGCGGCTTGCTCTCTATAAATTCAATGATCCGCGATAGTATATTCCTGGCATCTCCCACCACCGGTATATCAACCTTGACATTCTTGGATATACTCGATGGATCAATATCAATATGCACAATCAGCGCCTGAGGGGCAAAACGCTTGACATCACCCGTGATCCGATCATCAAACCGGGCGCCCACCGCTACCAGCAAATCACATTCCTGGATGGCATAATTCGCATACGCCGTGCCGTGCATGCCCAGCATCATCAGCGATTTCGGATCACTCTCATCAAAACAACCCAGCCCCAACAGGGTCGTGGTAATCGGCACATTCGCCTTATTTACCATCGCCCGAAGCTCTGGTGATGCATCTGAGAGTATCACCCCGCCCCCGGCATATATAACCGGACGCTCCGAGGCGTTTATCGCTTCCGCCGCCCGCTTGATCTGACGCAGATGACCTTCGCTGCGAATCTTATAACCCGGCAGATCCATCTCCTCACGACCCCGGTGATGGGCAATATCCGCTACCGAAACATCCACCGGCAAATCCACCACCACCGGACCCGGACGACCCGTACGCGCTATATGAAACGCTTCATGAATCGTACGTACCAGATCCCGGGGATCCTTAACAATGTAATTATGCTTGGTAATCGGCCGGGTGATACCCGTGGTATCCGCCTCCTGAAACGCATCATTGCCAATCAGAGGCGTCTTCACCTGACCGGTAAATACCACCAGCGGTATAGAATCCATAAACGCCGTTGCCAGACCCGTTACCGTATTGCAGGCCCCGGGTCCGCTTGTCACCAATACCACGCCCACCTTGCCCGTCGTACGCGCATATGCGTCCGCCATGTGCGTGGCGCCCTGCTCATGACGCGAAAGTACAAATTTTATCGGACTGTCATACAGGGCATCAAACAGCGGCAAGACCACACCGCCGGGATACCCGAACATGAGATCCACGCCTTCCCTCTGCAATATCTCACAGAAAACCTGGGCGCCTTTTTTCGTTCCTTGGGTTGGGGGACTCTGAGAAAGTGATTGGGTAGGTTTTTCGTTCTCCATGGCTTGGGCTCCTTCTTACATTTGCCATCGATCTCGGGTTGCCACGCCTTTAAAGGCCGTTCACACAACGACAAAAGCCACTGAATACAGGTCCTGAACCAGCCAACATCCGGGCCGGTACCGAGCCTGAATCAGCTTAATGCTCAGGCCGTGGTCCCTTCATTTAAACCACAGTAAAACTAATACTAACACCCTATCGACTCTCACGCAAGTTTTTTTCTACTTTTTTTGTCCATCACACATAAAGTCGGGTTTTTCCAGGATACCGGTTATCGCAACCTTAAATAGCGAATCTCTGGACTGAACTCGTTTTGACCCTACATCATCAAAATCTCTATAACCTTCTATTTAAAAAGGTTTTAAATAAACAATCCCGGACTGGCCGGACTCAAAGAAAATACTTGCGTTTCCCGTAAAATCTGTTAAAATAATGAAAAGTATATATGCCAACTGGCTGGATTGGCCTATTCTATCCCTAATTGAGTTATCCGGACGACACAATCAAACATGTGTTATCCTTTTTTAAAAATCTGTAGCAGTCATTTTTATCTGACTCAATCTTATCGAAACAGTTGAAGTCGTAATCAACTAACTACGATAAAATAGTAAGAGAGGAGACTTGAGAATGAGAAATCTATACCTGATCCCTGTCGTTCTGGCGTGTGCCTGCCTGCTTCCCACCATCACCTTCGGCGTCGTAAACGTCACCTATACCATCAACACCGAAACCGGTCAGGCGCCGATCAGTCCGTATATCTACGGCACAAACTGGGGCTCGATTGACGACGCTACTATAAAAAGAAGCGGCGGGAACCGTCTTACCGGCTATAACTGGGAAAATAACTTCTCCAACGCCGGCGCTGACTGGTATCACCACAGCGACCGCTATCTCGTGCAGAATCTACCCTATGCCCAGCAAACCATACCGGGCATAATGCTGAATTCGTTCCACGATGCAGCTCTTTTGCTAGGCCAGGCATCCATCGTAACACTTCAAATGGCCGGCTATGTCTCCGCAGACGATTATGGCACAGTCGATTATGCAGAAAGAGCGCCATCGGCAAGATGGAAAGAAGTTGTCTATGCAAAAGGGGCACCATTCTGCAGTCCGTATGATAATCCCGACACCAGCGATAACTATGTATATATGGATGAATGCGTCAATTTCCTGGTTAATGAATATGGCTACGCCAATGAGCCGGACGGCGTTAAGTTCTATTGTCTTGACAACGAACCAGCCCTTTGGTCCGACGGCGCCGACGGTGCGACGCACCCCCGACTGCATCCCGCTAAACCAACATGCGTTGAGCTTAGAGATAAAAGTATCGCCTTGTCCACAGCGGTTAAAGACGTTGACCCGTACGCTCAGATTCTCGGCCCCGTGCTCTACGGATTTTCAGCATACAAAAGTTTTCAGGGCGCAACGGACTGGTCAAGCGAAGGCAGTGGATATGACTGGTTCATAAGTTACTACTTAGACAAGATGGAAGCAGCATCAGTGACCGCAGGCAAAAGACTGCTGGATATTCTCGATGTTCACTGGTATCCAGAAGCGTATGATGGTCCACCCTTTACCTATAATGAATCTACTACTACAAGGATTACAAATAGCTCTGTGCATACCAGTGCAATGTACGAAGCGCGTATGCAGGCGCCGAGAACACTATGGGATACGGAATATGTTGGGTATAACGGTGAAAATAGCTGGGTTAATGAGTGGAATAGTAGTTATCTTCCGATTTTACCCAAGTTACAAAGTTCCATCACTACCTATTATCCCGGCACCAAGCTTTCAATTACCGAATATGCGTATGGCGGCGAAGACCACTGGTCAGGAGGTATCGCCACGACAGATGTTCTGGGCATCTACGGCAAATATGGCGTGTATATAGCAACCTACTGGGGTGATGGCACTTATGTAGATGCCGCATTGAAAATATACAGAAATTACGACGGCAGCCAGTCAACCTTTGGCGATACGAAGGTGACTGCCTCCATGAGCGACAAGGTAAACAGTTCCGTGTACGGCTCCGTAGATTCCGACCTGGATACCGAACTTCACCTCATTGTACTCAACAAAAACTTAACCGAATCCATTAACGGCACCTTTAACGTCTCCAGCCCCCAGACCTTTACCTCCGGACGCGTCTGGGCATTTGACGACGCCAGCTATAATATCTCGGAAATCACTCCTATTTCCACCATCACCAGCAATTCGTTTTCCTATACCATCCCGCCGCTTACCGCCTGCCATATCGTACTCGAGGCAGAATGCCCCCTCGGCGACCTCAACGATGACTGCACGGTCAATAATTCCGACCTGATTATCTTCCTTAACCAGTGGCTCGACACCGGCGGCTGCTCCGGCATCGGATGTGCCGATATCAACGATGACAACACTGTCAACCTCGAAGATTTCTTCTCAATATCCAATAACTGGTTACGTTAATATACAAAACTATATCCCAAACTATATTATATATCCCATGCTCACCCCAAAAAGTGAGCATGGGATTTTCTCTTATGAAGCGTGGCATGCTTACCCGCAGCGCAGCGAAGTTTAAGCATGCTCTTATACCTCACGATCATAACCATATCCCTGAAATCCAGCCAATTTTAAAACTTGACAAACCAAAGACCACCCGATATCTTATGCCCGGATGAAATCGTGTGTGATTTTTCTTTAGGTATGGAGGACATACCATTTTTCTGCTTATCACGGCTATTATTAGGAGATTTGGATCATGAAAAAAGGGTGCTTTATTGTTATCGTTATCGTTGTAATCGGGAGTATCTGGGCCTTTTTTAAAATACACTCGCTCGTAAAAAAAATGGAAGCGTTTGGAAAGGAATTTGAGCAGGTAATCACTGAAATCCGGGACAATACCAAGGAACTTAACACCCAGTATCCGTTTGAACAACCGAAACTCATTTCCTTAACCGAAAATCAGATCCAGTCCTTCTTTGCTGTCCGCCGGGAACTCAATATCACTGTCAAAAATACGGAAATGGCTCAACTGATGAAAAAATTCGAACAGGCGGAAGATTCCGAAACAGAACCGGATTTCGGCGATTTTACTGATCTATTCAAGAGTATCCTCCCCTCGGTCCGGACTATTAGTGATCAGTATTTTACCAGTCTGGACCTGCAACATCTCTCACCTGACGAATACAGCTATATCTCCGGGGTCACTATCGGCCTGATCGCCATCGAACTGGATAAAGGCAATTTCAAAGACGTCGTATCCGAGGATTTCAGCCTGGAAATCCGCAAAATGATGCTTAATGCCGAACAAAACCAAAAGCTATTGTTCCTCTACAAACAGAACCTGCTCGAACTGCCCGACCAGAGCTACGAGGCCGTCTATCAGGTCGTCGCACCCCACATCTCCGATTTCAACGAGATCGAAGATAGCTTCTATTTTGACATGTTTGTCACCGACTTCCTGGATATGGACGATAGCTATACAGACGATTACGACAACGATTATTAAACACTTAACACGTGGCATACCTCTGCTGACAAGCCCAGGGATACTTACCGCCACCATGAATAGACAAATGACATGGTTTTATTCCTATGAACAGATAAAACCAAACAGACTTCTCCGACATAATGCATAATTATCATCTTGACATTAGGGCAAACCTTATGGTAAAATGTTACTTTGAGATTGAGGGAAATTCGCGACAAGATAGAGGTTAAGTAAATTTCAATACACAGGGATTGAATCAAAAATACATGAGGCATATGTTAAAACACAAAATTCTATTATCAGCATTCTTGTTTTGTTTTAATTTTTACTTATTCAGCATTTGCTTTAACTCCCGGCTTTCAGGGGATAGGTGATCTGCCTGGTGGCGAATTTTTCAGTGCATGTAATGCTATTTCCGCGGATGGTTCCACAGTTGTTGGAATAAGTGATTCGGCCTTATCTGTGGAACAATATGATCATGAAGCATTTTATTGGAGTCAGGATGAGGGCATAGTGGGCTTGGGGGGGTTCCCTGGAGAAACGGGTAGTTGGGCCACAGACGTCTGTGCAGATGGTAATGTTGTTGTTGGATATGCAAGAAGTAATAAAACGTCTAGAGGTCTGGATTCTTTTATATGGACAAAAGAATTGGGAATGTGTAGCCTAAATGATATGCTGGTAAATGACTATGGTTTGGACTTGTCCGGCTGGCAACTCACACACGCAAGTGGTATTTCTGCTGACGGCAAAACCATCGTTGGTTCCGGCATAAATCCAGATGGTAATAACGAAGGTTGGATAACTACAATCCCCGAACCATATACATTGTCTTTTCTTGCTCTGGGTGGATTTATAAAGTTCAGAACACGCAAAAGATAGGCAACCAACTTCCTATGAGGGGAGATGATATTATACTAGCCGAAGGTGGATTCACGACCATATCTCGCGTTCCTGAACCCGGCTCTTTATTACTCGGCAGTGTTGGCATAGGCATTGTTAATTGGCGGCGCAGACATAGAATGTATTAAGAGAGAAAATTTGTGTGGAAAATCTTGAAAAGGGTTGTAGGCACAATGCTTCCAGCCCTTTTATTATAAAACACTAAAAAATAACCTGGCCGAGAAGGGACTCGAACCCTTACGCCCTTGCGGGCAGGGGATTTTAAGTCCCCAGCGTCTGCCAATTCCGCCACTCGGCCAAGCCTTTATTTTTTAACCTCTTTGTGCCTGTGTGCCTTTGCCACTCTGTGCCTTTCTATATTATTTCAGGCAAACGAATAGTATATCTAAAGCTGAATTTTAGTTAAGTAAAAAATTTC
>JAFGHE010000107.1 GCA_016930295.1 Sedimentisphaerales bacterium
CTGTCAGTTCCCTTCCCGTATTGCTGACCGGTATCCGGATCAAAAAGTCCCACCAGCGGAATCTCCGGCACTCCCAGACCCACCACCTCGATATTATAGAGCCTGTCGTCAGCATCGGGATCATCGCTGATAATCCGAATAAGGGTATTAAGCTCCAATACATCCAGATCTTCTGCATCTTCCACGGCCTGGGGAGTATAAGTGATATAAAAAGTATAGCTATCTCCTGCCTCTATCGTCACATCCGTAATCACCGGCGGGGTAAACTGAATCTGACGTGGCTGAGCCATCTCCGTAATTGTACTTATAGTCAGGTCCGTACTGCCCTGGTTGGTAATCGTAACCGGATAAGAATCACTGGTGGTACCCCGTATCACACTGCCCAGATCAATCCGGCCATCATCAATCGGAATCACAATTCCATCTTCATCCGTCACCAGGATACTGGCCCCGCTGATGCCGTCACCGGTCAGGCGAACATCAATAATATTATTAGTACTGGAATCCGTACGAATCGTGAAAAATTCGTCATAATTTATTATCTCGTACGGCTCAAAAACCACCCGCATCTCCAGGTAATCACCAGCACCCAGTACTACATCATCACTTGAACCGCTGATATTTTCAGACGATACGGCACTCGCGGTATACGTGTTGGTTGACTCATTAAATACATACCAGACGACACCGGCTATATCATCCCGGCTTTCCTCCAGCAGACGGAAATTGATCCCCTCGAAGTACCACTCAAAAATAGTTAAATCCGTCTGACCCTGGTTGCGGATGATAATATCCTCAATTTCCAGCGGATAACCCAGAACCATCTGCAGGCCGCCACCGGTCTTGCCCGCCGTGGCACGCCAGGCGCCGCTGGTGGCAGCCGGATCTTCCGTATCATCCACGAAACTCCATACTCCAACACCAGGTTTCACTTGAAAATTCTCATTAATGTCAGCGCCGATGACAATATTATCCAGCCGGATCGTACCCGCCCCGCCGACGCCGCCCAGACTCTCGGAAAGCTCACCACGCCAGGATATCACATGAGAACCGGCCGCCAGATCCTCCAGCGTCAGCGAAGTGGACAGATAGCCACTGTCACGGGTGGTAGCCGTGCCGGTAAGCTGGCCAATCTCGGCCACATCGTCCCCGTCCACACTGACGTACAGCGTCAGGGTCTGATCGTCCACCAGCCGGTTCACGTTATACGTCGTATCGCCCAGTAACAACCGATAGTCAAACGAAACATCCACATCCCCGGCGGCACTCACATAAAAACTCTTCTGGAACTGAGCCTCTAAATTCGAAACTCCCCCGCCGTTACGGGTTGATAGATCATCCGGATCATATACCGGAAAGAGAATCGTATTATCAAAACGCAGCCATAAATCATTGGCGTCTATCACCTGATTAGACTGGCTTAAAACTTCAGCCTTCAGATTGATTTCCTGGAAATGAGAAAATGGATGCTTGGAATTTTGAGAATCATAACTGGATTGCACTAAAAGAATACTGTCATACACACCGGCCGCCACCCCCGCCGGATTGAAACGAACCACAAAATCTATGGAATCCATGTTGCCGCCGGCCTGATCCAACTCAATCGGAAACGCCGGCGGATTCACCAGCGAAAACGGACTCGACGCCAAATCTCCATAACCCCCAAAACTGATGTCATAGATTATCAAATCACCCGGTCCGTTATTGATTATCCTCAATCCCTCATCCACAAAGGTATTGGTCGTCTGACCAAACTCCAGCTTATCGTCATTCACGACGCCCGAATCTTCGATTATCTCCATCTCCGGCAATTCCGCCGTGCTGCGAAATTCCGTAATTCCAAAACTTGACAAATGCCCCAGATATTCAGTAATAATCGGGTCGCCGTCCGGTACGGATATCATGTCAAATATCCATGATGAACCCCAGCTTCGGGTATTCTGTATATTCTCAGAGGGTCCCAGAATGTCCCAGACGCCCCCCGCTTCATAACGCAGGGCTCCCGCTTGTCCGTACATGCCTCCCTGACCGGGTGTCAATCCCCGAACCGTCCACGCCACTACCGGCTGCTGGTCGCCGCTGCTGACTAACTGCAAATTCGTTACAGCAAACTCGTCAAAGAAACCTTCACCGGGATTGACCGGTACAAATCCGGTATCCGCCCAATTTGGCTCCCAACCCAGCGCGTTACGCGGATCATCGGGGAAAGGCTCCCAACGCAAAACCGAAGAGGTTAAGTCCGTTCGCGCCACTGTCCAATATATGGGGGCAACCACCGGTTCCCACCAATGGACTTCAAACCAGTCCCCCACACCATCGTCATCAACATCCACAAAATCACTGGCCGCTGTATAGACCGCCGCCCATTCCAACTGGTCTTTACCGATGGCCATATCCGCTAAAATATTATCCTCCGCGGAGGGCATTTCATACTCTGAAGCCAACTCGGAACTCCCCACTCCCATGAAATCAACAGGTACCGTACTGGAAATATCTACACCATATTTATCCCAGGTCGTGTCGTTCTGCAATTGAAATATGGATCCCGAGAGATAACCATCGAAAAGATATAGTGGATCATCATAATAATCTGCGGGCACAATTATCTGGCCATCCGGATAAACATCGCCATCCCCCTCCTGATCTGCCGTGGCATAAACCCACAGATTGGATGCCGTATTGACCACGCCCACACCAAATTCCCGCGAACCGCCAATACCACTGGGAAGCAGGGTCGCTATCGGACGAACGCCATCCGTTAATTCAGCAGCCAAAACCACCAGATTATCGATCCAGCAATCCGCATCCACTCCCGTACTGGTCAGCTCAATTTTTATCTCATGATCGCCCGCTTCAATATCCTCGGCTAAAATTAAAACCCAGGTATAAAGTGGGTCAAAATCATCGTTGTTATACCAGCCGGCATTAGTCGCCCAGCTTAAGGGAAACGCATGATCCTCCGGATCTTCCGAATCATAAGCCACATCATCAATATAGACATTTATGTCGCCGTTGGTTAACTCCGCGCCGTCCTGCTCATAAACGCGGTAGCGGAACATTACCCACATATCACCCTTCATCCCCTGGTTGACATTTTCGATGATAAAACTTTGCGTCCCGCCCGTAGCCGACAGTGAACAGTGGATATCACCCTGAAAATTAAACATATCATTCGGACCCACCGTCTCGTTACTGCCGGTATCGCCATTAATCGCTCCATCCTTGGCATCATCAGGCAGAAATTCCCAGTCACCAAAACCGTCATGCAACTCTAATGTCACATTGTCAATGATGATGGAGGCCTGACCATTGGCGCCACCGCCATCTTCACCATCTTGCGATAGTTCGCCGCGTATCTCCAGATTATAGGCTCCGGGCGCCAGGAAAAATCCGGAACGATATTGACCCGTTTGCAACATGGTCCTCCATTCCCCACTCTCACTCGTACCCGTACCGGCAACCAGTTCAAATGTCATTAATTGATCCGTACCATCCACCGAAACCGTCATTTCCAGAGAATCATGGGTACTTATGGCCGAACCCATTGTCAGCGAATAGTCAAAATTTACCTGCAAATAACTGTCCTGGGCCACATTTATCGCCGGAGAGGTGAAAATTGCACTTATATCCGTTGAATCATTATCAACTCCATCCCCTAATGTCATCTTTATACCATCATCTTCAAAACCCTCGCCGGGTGCATGACCAATCGTCACCTCACCCCCTGGATCATTATCCGCCGCTCCTAACCATCCTTGCAGCCCTCCCTCAAATGTATATGAGCTGCTGCTCGACGGCGTGCTCTCCGGAACCGTCCGTTGATACACAGAAACATTATCGAACCGGGCATACGCTATCGGTTCTTCACTGACGACTGATATGTTATCTAAAAATACCCGACATACCGCTCCGCCCGTGAGATTCCCTAACTCCCACGCTTCGATCGTTAGTGTATGGGATCCTTCCGTTAAAGCACTTAAGGCGGCAATTTCATTATCTCCTCCCAAATCAATGGATACCGTTGTATAACCGCTGTCTTCAGGGTCCCCAGCCGCATCAGCCTTGGTAATACCAAGGAATTCCATCTCTCCCTCTTCGTTATTGGAAGTAATATATTGACCATCAATCGCTATCATCAGGAATAACTGGCTGTCTGTATCAAAGTTGCCGTCCATTATCAACTGGTAAGCAAGCTCCACTGTCGCATTTCCGGCCAGACGAAAGTCTTTCTCATACTGTGCCCTCATATTAACCGCGCCCGGATCCGTCAGTACCATGGTTAAACCGCCGCTGTTCGGATTTAAATCATCCAGCCCGGCTTCTGAGGCAACACCATTGACATACCATTCATCTAGTTCATCCGCCTTTGCATCCCATGCGCCTGCCCCGATGCCCGGTGTTACTATACCCTCATACACCCAGCCCTGATCATCCTCATCAAACTTCCAGTCCGCTCCTTCGTCCGAAATATCCGCCACCGCCCGGAAGCTCAAAATATTCTCTCCCTGGCTTAACGGGGAAATACCTCTGGCAGTCAATTCCCGGGTATCGATCATCAGGGTAGTGGATTCGTTATATTGGCCGTTAGTTTCAGGATCCGCAGGCTCCGCCGTACCGGCCGGCAAAGTGTCTATTAAATAACTGCCCAGGGTAGTGCCCGCTGTATCTTTTATATCCATATATATATGCAAATCCGCATTGGACACCTGACGCGCATCCAGAGAGTAGGCCAACTCCACGATCACATAATCATCCGCCATCATCTGAAAATTGTAATCAAGCTCTGCTACCAGGTCCTCATCAATATCAACTGCCCCCAAATTGGCGCCTTCATCTCCTTCCGGCCTTATTTCCGGTATGGTAAATGCCACTTGCATACCACTTACATTCTCATTACCGTCCTCATCAATCCACAGCCAGCCACCATCCGTACTCCATTCAACCAGGTCAGGAATATCAAACTCCGGATCATTAATGAGTATGGTGGCAAACAGGGCGTTATAATCCGTAATATCCCAGCCCCGCCACTGATTCATCGTGTCATATATTCGCTCATTCGTGACATCGTTATACGCACCGTCCTGAAGATCACCAAATTCATCCCAGTCATAACCGTAAAAATCAGAATAATAGACCGCCCGCGTTCCTCCGGTAATCGGCAGATAACCACTATTATCTCCCGCATCCTGCCATACACCCACAGTAGGATCCCACAGACGGGTAACGATGCGGTAGGCCCCTGAAATATCTTTATTATAAGCCAGCAGAATCTTTCCTTCCGGACCGGCCTGGACCGATATGCCGCCCACTACCAGCGTTCCGCTGGTCCCGGCCGCTCCGCCACCTACCAGGTTCCAACTGCCGCCCACCCACTCATACACATACGGCACCCCGAAGGTATCATCTAAAAATGCCAGCAGCGGCGGACCGTCTATCTGATACTCATATTCCGGCTCGCCCCGTAAATCATAGACCAATCCAACATTCGCACCCTGTAAATCCACATCCGTTTTCCAGCTATCCGTCTGGCGATCATAGCGATAGACATATTCACCCACGACTACCATGACATCCGGTTCCGTGGCAGGATCGTTATCATAATCGATCAGACCGGCTTGAACATCAACAACATTCACTGAACTACTAAATGATCCGATTATGTCATTACCATTGCTATTCGAACCCCGGCCATATTCCGTCCAGGTTCCGTTCCAGGTCTGAACAAATATCTCCGCATCCACATGCGTGGGATCAAAGGTTTTATCACGCCATGTATAAGCTAAAATTAATTCGTCATTCGGCCCCACCAGCGCTTCCGGCAGCCACGTTATATAACTGGGTAAATTTGCTACACCCCGTACATTGGTACTCAGTAAATCAAATTGCCCGCTTTCATAATGACTGGCATAGATACCCATCAACGGCGACTCTAGATCTTCCGGCCAATCTTCATCTACATTGTGATATATCCGCTGTGCCGTATAACGCTCTCCTTCGCCCACTCCCTGCCAGACGATAAAGGGATTGCTGGAACTGTCCACATCGATCCGGGGCATATAATACCAGCCAAGGCCCGCATAACCCGATCCCAATGACGAATCCTGGGCAATACCGGCGCCGCTGGCACTGCCGCCGGCATAAGGCTCCCACACCGATGAATTGGTACGCAACACCTTCACAAACACGCCCGCCTGGCCGTTATCGTCATATTCATCCCAGTTCTGCCAACCTACCCACGTAACGATAACATCTCCATTCGGCGCCACCGCAATATCCGGCTGCAGCGACATCTGCGGATCATTACTTATTCCGGAATTTCCTTTGCCATCGGCATCGCTGGCAGATCCTGTCCCTAATTCCACCCAACTGTTCCCGTTCCAGCGCTTCACGTATATTTCCGTACCCCCTTCCCACGGTTGATTCACCCAGGCCACAATCGGACGTCCCTGCAAATCAACCGTAATCGCTGAATCGTACGAATTCCATTGATCGTTGCTCATTCCTCCCGTCATCTGGTTCTCTTGCTCGCCAAAAAGGCCAACATCCTCATTCACCAGTTCTATCCAGCCCAAATTATCTACACCCGGAGGCCCCTCCTGACCTTCAGCCAATATATAACCGTATTTCTTGACAACTATGTCCCGCTGACTCGTATCCGGATGGATCGCCGTATAGGAAACAAATATCTCACCGTTCGCTGAATACTCGATACTGGGCTTTTCACTGTACTCTCCGTTGCTGACAACCAGAGGCGCTGCCAGCCAGGAATCTCCATCCCAAATATTCACATTAATATTGTTATCCAGCCCAGGGTCGTCTATGTTCTGTGTAACCCATACAACCGCTACCTCTCCGTTTGGTCCTGAAGCCGCTTCCATTTCACTGCCGGTACCTATCATGATTATTTGTTGGCCGGTATCATCGTCAATAATCACTTCGGAACTTCCCGGGGCAATCTCCCACCAGCCCAGATCTTCACCCGCATACTGACGAGCATAAATATTGCCGGTTATTTCCCAATGAAACGGCAACCGGCCCGAACCATCATTACCTCCCACATATTCATCTATCAAATCCTGGTCACCTTCTATCCATAATATCATGGGATCCCCGTCAACACTGAGTACCAACTCCGCGTCCGCCGCATCCATGGCATTATCCCAGGTCACGCCTCCGCCCGTGGCACTGCGCCACCCCAGCTCATCCCACCAGCCTTCGGTTGCCAGTAGCAGTCTTTGTTCCAGCGGTTCCAAACGTAACCTGCCGGATGTCTCTTCTTTACCGGATCGCAGCATGTGGGCGGCAACTCTCTCATATTGACGTCGTAATTTGCGTAACATGGCTATGCTCCTTGGCTCTTGGATTAAGGACATTATGTTTGTCTTGGTAGTCCATTGGAACTACAAATCGAGGCAGGATTAATCATTTTGCGGGCCGTTATTTAGGCATGTTTTATACCGGAACACGTACACCTGTATCCCGGCTTGCTATACCGGTCTCCTACTATCCGGCAACTAAACCTCATCCTACATTATCTATACCTTCCAGTCAAGAGAATTATTAGTTCCAATGATAATCTTGCTAATAATGCAAAATATTTATATCTAACCCTATAATACCCTATACTTCCAACAAAAGCAAAAACCCAAAATAACTTTAACTACCATACTTTTATAATACTCACCAAAAAAAACTACAATCCTCAAGAAAACTTTAACTACCTGTAATTAATATAGTTAAAATGCCATCCATCCCTCTGTGCCATTCTTACTCCATCCATTCCTGCCAGTTCACTACACTCACCGCACTGATTACTTCCCGACCTAATCGACCTTCTTCAACACAACTGATTTTATCATAAGGAATTACACAAATTACCCTGATCCTGCTGATTTCAGAAATAATTCGAGGGTTGGTTTCTTCCGAAGTATCACAACTATCTGTTATATATTGATTTATAATAACTCCGGCAATCTTTATCCCTTTATTTCGGCATAACTCAACCGTCATCAGGGTATGATTGATCGTCCCCAGCGAATTCCGGGCTACAATTAGCACTGGTAGTCCCATGTCTTTTATCAAATCCGCCACCATATAATCCCGCGCCAACGGTACCATCACCCCCCCAATCCCCTCCACAATCGTAACATCTGAACCTTTACTGATATTCTGGTACGCTATCTGTAATTTATCCCAGTCAATTTCCCGCTGGCTCATCTCCGCCGCTACTGACGGCGCCAAAGGCTGCTTGTAACGAATAGGATTGATTTCATCCAGACTGAACCGACTGTCACAACAATGAGCCAGAAACTCCGCATCCCGGCTCACCAATCCTTCCCGCTCCAGGCGGCAACCAGTTGCCACCGGCTTAAACACTCCCACCTTCATCCCCTCCCCGGCTAACTGATGCGCTATCGCCCCCGCCACCAGCGTCTTGCCCACACCCGTATCTGTACCCGTTACAAACAACCCTTTCACTCGCTTAAATCGAACATTCATCATAACACAAGAATACACATAACCCTAATATTTGCAAGCACTAAAAAGGGTGCATGCCTACGCGAAGCTTAGGCTTGCATTAACCTCCCAATTGGTAAAAAAATCGGAGACTCTGACACTTCCCCCAATCTGACACGTTTTTTAATTTTATATGGCGATCTCATTTTTAACATTAAAATTTTCATATCCCAGCCTCTACCAGCCGGACTGCCTGGAAAATAATTAATCTATAATATTTATAACACAACACACTTTTCCATTGACTAACTATAATATTTGTGGTAATATTAATATAGGATTATAAATAGAAAAATGAGGGGGGAAATTGCCTTGCTTTTAAAAACCTATAATTTATAAGGAGCGAATGATGTCCAGAAAAAAAGCATTTACCCTTATCGAGCTCCTGGTGGTAATCTCGATTATCGCCCTGTTGGTTTCTATCCTCATGCCGGCCCTCGGAAAAGCCAAACGTCACGCCTGGTTTGTTATGTGTGGAAGTAACCTCAGACAAGTGGGGCTCGCTGAATTTATGTACGCCCAGGAAAATGAGGATTATTTCACCGATGCGCCCGAGTTTATGGTAAAACCGGTTGTCAATGGCTACTCCTGGTGGTGCAGGTGGCATGATGAAGCAATGAACAACCAGAACCGGCCCGATCTTACCGGCCAGTTATGGCCCTATCTTGAAACTCAGGAAATCGTGATGTGCCCGGCCTTCTATTCGGTTGCCAGACTCCCCAAATACAAACATGCTAACCATGACGAGAATATCCCCATTGAACCGCAATACGCCTTCAGCCAGAATGCTTTCCTGGGACGTCTGGATCAATATGTATATGATAATCAGCCGCCCGGCTATCTTTGGACTAAACCTTATCTCTCTCCTAAAACACAAAATGTTAAAAGACCCTCAGAGGTATTTCTCTTTACCGAAGAAGGCCCCATAGTTTTAAACTCAAATACAAACATATTCTTAGCAGGCACCAACATTGCTTGGAATCAAACCGTACTTAATGATACCGCCATCTTCCCCTGGTGGGATGGACAGGACCCCACAGCCCCGGGTAATGTGCTTGACTCCGCCGGCAGCTTCCATAAAACCTCCTGGACTTCCACTGAAACACTTGCCGAGGGTGTGGCCAACGCCTTATTTGTGGACGGACATGTGGATACCATGTATCCCTGGGAAACAAAAAAATATTCAACCTCTAAACTAAACCTCAAGGATTCTCCACATTAAAACATCCCCAAACCAAATCGGTTTAAAGAGGAGCTCTATTGTTGTCCCGGAGCACCGGGTTTGTTTCAGGAATTATCTTGATAATAACATTTCCTCCTTGCTATAGCGCGCCTGCTCTAATTAAACTGAACAAATACTGCTTATATAATTAATTGTACTGGAGCTTATGATGTCCAGAAAAAAAGGATTTACACTTATCGAACTGCTGGTTGTCATCTCTATTATCGCCCTGCTGGTTTCTATCCTGATGCCGGCCCTGGGCAAAGCCAAACGTCACGGCTGGTTTGTTATGTGCAAAAACAACTTAAGGCAAACCGGACTGGCTGAATTTATGTATGTTCAGGACAACAGTGATTATTTCACTGATGCCGCAGAGTTTATGGTTAAACCAGTAATAAACGATCCTGGTCACCCATCAGGATGCAGATGGCACGACGCCGCCTTGAGCGCTAATATACGGCCTGAACTTGCCGGCCAATTATGGCCCTATCTTGAAACTCAGGATATCGCTATGTGCCCGGCCTTTGATTCGGTCTCCAGACTAACTAAATTTCTACATAACGGCTGTCCACAGTATTTCCCCGTTGAACCGCAATATGCCTTCAGTCAAAATGTCTTTTTAGGACAACTGGATCAGTATGTGTATCCCAATGACGGCGGACTACGCCGATATGAAACTTGGAGCAAACCTTGGGTCACCCATAAGTTTCAAAGCGTCAAAAGACCTGCTGAGGTTTTTCTCTTCACTGAAGAAGGTCCCATAGTGCTTTTTAACATCGTCGTGGCTGGTGTCAACATTCAATGGAATAACACCATACTAAATGATACCATGATATTCCCCTGGTTTGATGAGGACCCCTATGACCCGTACAATGTGTGTGACTCGGCCGGCAGTTTCCATCAAACTTCATGGACTTCCACCGAAACACTCGCCGGGGGTATGGCAAATGCCCTGTTTGTGGACGGACATGTGGATACCATGTATCCCTGGGAAACAAAAAAATATTCAACCTCTAAACTGATCCTCAAGGATTCTCCCCATTAAGGGTCTTCATTTATCATTTATCAATACTCATAAGTCAATAATTTATATATGAAGACATACTCCTTATGTTTACTCGTCATTTCGGTAAGTCTCTGTCCCTTTCGCTGGATCTGAACCATTTATATGCCTCAATATAATTTTGAGGAACACCTTTGGCATCATCATATATCACTCCAAGATTAAATTGAGCGTCTGCATCCCCCTGCTCGGCAGCTTTGGTGTACCATTTAAGAGCCTCTTCGTCATTCTCAGGAACACCTTCGCCGTTATAATACATTCATCCAAGATCAAATTGAGCCCCGACATCTCCCTGTTTGGCCTGTTCTATTAAATTGCTAATATCTTCATCAGTTTCATGTTCGTTTGAAATAGTGACGCGGATATTGGGACCAGTGTATAAAAGACAAAGTCTCATCGGCCACAGTCAATAAGTGCTTTCGAACGTTACAGGCTGCCCTCGAGAAGGCCGTATCACGTGGGTACTTAAAAACGCACCCGTTCATGGGTAAACGTAAGTCCCTGTTTGTACCTGAGCCTGAGCCGGTTCCAAAAACACTAAATCACGATGAATTTAAGGCGTTGCTCAATGCCTGCCCTGACGATAGATGGAAGGCAATTTGTACACTTGGCTATTATGCAGGATTAAGACAGGGTGAGATACTGGCTCTGGAATGGGAAGATATAGACTTTGAGGGCCGGATGCTTCATATACGTAATAAGAAGGATCACAGGACCAAAAGCGGTAAAAACAGGTCGGTCCCCATGACTATCGAGGTTGTGGCTGCCCTGAAGGCTCTCCAGGTCCACAGGTTTAAAGATACCAGGGTATTTCCCAATAAAATCGTCAAACCCCATGTGAGCCGCGATTTTTCCTTAATTGTAATAGATGCCGGTCTAGTTGAAAAATATGACAAGGCAAAAGACGATAAAGCGAAGGATGACAAACTGAAAGTTAAGCATCGATTTACGATGCATGACCTTCGCCGGACATTTGCCACTAATTTACTGGCAACCGGGACTGATCCCAAGTCAGTGCAGATTCTTGCAGGTCATTCCGCTGTCCAGACTACCCTTAATCATTACGCCGGCGTCAGGGCTAAAAACCTCACGGCCTCAGTTGATAAGTTGAGTCAATTAGCTTGAACATGCCGAATACGTGAGTTGAAAG
>JAFGHE010000108.1 GCA_016930295.1 Sedimentisphaerales bacterium
AGCCATAAATTTTTTAATATTATATTAATTTTAATTTTTAAGAAAGCTAATTGGAATTAAGCCCATCCCTTAAAGGTTAATGCTGTAATAATCTTTGTAGTATGGATATAATCGGATGCTAACGTCAAAAGTCAATTTTACCAAGGTAAAATAGGCTTAATGAGCCAGAATCAAAACTTTAACATACTTTTGACGCTGGCGTCTAATCGAACAGAAATAAACTAAAATCCTTTGGAAAGTGATAATTAAACAGGAATATGATAATGCCGACAAATGGTTTACCTGAAAAGACCGATCCGCCGTCTGATGTGCCTAACCAGACAGACCATTCCAGCGACACATTTAATTCGATGCGTTGGATGAGTTATGGCCTTGAATTGGCGGGTGTCATAGGGATTTTCACCTATGGCGGTTATAAACTCGACGAAAAACTCCAGACCCTCCCCTGGTTGATGATAGCCGGTTTTTTTATCGGTTTTGTTGGGATGATGTATTTATTATGGAAAGAACTCAGGAATATTCGTTAAATCCTTGGATGCTCAGCGTAATTATCAGGTATTGTTCAGATTTGTAGTCAATGCGGTCCTTCTGATTGGTTTGACGATGGGAATCGGTACGGCCGTCATAAGGCTCTGGGGGACCGGTTCCAACCTTATGTTCAGCAGCATGGTTTCAGCCGGGATCGTGTCTCTGATACCGGCAATAGTATGTATACTGCCTCTGGCTGCCTTTATCCGGAGCAGTCTCGTACGTCTGGCCAGGGGCTTTCTGTTCTTATCGGCCTTAAGAATAGTGTTGACCCTGTGCGCCGCAGGGGTAACATACAAGTATATACTGAAGTATGAGCAGAGAGTATCCTTTGCCCTATGGATAATGATTTTTTACTTAATCCTGCTGTTCTGCGAGACAGTAACCGTATTGAAAATAGGCCAATGCTCATCTGAGAACAGCCACGTAAACGATATGGAGGATGAGAAGATCGAAGACTCGAAAGAAAGGGCCGACCAGGCGTAGCTGGATACATTATTATGAACAACCATTTTTGCATCCTGGCTTTTGACAATCCTCTCAGTCACGTTATCCAGCATCCACTTTTTCGGATTCACCTGGGTTCCTACGAGTTTGTTTTTAGCAATCATATGCTGATGATGCTGTTAGCAAGCATTCTTATGATTATCATATTCCCTCTTATTGCCCGTCGGGAGGGTATGGTTCCTCATGGGCTGCATAATTTTTTTGAGAGTATCCTGGTAATTATTCGCGAGGAAGTGGTCCGCCCCATGTTAGGGGAAAGAACGGATAAATATATCACTTATCTGTGGACTGTTTTTTTCTTTATCCTGTTCAATAATCTTCTGGGCATGATTCCCCTCACTAGTATTATCTGGGCGATAAGTCTGGGGAAAGTAAAAAATCTGGGCGGTACGGCCACAGCCAATATCTGGGTAACGGGTACTCTGGCGATCATGTCCTTTATCCTGATTCATATATCCGGTATCCGGGAACAGGGCCTTTGGCACTATATCCGGAATTTTATCCCTCGGGTACCCATTCCTTTAATACCTGTAATGTATGTGCTGGAGTTCATCAGCGCTTTAGTAAAGCCTTTTGCCCTGGCTATTCGTTTATTTGCCAACATGCTGGCCGGTCATACGATTATGGGGGCATTTCTGGGATTGATTTTTATGGCTCATAACTATATTATTGGCGGCTTGACCATAACGGGTTGTGCGGCCCTGAGCCTGCTGGAGTTACTGGTGGCGTTTGTACAGGCATATATATTTACTTTTCTGACCACCATGTTTATCGCCACGGCTGTACAGCCGGAACATTGACTAGTGATTTATACCAGAGTTCAGATGAGATATAGCGATCTGATTAGGTCATAACGATATAACAAGAAAATAGTATTATTATTTTTTACACGCTTTGGAGATAAAAAATGTTAGATCCAAATTTATTGGCGGAAGCAACTCAGCTCATTGGTGATAAGGGTTTAATGGCTATGGGAGGTGCTTTGGGGGCAGGGATCAGCGTCCTGGGCGCCGGGAAAGGAATTGGCCAACTGGCCGGTAGTGCCCTGGAAAGTATTGCCCGACAGCCGGAGGCCGGCCAGCGAATCTTCACCACGATGATTATAGCGGTGGCCTTTATCGAAGGGATCGCCCTGTTTGCCATCATTATATGTCTGTTATGTGTAGTTTTATGAAACGAAACAGATCGTCATCAGGATAATCCGTTGAATCTCTACCAAGGAGAAGACCATGCTTCGTAAAGGAGTATTATGGTTCGTATATGCCATATTGATACCGGTAACCTGTGTATTCGCTGAGGTTGAGGAACAAAGCAGTTCCACCAGCGGCCATGAGGACCATGTTAATATATTTGCCGGCGACCTGGGAACCGCGGTCTGGACACTGCTTCTGTTTATAATTTTATTACTGATATTGAAAAAATGGGCCTGGGGACCGATATTGTCGAGTTTGCAGAAACGTGAAGACTATATCCGCCGGTCCATTGAGGATGCGGAAAAATCGCGTGAAGAAGCGCAGCAGGCCCTGGATGAATATCAAAGACAACTATCCCAGGCCCGGTTAGAGGCCAAAGCCATCATGGAAGAAGGCCGCCAGGATGCCATACAACTGGCCGGGGAATTCAAACATCAGGCCGAAACCGAAGCCCATAAAATTCGCCAGCAGGCCCAGCGTGATATTGCCCTGGCCAAGAATCAGGCGCTGCGTGATATATTCCAGCAGAGTTCCGAACTGGCCACTGATATGGCGGCCCGGATCATTGGCAAAACCTTAAATCCCGATGACCATCGGGCCTTATTACAGGAATCAATAAATAGATTACAGCAGGAAACAAGCAAAAAGTAACTTTGACTTTTTGCTTTAAGCTTTGTGGCTTTGTGCCTGCTTGATGAGGACAAATTGGCTTCAGAAGAATATCAGACAATTGCCTGGGAATACGCCAAAGCGATTTACGAGTTAAGTCAAGGGCAAAACCTGACCGAAACCGTACGCGCGGAACTGGAAGGGCTGGCCCAACTGACCGGGGAGATAGACGAGTTTGGAATATTTCTGGAAAATCCGTCGATCCACAGAGACGATAAAGCCGCCGGACTGGAAAATATGTTCCAGGGGAAGGTCTGTGATCTGGTCATGAATTTTTTAAAGGTTCTGGCGAACCGGGAACGGCTGAATCTGTTAAACCGGATAAGTCAGAATTTCAGTAATATGGACGATGCCCGGCAAGGCAGGGTAAAAGGCCGGCTGACCACGGCCATTGCACTCGATGGGCGGGAATACAGCCGGCTTACTGAACAAATCGGCCGAACCATGCATAAAAAAGTCACCTTAATGGCGGACGTGGACCCGGCGATAATCGCCGGCATGATTTTAACGATTGAAGGTAAGGTCATGGACTTTTCGGTCCGGGGCGCGTTGCAGCAATTTTCCCGGCAGTTAAAACAATCCGCCGGGGAAAAGATTCGTACGGATAATCAATTACTTATGGATTAAAACATGAAATTTAAATCGGACGAGATAGCCTGCGTTATTAAAGCTGAGATAACCCGGTTTCAAAGCCAGATGAATGTAACGGAGGTGGGCCGGGTCCTGGAGATCGGGGACGGCATCGCGCGGATTTACGGGCTCAACAACGCCATGGCCGGCGAACTGCTCCAGTTTGAAAACGGCGTGTACGGGCAGGT
Organism: Sedimentisphaerales bacterium; assembly: GCA_016930295.1. GTDB lineage: Bacteria > Planctomycetota > Phycisphaerae > Sedimentisphaerales > SM23-30 > JAFGHE01. The sequence continues at coordinate 3,716 of JAFGHE010000108.1, forward strand.
ATTCAACCTGGAGGAAGACTCCATTGGCGCGGTCATTTACGGGGACTATCTGGGTATCAAGGAAGGTGATGTGGTCAAAGGTACCGGCCGGCTGCTTTCCGTGCCGGTGGGCCCGGAGTTGCTGGGGCGGATCGTAGACCCCCTGGGCCAGGCTGTGGATGGAGGTCCGGAGATTTCCGGCAAACAACGCCGGCCGCTGGAATTTAACGCACCCGGCATCGCCGAGCGCCAGCCGGTGAAAGAGCCGCTGCAAACCGGGATCAAGGCGATCGACTCCATGATCCCTATCGGGCGCGGCCAGCGGGAGTTGATCATCGGCGACCGCAAAACCGGTAAAACCGCCATTGCCATGGATACCATCATTAACCAGAAGAATACCGGCGTGATATGCGTGTATGTGGCTATCGGGCAGAAGGAATCGACTGTGGCCCGAATGGTGGATACCCTGCGCGAGCATGGCGCCATGGACTATACTATTGTGGTCAATGCCTCGGCGTCCGTGCCGGCGTCCATGCAATATATCTCGCCCTATACCGGGGTCGCCATGGCGGAATATTTCATGTACGAGGAAAAACGCGACACGCTGTGCGTTTATGACGATCTGACCAAGCAGGCCCAGGCCTACCGGCAGATTTCGCTGCTGTTGCGCCGGCCGCCGGGACGGGAGGCGTATCCGGGCGATGTATTCTATCTGCACAGCCGGCTGCTGGAACGCGCTGTAAAACTAAGCAACGAACTGGGCGGCGGGTCACTTACCGCCCTGCCCATCATCGAGACCCTCGAAGGTGAAGTCTCAGCCTATATCCCCACCAATGTCATCTCCATTACCGATGGGCAGATTTATCTGCGACCGGACCTGTTCTTTGCAGGGGTGCGGCCGGCCATTGATGTGGGTATCAGCGTCAGCCGGGTGGGCGGCAAGGCGCAGGTGAAGGCCATGAAAGAGGTGGCCGGGCGCCTGCGCCTGGACCTGGCGTCGTTTCGGGAACTGGAGGCGTTCGCCCAGTTGGGCACAGACCTGGATAAGGCGACCCAGGCCCAGTTGGACCGCGGCTACCGGATGATCGAACTGCTCAAACAGCCGCAGTATCAGCCCATGGATATCTTCGATCAGGTGATCAGTATCTTTGCCGGAAATACCGGATTTCTGGACGATCTGGACGAGAACAAGATAGCAGATTTCGAGAAACAGATGCATGAGCATCTCAGAGATAACCACAGCGACCTGCTCAGTGAGCTGCGCAGCAAAGATCACATCGACGACGATATGAGAGACCGCCTGCGCAACGCCATCCTGAAATTTAAAAATCTTTTTATAAGACAATAGAAAATTCTGATTATGGCCAGTGCCAAAGACATAGTCAAACGGCGGAACTCCATCGTCAATATCCGCAAGATAACCAAAACCATGGAGAAAATAGCGACTGCGCGGTTCCAGAAGACCTACCGTCGCTGCACCGGAGCCA
>JAFGHE010000109.1 GCA_016930295.1 Sedimentisphaerales bacterium
AATTTTAACAGTATAGTAAAATCAATTTTACAAAAAGTACTTAACCAATTCTTTATCAAAATATTATAACTAAAAGGGTGGCATGCTTACGCGTAGTGAAACGGAGCTTAAGCATGGTTTTGACTAAATCTCAAATCAAAATTTCTTGTGCCCCTGCCTGCGAAGGGGTGATATTCTTTCTGTGGCAATTAAAATCCGTGAAAATCGGTATCATCCGCGCAATCCGTGTGCTATTCTTCGGCTCACAAACATGTGGGAGGCCCTTCTTTTCCCTGTTGACATTTCGGGATTATACGTTACTATGACCAGCCTGAGATAAATTTCGCTGTATATTGAGTTGGTAAGGAGACCATGTTGGCCCGTAAGAAGAAAAAGGATGCGCAGGGGCAGTTGAGTTTTTCTTTTGAGGAGGGATCATCCCCGAAGACACCCGGCAGAAAAAAAACCAGGCCTTCTTCGGCAGACTCAGGGCAGCCCCGTTCGGGTAAACGTACGACACCGGCTAAAAAGAAGAAAACCGTAGTAAAACACTCGCCAAAGAAATCCGCCCGGAAGAGTTCTGCCGCGAAAAAGAAAGAACCTCTGGCAATTCCAGGCGAAGCATCTAAAACAGATACCCCTTCGCGCAGTAAGTCATTACCAGAGCCTATAAAGGATGATCAGATCGCGGCCAAGGCGCAGGCCATGGCGTCGCGCCAGCGGGAGATCAGTGTCAGTGAGTTTTTTGCCAAGAACCGGCATCTGCTGGGATTTGATAACCCCAGTAAGGCACTCCTAACCGCGGTCAAGGAGGCGGTGGACAATTCGCTGGATGCGTGTGAAGAAGCTCATATACTGCCGGATATCGAGGTGGGTATTAAACAAACGGCTGAAAACCGGTTCCTGATGTGGGTACAGGACAACGGACCGGGGATTGTCAAGACACAGATACCCAATATTTTCGGGCGCCTGCTTTATGGCAGTAAATTTCATTCCCTGCGTATGGCGCGGGGGCAGCAGGGGATCGGTATTTCCGCAGCGGGTATGTACGGGCTGCTGACCACGGGCAAGAGCGTCAAGATTAACAGCAAGACCGGGCCTAAAAGTAAGGCCCATCATTATGAACTGCGCATCGATACCCAGAAAAACCGCCCGGATATTATTAATGACGAAGTTATCGAATGGGATATGCGCAGCGGCACACGTGTGGAGATCGAGTTGGAAGGCCGATACCAGCGGGGCCGCCAGAGCGTGGATGAATATCTAAGCCAAACAGCCATTACCAATCCGCATGCACGTTTTCGTTATATTATGCCGGACGGACAGGAGCGCATTTATGAACGGTCCGTAGAACAGGTAGTCACGGTTCCCAAGGCGGTCAAGCCGCACCCGTTCGGCGTGGAACTGGGAATATTGATCAAGATGGCCAAGGATACGACCAATTCCACCATGGCCTCGTTTTTATGTAATGAATTTTCGCGGGTCTCTCCGCGCGTGAGCCAGGAAATCCTCGACGCGGCCAAAATTTCAGCACGTAAACGGCCAAAATCTCTTACGCACACGGACATGGAAAACCTGTATAAGGCCATCAGCCAAACCAAGATCATGGCGCCCAGCACCAATTGTGTGGTTCCCATCGGGGAGGAGGCCCTTCAAAAGGGTCTGGAGCAGGTGGTCCAGGCGGAATTTTATACTGTATGCACACGTCCGCCGTCAGTCTATCGCGGCAATCCTTTCCAGATCGAGGCGGGTCTGGCTTACGGTGGCGGTACCAGTAGTGTGGAAGATGAGGAGGAGAACAACAACGGTGTTGGCGAGCAACAGCTTATGCGGGTATTACGGTTTGCCAACCGAGTACCGCTGCTTTACCAGCAGTCGGCATGCGCCATATTCAAATCCATTATGCAGACCAACTGGCGCCTTTACGGCCTCTCGCAAAGTAAGGGAGCGCTGCCGGCCGGGCCAATCACGGTCATCGTGCATATGGCCTCGGTGTGGGTGCCGTTTACCTCCGAGAGCAAGGAGGCAGTCGCCCATTATCCGGAAATCATCAAAGAAATTAAACTGGCTCTGGCCGAATGCGGACGCCGCCTGGGACGCTATCTCCGCGGCCAGAAACGAAAACGCGAAGAAGCTCTCAAACGAAGCTACATCGAAAAATACCTGCCCGCTATCGGCGAGGCCCTGCGCGATATTCTCACCCTCAAGGACAGACAGGTCAACACGATGCTGGCCAACCTGGAACATGTCCTCGAACGGTCACGCACTAAGTGATAGGAATGTAAATTCTTAGCAATAACAGTAAAGAACATGCTTACGCTAACGCGAAAGCATGCCTCCCTAAGGGGATGAGAATGGAATTATTCGCCGATGATCTGACAAATGATAGTTCGAGTACGAGACCGGGTATCGAAGTCGATGAGTACGATCTGCTGCCAGGTGCCCAGTGTAAGTCTTCCGTCCACAAACGGGACCACCAGAGACGGCCCCAGCAGGGAGGCACGGACATGGGCGTGGCCGTTGTCGTCATGCCAGGTGAGTTCGTGCTGATAGGTGCCATGTTCGGGGGCAACCTGTTCGAAAGCGGCGGCCAGGTCATGGTTTACCAGTCCGGGCTCAAATTCCACCGTGGTCAGACCGGCCGTGGAGCCGACATTGAAGAGTGTTGCAGTGCCATCGTTAAGGTCAGAATGGTCCAGAGCCTGTTGTACCTGAGAGGTAATATCCACAACATCACAGTTACCTCGTGTTTTAATACTCAGTTTTTCGGTTATCACCATCGGTCAAATCTCCAGGTCAATTTCAATTGTTCATGTAGGTAAAGATGTTATTTTAGAGAAGATATACAGGATGGACAAGGTTGAATCTGTGGTGAATTGTGGGTTTTTGGTTGTGAGAATTTTTTGATGACCAGAAAAATCCTTAGACACCTGCGACCTATTGAAATTTTTGAAACTCATGCCGTCATATCAAAACCACGGGCGTTTATATCGCGTAAGAAGTGTAACCCATTGATAACAAATACTTTATTACCTGGCAGGCAGGGCGGGGATGCTTTTCAGGTATAAAATTTTATGTTGCATGGGATAGTCTTTGCGGATACTATTCAGTTATGGCTTTGGCGTTTTGGTTATAGTGAGCACTAACCGATCTTTTTGGATACATGGATAACCATTAATTTATGTTACTTGCCTGTTCAAAGGAAGTTACGTTGATAATGGCGGCAGCTGTCCGGAGTGGGCTGCCGTTTAGCCCATACCGACTGGGTTTTATTGTTTTCTGGTTCTACCTGGGCATTTATATGGCGTTTCGCTTTCGAGCTCATCCTCTCACCCCTAAAGATTATAAGCAACTGTCCAATCTTCTGATGCTCTTCGGGGGCCCATTCTATCTTTTCATCCTTTTTATGGTCCATGTGGTTAGGACCGCGGAAATGAAAAAAATGTCTCTCTTCAAGGCATTTAAATTATCCTTAAAAACTCACGGCGTAAGTGTTGTAAATAGAAAGTATGCCGGTGCCCGGGGCAGTGAATCTACGGTTCTGATTGATGCTTCCGGCAGATCGCTTTCAGAGGCTTATGGCAGTAAAAGAAACCATAAGGATATGGAGATACTCCAAATCGTGGAAGGTATTATCCATGACTCCATTGAACAGTTGGCTACGGATATCCTGATTAATCCTATTGATCCGATGAAGTTCAATATCCGTTTTCGGGTTGATGGTTATCTGCGTACGATATGTGAAATGGACGCTCCCACGTGTACAGCGGTGGTAAACAGTCTTAAGGTAATATCGGGTATGGATATCACGGAAAAACGTCGGCCCCAGGATGGCGGTTTTGTGGCCCAGACCTCCGACGGAACCATATCATTCCGTAGCGCCAGTGCCGGGGTATTACACGGGGAAAAACTATCGATCCGGGTGCTGAACCAGAACATAGCGCCTCTGTCAATCAAGGACCTGGGATACAACGAATCGCAGCTTAAAGTCATTAACGCCACTATCCAGAGGCAGTCCGGCATGGTGATGGTTTGCGGCCCTACCGGCAGCGGCAAAACCACGTCGTTATACGGAATGCTCCGCCAGATTGATTTTAGTCAGCGTAATGTGATAACGATCGAAGACCCGATTGAATATGTTCTGCCGCAGGTGAGCCAGATCGAGATAAATCCCAAAGCGGATATTACGTTTGCCTCCGTGCTGCGCAGCGTGCTACGGCAGGACCCGGATGTTATTTGTGTAGGCGAAATACGAGATGAAGAAACGGCCACCATAGCCCTGCAGGCCTCGCAGACCGGACACCTGGTTTTTGCCACCCTGCACAGTAACAGTAACCGCTCCGCGCTGGTGAGACTGATCGATCTCGGGATCAAACCCATGCTGCTGGCTTCGGGGCTGGATGTCATCATTTCGCAACGACTAATCCGGCGCTTATGCCCGGTCTGTAAACGTAGTGCTAATCTCTCGGATACTCAGATTACCCGTTTGCAGTCTAAAGGCCTGGATCCGTCCGCAGTGATGGAGCCACGCGGCTGTAAGGAATGCGGCTGGACCGGATACCGGGGCCGGACCGGTATTTTTGACGTTACAGTGCTGGATGATACTATCAAAAGTCAGTTACTCAGCAGCAATTTATCATTAAGTGAATTCAGGACTGATGGTAAAGGATTGGGACGAAATAATATGGAAAAACAGGGTATTCGCCTGGCCCTGGCCGGAATTACCTCCCTCAAGGAAGTAAAAAGAGTTATTTCCAATGTGGGATAATCCCGACTGACAAGTGAATTACCAGCTTTCGCCGGACCGGCTGGTGTTGAGCCAGGAGTATTGTGTTAACTCAATGAAATAACGTAAGTTAAATACAAATTCATATACATTTGAATTATTCTAAATTGAGTGTAATTACTAAACGCTATATTGAGGGAGGTATGAGAAGAGTTGCCAGGAGTTATAAGGAAAGACATTAAAGGCAGAAAGAGGAAACCATGATACTTATACTGTGTTTAATATCGGGTGCAGGCTTTGCCTATATCGGCCGAAAAGCAGGATTTTTGCCGACCTGGGCTATGTTATTCAATGGTCTGGTATCCATCTATCTGGGTATCATGCTCTGCCCTACCCTTACCAATTTTATACCTGAAATCAGAGAAAGCGATTATTATCTGGCCTCGGCTATTTTTCTGACCAGTCTGTTTATTTATGCCCTGATCTATTTTTCTGTAAGACTCTATCTGATTCATTGTTTTGATGTTACTTTACCTGATGTCTTACACAAGCTGGTGGCGGTAGTGGTTGGTTTCATATTTGGTTATTTTTTGGCCAATTTTATTTTCTTTCTGATAAGTATCACTCCGCTTACGGATTCTATCTACGTGAATCGTTTTTATAGCACGGCGGCCCGTGACCGTGTTGATAGTACCATTTTGACTACCTGCAATGCGATGAATTGCATCTCTTTCCAGTGCGACCGGGACGCCTGCCTGGCAGTCTTTCAGTGGATCGTATCAGAAGATAAAGAAATGAAAACAGAAGAAGCCGCACTTCCGATCAAAACCCCTGATCCCAATGAATAAAATAACAGGCTGAATTTAGCCATACCTGCACTTTTTATAAATATTGGAGAAACCTTGTCTGTATACTATTTTATCAAGGATTATTTTTCTGTATTCGCATGTCTGTGACAGGATGGGTATAGAGTAGCCAAGGAAAATCCTGTCCAAGCAATGAATCCTATCGGATCAGTGATGATTTGCCTGAGGTTGGGTACTTCCATCAGGAAATTTGCTTGACAGGTGGTTTTGTATGGTTAAGCTGTATCGAGTTTTATTATAACGTGGGGTATAAATAGTTACCCCGGCCAGGTAGTGGCTGACGTGGACGCCGCTGTTTATTTTAACTTATGCCCTTAGAAATAAAGGAGTTACAATAATGGCAATTAAGGTAGGAATTAATGGATTTGGCCGTATTGGACGGACAGTGACGCGTATTCTGGCCAAACGGGCCGAGGAGTTCGAATTAGTAGCGATCAACGATCTGTGCGATGTGAATTCCAATGCCCATCTGCTCAAATATGATACAGTAATGGGTCGATTTGAAGGGAAGATAGCCGTAAAAGGCGGGGATATGGTCATCAATGGCCGTACGGTCAAGGTGCTTTCGGAACGGAATCCGGCCAATCTGCCCTGGGGTGATCTGGGTGTGGATATCGTCCTGGAATCGACAGGTGTGTTCCGTAATCGAGAAAGTGCCAAAGGCGGCTACGGCGATCATCTCAAGGCCGGGGCCAAGAAAGTCATTCTGAGCGTTCCTTCCAAGGACGAGATTGATGCCACGATTGTATTGGGCGTAAACGACAAGGATCTCAAGCCAGAACATAAATGCGTGTCCAATGCCAGTTGTACAACCAACTGCCTGGCGCCACTGGCCAAGGTGCTGCATGAGACGTTTGGTATCGAACGGGGTATTATGACCACAATTCACGCCTATACCAATGACCAGAATGTTGCCGATATGATCCACTCCGACTTGCGGCGGGCCCGGGCCGCGGCGATGAATATTATTCCTACCACGACCGGCGCCGCTCGTGCCGTGGGCAAGGTTATCCCAGCTCTTAACGGGAAACTGGACGGATTTGCCATGAGAGTACCGGTTGTCACCGGCAGTGTGGTGGATTTAACAGCCGAATTGAGTAAGGAAGTGACTGTTGACGAAATCAACGCCGCGGTTAAAGCGGCGGCCGAAGGAAATCTTAAAGGTATCCTGGCTTACTGTGACGAACCCATTGTCAGTTCTGATGTTATCGGGGACGACCATTCCAGCATTTTTGATGCTCTTTCCACCATAACCATGCCCAAGAGCGGCTCCAATTTCATTAAGGTGGTTAGTTGGTACGATAATGAGTGGGGTTATTCCTGCCGAACCGTGGATATGATGAAGCTGCTGGTCAAACTGGGTTAAAGATCCGGCCGAAATATGAAACATCAAGGGCTCAGGGATTTTCACCTGGGCCCTTCATCCTTTTTAGAATCTTATTCATTACACCCAGATGCTTGTATTTCAAATGAAAGGTTTGAAAAATGGCTAAGAAGACAATCGCCGATATCAATGTTAAAGGCAAACGTGTGTTTATGCGTGTCGATTTTAATGTTCCCCTGGATGATAAAGGTAACATTACTAATGACCGTCGGATAGAGATGGCCCTGCCCAGCATCAAGAAGGCCCTGGCCGGCGGCGCCCGTCTGATACTCGCATCGCATCTGGGACGTCCCGAGGGTGATCGCGATGACAAATATTCCCTGGCCCCGGCCGCCAAACGACTGGGTGAATTGCTGGATCAGGAGGTGAAGCTGGCTCCTGATTGTATTGGCCCGGAAGTCAAGGCCATGGTAAATGCTCTTAAAAACGGCGAGGTGCTGGTTCTGGAGAATCTGAGGTTCCATAAGGGTGAGACCAAGAATATGCCGGAATTTGCCAGTCAACTGGCTGAACTGGCGGATATCTATGTCAACGACGCATTCGGCACCGCCCATCGGGAGCATGCCTCCATGTTTGGTGTGCCTTCGATATTAGGACCGGGTAAACGGGTTTGTGGCTTTTTGATTGAAAAGGAACTTAAATATCTGGGAGATGCCCTGTCTGATCCGCAAAAACCTTTTGTGGCCGTTCTGGGCGGTAAGAAGGTCAGTGACAAGATTAATGTTATTGACAACCTTTTCGGTAAGGTCGATCGTATTCTGATAGGCGGTGGCATGGCCTTCACCTTTTTTAAAGCACAGGGTTATGAAGTAGGCGATAGTATCTGTGAAGAGGATAAGCTGGAAATGGCCTCAAATTTGTTAACTACGGCCAAGAGTAAGGACTGTGAAATTGTCCTGCCGGTGGATAATGTGATTGCCCAGGAGATAAAAGAACACGCCAAAAATCGGGTGGATACGGGTAATATTGAGGCCGGGTGGCAGGGTCTGGACATCGGGCCGGAGACCTGTAAGCTGTTTGCGGATAAACTTTCCGACGCCAAAACCATTGTGTGGAACGGGCCGATGGGTGTATTTGAAAAGGAGCCGTTTGATGCCGGTACCAAGGCAGTGGCGGAAGCGATTGCCAGGGCCACTGATAATGGAGCGGTCAGCATCATCGGCGGCGGAGATAGTGCCGCGGCTGTGGAAACGCTGGGACTGGAAGACCGCATGAGTCATATTTCCACCGGCGGCGGCGCCAGTCTGGAATTCCTGGAAGGCAAAAAATTCACCTGTCTGGAGATCCTCGACGATAAAGAATAATCAGAATTTGTGGAATATAAAAAAAATGTTTTCTCGCATGTTAATATCCAAACGTTACAATCCTCCTGGTTTTATCGCCGGGAATTGTTCATTTAACCAATCATAGACTATTGCGTAAGTTACCTGAAAATCCATCGATAGAGATAGCCCCTTCCATTCTGGCAGCTGATTTTTCCCGACTGGGTGAAATCATTGGCGGCCTTGAAGGTTATGTCAGGCTCTTGCATCTGGATATTATGGACGGGCACTTTGTTCCCAATATCACCATCGGGCCGCCGGTCGTGGCCATGCTGCGCCCTCACAGTACCCTCTTTTTTGATACCCACCTGATGATTTCTGATCCGATGAAATATGCCCCTGAATTTGTCAAGGCCGGCAGCAATGGAATTACCTTTCATCTGGAGGTTGTCGATGATCCGCACGCCATGATAAAGCTGTTACGTAATCTGGGAGTCAATGTGGGTATCTCCATCAAACCGGCTACACCGGTTGAGGCCCTGGAGCCGGTCATCAACGATATTGATATGGTCCTGCTGATGACAGTCGAGCCTGGTTTTGGCGGCCAGGAATTTATACCGGAAAGTATGGATCGCTGCCGGACGCTGCGGACCATGCTCCGTGACGATCAGCGACTGGAAGTGGACGGCGGCATCTATGCCGACAATATTGCCGACATCGTCGCAGCCGGAGCCGATACCATCGTAGTCGGCACCGCCGTTTTCCGCCAGCCCTGCCCGCCTTCACAGGCCGTCGCGGACCTTAAAGATGCCGCCAGGCAATGCCGACCGCCAAGGTAATCCTGCAGGGAAATATTTAGCCGGAATTGATACTAACCTGCAGCTAAGTGCATTATATATAATAAGCTACATTCATGCAGAGGTTGAATAATCTGGTTTTAACGGAAAATTCATTAAAATTTACTTAACTTTACAGGCAAAAAATGATATAATTATTGCGACCTGTAGGATTTAGGTATTTAGCTGATACCGGCCGTTACTTTACAGGTAATCGTTTTTTTCAACAACTTAAGCAAAGGACCGGATAAAAGAGAATTTCAATGAAGCATCAAACCCTTTTTCACAAACTGGGGCTACCCTTTTTGTCTAAATTTTCAACTTTCGCGGAATTGTATTCTGGCAGAGCCGTATCGGAACGATTATCACTATCGCCGGCGTTGGCGAAAACGATAAATTTCTATACGATTAAATTATCGCATATCTACCCTTTCCACCTTTCCACTGTTATCTTCCTGCTCATCAGTCTGTTGACTTCACTATTGGGTATTTGGCCGGCGCAGAGTATGGGTATGGAGATGCAGGTTCCCTTTGAAGAAGTGGCCCACACGGCGGATTTGATATTTTCCGGTAGCGTGGCGAACCAGGAGAGTTACTTTAACCAGGCAGGTAATATGATTCTGACGGATACGTACTTTGAGGAGGTGGAGGTGTTATTTGCATCACCTCGTTCCATGCAGAGCCGCAACAGTATGATCAAAATTACGTGTGCGGGAGGACAGGTCGGGGACAGCGAAATAAAAGTCCCGGGAACTCCGGAATTCATTATGGACCATCGGTATCTGTTGTTTGTTTTGGATGATGGAAAGACATATCTTAATCCCCTCATAGGTGGACATCAGGGCTGGTTCGAGATTGTTAACGATGAAATAACCGGCGATGACTATCCCCTGACCCCCGGAAAAAAAGCCTTGTATCAAACGGAAGATTCGGAATTACAGAAAAGTGCTTCACGGATTAAGCGAATCCGCAACGGAAAGAGCCTTTTAGAAGAACACTCTTTCCTTGAAAAATTATCTCACCCCGAATCTCCTGCAGGAAAAAACAAAAAATATCTTAAGGCAAAAAGTAAAGATTTTAATACATCCTCGGAAACATGTACGCCTGTGAATATGAACGGATTCCGGAATTATATCTCCAACTCACTAAAAAAACCTCTTTCGGCACATAACTTTAAATTAGGCGGGGGCAAGGGAAAATTATACCAAAGACAAAACAACCGGATCGTTCCTGAAGATATTAAAACCTCCAGACGATTACGGAATAATGGACTACATGCCGCCCAGAGAGTTAACTCTCTCACAGACGGATCGATTTCCCAACTGCTAACCGGAGACCGATCTTATACCAACGGCGAACTGTACACCTGTGGGTATCATGAGCTTCCTCTGGTGATGGATCAAGTGCCGATAGAGGATTGGAGTTATCCCATCAATCAGGATTGTATAGACACTTGGAATCAATTCATGGATATATACCTGACTCTGGAAGATGATGGTGATTGGGGGCCGAATTATCAGAATGAGTTTTGTGGGTGGATTACCGATGAAGAACTGTATCTGGAATATAGCTTTCACTGGGGTTCCGGTCTGGCAGCCTGCTGGACCAGAAGAGGATTTGGAGAACCCACCTGCGGCCGCATAGATGAATCAGATGTCCTTTGTAACGCGGCTTACGACTGGACGGATGACCCGGAATTTGCTCTAGGCAATTCATCCGTGATACTTCTGCGTCCCGCCGTTATGCACGAATCCGGTCACAGTTGGGGGTATCAAGTCTCGCTGGGCGAATCCTACGCTTATGAACAACCCAGCGTAATGCACGGTTATTATTATAATCGGGTAGAAGACGGCTGGGGGATCCATGCGGTGGATGCTTATCTGTTTCGACGGCAATATGAAGATCAAACCGATATTCTGCCCATCACCGATGTCGGTATTGAGTCGTATTATGCCCTCAACGGGCTGGTAAATTCGACTGCGGATTTAACTACTTATGAGCCGGGACAGGGTATGACTGTGCAAAATATTACCGTGGAAAATATGAGTGACACCGCGGTATCGGATATGCGGGTGCGTTTTTATCTCTCCGGCGACCGGGAGATCACGACCGGCGATTATCCGTTGGGATCGTATTTTTCCTGGAGTAGTTATCCGGCTGAAAGCCATAATGTCTCCGACTATACCGTGATCGTTCCCACGGATATTCCATTGGGAACCTATTATATAGGCGGAATTATAACTGTTAACGGTTTTAACGATGATGATTATCTTTTAAATAATACGTGTTCATTGTACAATACTATTGAAGTAACCATGGCTTCGATATTTCACTTGCTACATGACGAGCCGGTCTTATTTATGGCCGTTCCCAAGGATTTCTATTACGAGGTAAGTGGAACAAGTTGGGTTGGTGTTGCTATGGATCCCAATAGCGATTTAGACCTGCAGGTGGATGACAGTTATGATTTCGATTCACCTTATGAATATTCCACCGCGGAAGGTTCGGTGGCGGATTTCGTGGTAACCAACGGCATACTATGGGGCAGTACCACACATTATGCCCGGGTTTACAACGGTCCTCCAGATGAGTATAAGATTGAAATGGAAGGCCCGGCGCATGAACTATCGAATACCGGATCAAATTATGCCGCGTGTATGGAAACGGACGAGGTTTTTGATCTGTATGAAGTGGAACTCACCGCCGGAACGCCCTACCGGGTTAGATTGGAAATATTCGGAGGAAATGCGGATCTAAGCCTGTTTATGTTTAGTCCTGCACGTTCGTCCGGCAATCGAGATAATTATGACTGGCAGTTGGATGCGGCCGGATCCGGTACGACGGAGGAGATGATCATAACAGCGGATGCCACGGGGAAATATGCTATAGTGGTTGTTAATGAAAACAACGGTAATAGCACTTATACCATCAGCACAGGCCCCTATGAACCTAATGGTGATGCGAATAACGATCATAAGGTGAATTTAGAGGATTATGCCCTTCTGGCCCGGCATTGGCTGGATGTCTGTACATTACCCCACTGGTGTGAATTTACTGATTTTGATCTAAACGGTGAGGTCGATGAGCAGGAGTTACTGCTTCTGGCGGAGAACTGGCTCGCAGGAGGCCAGTTTGAGTGCGAGGCAACTTTCCTGAGTTTTGGTCCACGTGACGGCCGTGTCTGGGACCAAAACGGGCAGCAAACGGGATCCGGTTTCAACGATGATGCGGTTGACTCACAAGCCCTGCGCCTGGGTGATGTCTATCTGAGTCCGAACAACTATACGTATAAGAATATATTATCTTTTGACACTTCGCTTCTGCCGGATGAATTTACCATTGTCTCGGCTAATCTGGAATTAACTCAGGGTTACAGCGACGGGACCAATCCGTTTGGATGGGGAGGCAATTGCGTAATCGATGCAGACAACATTCTGGGGGCTACCGCACAGGTAGAGGCTTCCGACTGGGAGGCGAGCGTGGCCGCGAACAATATCGCACAATTTTTAACAGCGCCGGCATTTAATGGTGATACGATGGTATCCACCGATTTCAGTTCTGAAGGTTTAAATCTAATTAATTCGCTAAGTAACGTCCAGTTTCGGATATCTTTTGAAACAGCAACGAACAATAATACAACCAGCGATTATCTGGGTTTCTATTCAGGTGATTATCCGGGTAGTGAATTCTCTGTGCCCAGGCTGACAGTACATTATCTTGGCCCCTATTCGGTGGCGACTTTTTACAGCATAGCCAATGAAGACGGGCGGGTCTGGGATCAAAACGGGAGTGGGTCCGGCATTAATTTTGACGCGGATGATAGCAACAATCAAGCCCTGCGCCTCGGGGACTTCTATGGCAGCAGTATCCAATACAGTTATAAGACAATCCTTTCTTTTGACACTTCTTATCTGCCGGATGACTGCACGGTGATTGGCGCCTATCTGCAGATAACTCGCGGTGCGGCTGTAGGAGTATCTCCCTTTATTTGGGGTGGAGATTGCCTGGTTGATATTGATACAGGTTTTAGCGGCGATCCCGTCCTTGAAGCCTCTGATTGGCAGTCTGCCGCGGCAGGCATTGCCATTGCCGAATTCATCAGCGATCCTGGTGAAGACCAGCCTATGACCTCAACCGTATTTAATCCGACGGGATTGAATGCTGTGAATCTGCTTGGCAGAACTCAGTTACGTATCTATTTTTCAACCCCCCAAAACAACGATTCAGTTACAGATTTTCTGGGATTCTATGCTGCTGAAAATTTACCCGCAGATCAAAGGCCGGCCCTGGTTATTCAATATACTCCCGCAAACTAATAGTTATTTATTTGTTAAAAATATAGACATTAAATTACCTATTTTATCTACACTTCCCATATTAGCTATTACGCTCGTAATATAACCATAATATACCATCAAATGTTTTTTAACTCATCGTATATAATAGGTTATAAATCTTAATGTCGCAGCAAGTTACCATAAAGTGTATAGATCGGATCCAAATAATCAATCCATCCATTGCGATGAAACATTCGATTTTCCCAATTTCGTGCCGGAGAAAAGTCTTGACTTATATTGGCATTAGATTAAAATATATAATCTGTATATGAGAATGATGTAGTTCTCAAATGACCAGCCTGAAATTAACAAACCGAAAATATACGTCACACCCGTGGAGGAATGATTAAAGGCGATATTAAAAAAATTGACTTTCGCTGAATCATTCGCAACCCAGAATACGTAATTACATAAGGAGCAAAGACTTGTGAGTACATTAGCAAAAGTATTTGCCTTATTGGTATCTGCCCTTGCAATATTTATTTGTGGGATTGTGGTCACTTTTGTGAGCAATACTCAAAACTGGAAGATAAGATACGAACAGCAAAAGACCATAGCTGAAGCTGCTCAGGCACAGGCGGTAGCGGCCAATATAGCCATGTCCGAAGCTCGTGCCCGAAGCGATGTGATTATCGCAAAAATCCGAGAAAATATCAAAGAGGTCCATAAGGTCAATAACGATTTGGACCGCCGGCTTAATCTGGCCGAAATAGAAAGTGCCACATATGCCGATAATTCAGAGACAGCAATCCAAACGGTCAGGGTACTACGTGAAACCATCCAGAACATGTATGAGGCGCAAATGGCTCTCCAAAAAGAACTTGACCAGGATCGGGCCAATATGATTGCTGCTCAGACACAAGTGATTGAGCTGACCCGCAATCTTAACGGCCTGCAAGTGGAGAATGATCAACTCAAATCCATTCGCAAACGCCAGTTGGAAAACATCTATCAACTGGAAGAAGAAAACGCCTCGCTCAGACAAAAAATTGATACTGTTACTCTGGCTTCACGCAAATTATCCCCAGGTGGCCAGGTCACCTTAACCGAAATAAAAAAGACCGGCGTACCTATCCGTGGCGAAATTACGGATATCGAAGGGAATCAGGCCGCAATTTCTGTGGGAAGTTCATCCGGTGTCCGTCAGGACACGAAGTTCTCTATCTATCGCAATGATAAATTCCTCGGCGACCTCAAAGTCACTTACGTGGAACCGACGGAGTCGGTTGGATTAATTGATAATCTCCAGGGAACCGTGGTGCCGGGTGATCGGGTTACTACCGGTTTCTAAATGATAATCGAATTATTAACACTCACCCCTGGATAATAAAGGTATTCCTATGGCAGCGGAAAGCATAAAAAAGAAATCGAAACATAAGATTGAAAATGACATCTATACCGCACTGCTGGGATTAACAGCATTCGTTATGCTGGCCACAGCGATCTATGTATGCCTGCGCGGCATGGATTTATTTGATACCTTTTTCAAAATCCTCGACTAAAAACAGCCTGTCTGTTTCATCCGATATATTTTTGCGCCATCACCAGCTTCTTTTCTCCTGCGAAGACACAAAAATCGCCCGTTTTATATAATACTATTGGTATTACGCCCGCCCGGAAACGCCCTCCTTCTTTATCTGACATATTATTTTCCTTCCTGTGGTTATTGTATTAAAATACTGAAATTGGATACCCGAGGCCTGCCAGTACGTGATATTTTCACCAAAACAGTGAATTTTAACCAAATATTCACATAGTCCTCATATAATATTAATGTCTTTATTATATATTTTATTACAAAGGAAACGATTTGAAATCATTAACAAATGAGGTAAATAAATGATTACAGAGGAACAGTATAAAAACCATTCTTTAATCGAACTGGGGCATCTGCATTCTTTGATACACAACGCAGCGGACCATATAGAAGATGGACATATTCCAGAAGCATTTATTCTAATGCAAAATGTGGTAAAATCTCTGGTCTGCCTTATGGCGAATATGCGAAATAATCAGATTCCCTGCCACGCGGAAAGGGAGTGCCATACAACCGTAAGCAGGGAAGAGATTACCATTAACCACCCTCATCAATTGCCCGATAACGTTGCCTCTGATTCTGATAGTATAATGGATCAATGTCAATACACGTATGAAGTATTATTCAGCCAGGCGGTTTTTTAACAAAGAATTAATATAAATTTAACCTTGCCTTAACATTGATTCGTTACTATTTGCTCAATTGAATATGAGCAATAGTGTTTATTTTTTATCTGGAATAGAAAATGACGGATTCTAAAATTGTATTGGTAGATGATGAGGATGCTATCCTCGAGCTACTAACATACAACTTTTCCCGTCAGGGATATGAGGTATTTTGTGCCGAAACCGGCCGGGAAGCCCTCAGATTAATCGATAGCAGAAAACCCGAAATCATAATTCTGGATCTTATGCTTCCGGACATTGATGGGCTGGAGATATGCAAACAACTCAAAAGAAATCCCCGGACGGAACAAATCCCGATTGTTATGTTAACCGCCAAAGGCGAAGAAGCGGATATTGTGACCGGTCTGGAACTGGGCGCAGATGACTATGTGACCAAACCGTTCAGTTTTAAGGTTCTGGCCTCCCGGGTTCGAAATATCCTCAATCGCAGAAAGAATTATGCCAATGTTGAAGGTGACGAAATCCAGATATATGATCTGACGATTAATCCGTCGCGTCATGAGGTATTATTGGCGGGCAAGCCCATCAATTTAACCCATACAGAATTTCGAATCTTACAAATGCTGACCAGGCGTCCCGGACTGGTATTTACCCGATACCAGATAGTGGATGCCATTCATGGCAGTGAATACGCAGTAACGGACAGAACCATTGATGTTCAGGTTGCATCCATCCGGAAGAAATTAAAATCTTACAGCCGGTATATCGAAACAGTTCGGAATGTCGGCTATCGTTTCAAAGACGCTTCTCGATAGTACCCCACTCAGTTTTTTAACCCTTTTATATAGACGACGGCTGTATCCGTGTGTCTGAAATAACAGAAACCCCTCTATCTGGTCTGGCCGGGCAAAAATTTCATTTAGTCTTAATTGTAAATTTATTTATTTTTAAAACACCTCTAATACGCCCCTAATAATTCCCCGATTTAATTACATCCAGTTGTTTATGAGAAATAACCCATATACACACCGAAAAGAAAGGAGGTGTAAGAGATTATGGATTGACATTTAGAACGGCAGGCAGGGAGAAACGGTTGTAAGTAAGGTATATAAAGAACTGTGATGAAGACGTTTTGGAATTTGTAAGTGGTATTGAGAAAGATAAATGGAATTTTTAATTTTTACCTGGAGGTATCTAAAATGTTAACAAAAGACCTATATCAAATAAAAAAACAAGGGAGTCGGGCCTTCACGCTGGTCGAGCTGCTGGTGGTTATTGCGATTATTGGATTACTATTGTCAATTCTGATGCCCTCATTAACCCAGGCTCGTCGCAGTGCCCAGGCGGTCAAATGTTCTGTTAACCAGAAGAATGTGGGCATGGGGATGGCATCGTACGTAGTGGATAATAAAGGATACTATCCGGCTTCCTATACGTATGGGCCAAATAACCAGGGCACAGATGATGTAGAAGGGTATTATCACTGGTCTGGATTTATCTATGGCAAAGAAAATGGGTATAGCAGTGTGGATGCCTTTAAATGCCCGAGTATGAAAAACGGCGGCGCCCCGCGTACGAATCCCGGCTACAATCGGGACAACTGGGAAGACGGCCAGGTTGACGCAGCGGGTAATACCCAGCCCAGCAATTCCCCGGAGGATAATCAGGCCCCACGGATGGCCCTGACCGCAAACCAGGCACTTATCCCCCGTAACAAGTTTAACACCCTGCTCTCGGAAAGCACATATCGTACAGACTCGTTAGTCAAGGAAGGCGCTATTAAGGACCGCCCGGGCGAGTTGATTCTGGCCGCGGAATTTAACCAGGACTGGAAAGCTTTGACCGTGATACAAGGGAACAACAGATATTTATGTAAAAGTCATCGCCCGGTTTGTGCATTTGTTACCGCCACCGGCGCAGCAAATGGGAAAACCTATTGGAAAAATTCACCGCAATTAGGTTATATGTACCCTCCCAAGAGCCAAAATTTCTGGCTGGCTGATTACGAAACCTATCAGCAGGGAGGAAACTGGCTGGATTCCGATATGAAACTCAATTCCGTGGGAAGACATCATGCCCCGGATCATTTTATAGTGGAAGGCGTGGACTACGGAGGAAGTAGTAACTTCCTATATGTCGATGGCCATGTCGAACGACTGCATGTGTATGAAACCCTGGATAAACGTCATTGGGGTAAATACTTTTATAGTATGAGCGGCACGAACAGTGTCTATAACTATAGATGGTGATTCAACTTACGCTTTCTGTGTTTATTACCCAACTTTGAATCATTAAAAGACAAGTTGTGGATTGTGGAAAGTTGGAAAAAATTCAAATACAGGAAGGCGTAAAGACTATTGAGCAAAGGGCGATAAAAAATGAAAAGAGAATTATTTAAACTCTTCCGGGAAAGGAGGTGAGTAACAGGCGAGTTGTTAAAGTAGCAAAGGATACGTTATTTAATGTAGAAAGGTGTAGATAGGGAATTATATTTTCAGAAATAAGACCGAAAGGAATATGAAATGAGAAGTATTTATATAGGATGTATGGTTTTGTTAAGTATAGGTCTGGTCAGCAGTAACGCTCTGGCGGACGTGGGGGTACCCTGTTGTACGTTGTACCCATATCCTGACCTTCCCGATTGCTCCGGTTGTGCGGGCACCCCTCACAGCGGTCAGGTCAACATATCGGGCGCCACGCTGTTTTCAGCCTTTTTTGCCGACGGGTCCTCAACCCAGGACTATATCGATGCCGACCAGGATGGGGTGGCCAGTAAATACGGTATTGGCCCTGCCAATCTTGACCAGTTGGCTCCCAGTGTCTATTGCCCGGCCAGTGATCCGCCCTGCGGCAAGGACAGTAATATTTACTGGCATGTAATTTATCGTGGTGTGGGCAGCGGTAACGGTCTGAAAGAACTGGACCTCTGGCATGATATCAACGAAGATTGTGAAGTCGGTGCCCCTACGGACGAGGCTTATATCAACCGTCAACAATATGCGGATGGTATTACCCCGGGAGGCGATTATTGTGCTACCAATACCAAGCAGGGTGGTTGCCCGGTAATTCAGAATCAGATTGACCTGGCAGTCATGGACGTTCCACTCCGACAGTTCGTTGTCAGTGGTTATGTCTGCAATTCCGATCCTGAAAGAGGACCGGAGCATGACGGTTATGGTCTGTGCCCCATTGACAACTGGGATGAGGGTGATGTCGGGACTCAGAAAAATTATTTAAAGGAATTAGTCTATACCGACCCAGCGGATATTCGCGAAGCGCCCATTGCCTGGGTATCTATTGGTATCACGGCCAATCCTGGCGCCGCCATTGACAGCACGCCCGGGGATGGTGTTCCGGATGGTAAAATCACCAAGGATGATTTGCGTCATTTGTGGCTGACCGGCCGTCTGCCCAGTGGTGAAAACCTGGTGGCCGCCACCCGTGACAGCGGCAGTGGCACACGCAATGGGGCCATGAGTTCTATTTGTCTTGATCCCAGTTGGGGTAAAGGTGATAATCTGGCCAAGAAGATTGACGATAGCGATACTACCAAACTCGGTCGACGCCATCAGGCCACTAACCTGGGCGGCTCCAGTCGAATGAAGGAAGCCAATAAAAACCGACGTTTGTCTGTTGGTTACAATGGACTGGATGACAAGGCCGGCCCTCAGTTCCTGGCTCAGGAGATCGAACTGCTGAACGTGGAATTCGTACCGAATAGCGGCGTTTATGCTCGTCCGACTTGGTCGGCTAACACTGGCAATAGCGGTGGTTTTAATTCGATCGTGAATACGGATGTTGATGCCGGTTGGAAGTGCGGTGGTTCGGAAACCTTTGTATGGGTGGATGGCGCTATCTCCTGCAGTGCCGAGCAGTATCTGCAGAACATTCAGGATAGTATTTCCGCTTATGTGGCCGCTCAGACACCTCCGGGTTCGCCGGGTGAATATCTGGCGCTGAACTTCACTCTGCTGCCAGGCATGAAGGCCGTTCCCTCGGATGTGTACTGCACCCAGGCATGTGAGTGGGTTCTGACAGATCCGAATGACCCCAATCAGTTTAATCCCAATATTTACAATGATGATCCCCACGACTGGAACTTCCCGGCTTATGGTTATGCCGGCGCCGGTATAGTTCCTTTCCGTTTATTTGATCCCTGCCAGTATAGTGATGGAATGACCCAGGATTATCTGGCGGCGGATGGGTCCACGGTTCTGGTGGGCGGAACTCCGCTGCATGCCAGCATGACCGTTCAGGGTGACATGGATAATGATCGTGATCGTGACGCGGTTGACCTGGCCCTGATGGTTGCGAATATGCCAGCTGCCGGTGTAAACAGCACCTATGCTCCGACGGGTCTGTCCAGTGTATTTGACATGGAAATCGCTTGCGACATGAACGGTGATGGTAATCTGGACGCCAAAGATGTCCGCTATTATGCTGATGGTCTGATTCTGGTCGGTGGAATGTTGAATCGTGCGGTTGGTTTCACCGCAGTGGATACAGCGGCCGGTGGAAACTATTTCGGGACCTCCATTCAGTTAGGCGCCTACACCAAGGCTGTTTATGTAGCCGGTGATTCCCGCGGTGATGTGGCCGGTAATCCGGTCGCTCCCGGTGCTGATCCCAGAGGCGCTGACGGCGTCGTGGATGATATGGATATCGATTATATGCTGGACGTTCTCAGCGGCGGCTGGAAGGCTGATATCAAAGCTGAAAAAGTTGGCTGCTACTGCTGCACCCGTTGGGATGATGCTCTGCTGCGGTCCATCGACCTGACCTCGGACGATGCCGTCTGGGCGGATGACAGTCTGGATATGAACGGTGACCGTACTCTCGATGTCCAGGATTTAATGATTCTTGTTGAGACGATCATAGGCCTGCCGTATGGTGACCTGAATGCCGATGGTGTGGTTGATGATCTGGACGCGGCTATCATAACCGGCAACTTCGGAATGGGCGCTGATAGCTGTCTTGATAATCCCGGATATCTTGATGGTGATATCAATGGTGATGGCAGAGTTGACGAGCATGACCTGGACATTGCCTGCAATCTGCCTGGTGACATAGATGTTGACTGCGATGTAGACTTAAATGATTTTAGCCTGCTGGCTGAGAACTGGCTGCTGCCGTAAGCTCTCCGGTAGATTTATCTGATACCTCCAGTATGGTGGCCGCACATCCGGAGGGGTGTGCGGCCACTCTCACCACTAACGAGAAGGACCTTGAGAATTTTAAATTCTCAAGGTCCTTCGTATTTTATTACACTTCATCCATATTCCTGCCAAGAGGAATATGAGAAATATAGATTAATTGTCTCTGGTTAAATATAAATAAAGTTGATAAAATGAACATGTAAAAAAATAAATGGATTTTGACGAGAAATACCGGCTATAAGTTTATTGCCTCGTAAAGTCTTTTTTTACAAAGACTTAATTATCTCTGCCGTCTGGAGAATATCATCCATGATAGAATCGACCGGTGAAGGTGATCTAAAGCGATTACAGAAGATGCTGGATGGTCATCATCCGTGTATATTGGTTAATACCTTTGAGGAAGTCTATACCCGGGAACTGGTGGTGGAGGCGGCGGTCAATCTCCAAATGGAGATGTGGGTCTGGACCGTGACGGAAGGCGTTCGCAATGCCCTGATTAGCGATAGCGAGTCTATCCCCCAGACGGAAAACCCGGCGGCAGGGATGTTGTATTTATCTCATCAGAAAGGCCAGTTCATCGCCTTGGCACTGGATCTGTTGGAACACTTGCGTGAACCACGTGTACTTCGCGTAATCCGCGATTTAATTTATCAATATGAACGGTTGGGCAGTACATTGATTATTGTTGACCATCGTAACGAACTGCCCAAATCCCTTCAATTCTATACAACCCGCTTTGATATTTCCCTGCCGGACGAAGAGGAATTGGAGGATATCGTACGACGAACCCTGCGTACATTTCACCAGAAAACCCCTATTGAAATCGATATCGGCCGAAAAGGGCTCAAGACCATTCTGCGCAATCTGCGCGGGCTTACCCGGCGTCAGGTCAAACAGATTATTATCGCCACGATATCCGATGACCGCCGCTTTGACCGGAACGATATCAATAGCGTTATTGTCATGAAACGTCAAATGCTGCAGGCAGACGGTTTGTTGGAATATATAGAGATCCCGACTGATTTAAATGAGATTGGCGGGTTGAAGCGTTTAAAACGATGGCTGCAAATGAGACAGGATGCCTTAACCGACGAAGCGGCCGAGTTCGGTATTGACACGCCCCGCGGCGTACTGATGCTTGGCGTTCAAGGGGCCGGTAAAAGTCTCTGCGCCAAGGCCATCGCCACAGCCTGGCATCGACCGCTCTTACGAATGGACACCGGAGCTTTATATGATCGCTATATAGGTGAATCAGAACGCCGGTTACGTATGTCACTTCGCCAGGCGGAAATGATGGCGCCGGTCGTTTTATGGATAGACGAGATTGAAAAGGCATTCGCTTCAGCGGCCAGCCGAAACATTGACGGCGGTCTTTCCCAACGCATGTTCGGAACATTACTGACCTGGATGCAGGAACATCAGGAATCGGTGTTTTTAGTGGCCACAGCCAATGATATCGAGGCCCTGCCCCCGGAATTGCTGCGGAAAGGCCGGTTTGACGAGATATTCTTCGTGGATCTGCCCAAACTGGAAACACGTAAGGAAATAGTTGCAATCCATTTACAAAAACGCAAGCGGAATCCGAATGATTTCGACCTGGATGCCATTGCCCGCCAGGCAGATGGCTTTAGCGGGGCTGAAATTGAGCAGGCCATTGTATCCGGGTTGCATGAAGCCTTTTCCCGGAATATCGAGCTTGATACTAAAATAATCCTGGATATGATCCAAAGCTCTCCACCCCTGTCGGTAACCATGGCGGAAAAAATAACAAATCTGCAACGCTGGGCCATCGGTAGATGCCTGCCGGCTGATTAACATTATTAAAAATATAAATGGAGTAATTATGGGAGTACAAATTCAATCTACGGACCTGCCGGGAGTATTGGTTATCAAACCTCAGGTATTTGGCGATAAACGTGGTTTTTTCCTGGAAACATTTAATCAGAAAACCTACGCCGAGGCCGGATTGGAACGAGTGTTCATTCAGGATAACCTTTCTCATTCCTGTCGGGGAGTAATACGGGGTTTACATTATCAGTTAAACCATCCCCAGGGGAAACTTGTATTTGTGGTTAAGGGAGAGATTTTTGATGTTGCGGTTGATATTCGTAAAGGTTCTCCCTCTTTTGGTCAGTGGACAGGCGTACATCTGTCAGAAAACAATCATAAACAAATATTTGTGCCGGAAGGTTTCGCACACGGATTCTGTGTACTCAGTGATGAAGCGGACGTTATCTATAAATGTACTGACCTTTATACTCCCGGAGATGATTATGGAATTTTATGGTCTGATGAACATATTAATGTCGATTGGCCTGTCCAGAATCCTGTTGTATCTGAAAAAGATCAAAAAAATCCCTGCTTATCAGAGTTAGCTGAGGATAAATTACCCATCTATTTATCAGAGTGAAATTCCATGCAAAGCACATATCTACTATAAATACTCATCGGGTAGTATCTATTCACCGCGCTTTTTGGGCATACCATACAACGCGTTCCTAATTAATTAAAATTGAATCAAGATATTTAATATTTAAAAAAACTCACACTTGCCAAGAAGCTTTGGAATAGTTAGAATTCATTTCGAAATTTAAGTAATACCAAATCTCAGCTGTATTAATTAAAATCGGCTGATTGAATTTGAGTACTTTTCTTTGGCGAATGAGAGGGACCAGAGCGTGTTCTTAGATTCCTTGCTTGGAATGTTTTCATTAGATATGGGGATTGACTTGGGCACATGCAACACCCTGGTCTGTGTTCGGGGTGAAGGTATCGTATTGAATGAGCCGTCAGTGGTTGCAGTGCGTAAGGGTACCAACCGGGTTTTACAGGATGGCAATGCTGTAGGCCTGGTGGCCAAAGAAATGCTGGGAAAAACACCGGGGTCCATCTCAGCTATTCGTCCTCTCAAAGATGGCGTTATCAGTGATTTTGAAATCACCGAGGCAATGTTGAATTACTTTATTCGTAAGGTCCACGGACGTCGCGGATTAATACGACCGCGGGTGGTGATTGCCGTACCATCAGGTATAACAGCAGTGGAGAAGAGGGCAGTACTGGATTCGGCCGAGCGGGCGGGGGGTCGAAAAGTGTACCTGGTCCAAGAACCTATGGCTGCCGGCCTGGGGGCGGGCCTGCCAATTACGGATCCTACTGCATCCATGATCGTGGATATCGGCGGCGGTACCACCGAAGTGGCAATAATGAGCCTGGCGGATATTAGCGTGCGGGAATCCGTACGAATCGCCGGCGACGATATGGATGAATCAATCATTAACCATCTTAAGAGGACATATAACCTTTTAATAGGTGAGGCCCGAGCAGAAAAGATCAAAATAGAAGTTGGCTCTGCTGCCCCGCTGGATGAAGAATTGACCATGGAAATAGCCGGTCGTGATACTATCTCCGGACTACCCCGAAAGATTGTTATTACCAGCGAAGAAATACGTGAGTCCCTGAAGGAACCTATTTCAGCGATAATCGATACCGTAACCGCAACCCTTGAACGAGCAGAGCCGGAACTGGCAGCGGATTTGATCGAAAATGGTATCTGTCTGGCCGGCGGCGGGGCATTGCTGAGACGTTTGGATGTTGTTATTGGTAATGCCACCGGGTTGAAAGTCCGGGTAGCTGATGATCCGCTCTCCTGCGTAGCCCGGGGCACCAGTATATATCTGGAGAACCTGGAACTCTGGAAAGATACACTCGAATCAGACGATACGAATTTATAAAGTTATCTTGCTTATTCGTTATTCATCGTTATCACACCATCTTTCAAGATGCAGCAATTTGGTGATTGTGTGGTCATCATAAGAATGTTATATTTTTGAAAAATTCATATTAACTACAAGTATATATACATGAAAACATTGGTAGCGACCCTTGTCGCTATGTGATTTGATATAAAATTAGTCATCCCACGGCAGGGTAATAGAATCATGGCAGGGAGGCGATCTGAGCGACTGAGTCATAAACAAATCTTCACCTATCTTATGATGGGTGCCGTGGTATGTATGTTACTGCCGGTCAGAGTGACCAACCATCTGGATCATGTTTTATCGGTTTTAGTGGCTCCCTTCAGCAAGGGCAGCCAGGATATGTCACTGATGGTTACTGATAAAATTCATCAGGATGATTCCGGGGAAGTGCCGTCGGATACCCCGGAGGAACCTGTTGATGCCACTATTCAAGATACAAATCGTTTAGTTAATATTGAACAGGAACTGAAATACTATAAAGATCTGACCGACAGGCTGTCCGGTTTGCGTCAGAATCAGAGTCTGGACCGGGCCAGACTTATTGTTGCCTATATTACCGGCAGCGATTCCAGTAACCAGAGAGAGGTAAAATTTCTTGACCGGGGTACAAGAAATCAGGTGGAGTCAGGACAAATAGTAATTGGATGGCCGAAACAGATATATAAAGATAACATTCTTAATGATGAAGAGACGGATGCCATCTATGAACAAGCCTTAAGTGGTGCGGTGGTAGGCCGGATCAGTGATGCCGGCTCCTGGACATCCAGTCTGCAGTTAATCAGCGATCCCGGAATGGCGATGAAAGTGGCTATCGAGCCGGCCCCGCAACGCCGGGAGGACTGGCGGGTTAAAGGTATATTAAAAGGCAAAGGATTAGGGCAAATCAGCGTCCATTTGATACCTGCTACCGTACCGGTGAAAACAGGAGATGTGGTGTTGGCACGTTCCGATGATGAAGGTCTGCCGATGGACATGATAATCGGATATATAAGTAGTTGCCGTCGGACCGAGAAAAACCCGGTAGAATGGCAGATTTTGGTACAACCGGCCGTGGATCTGCAAAATCTGCGCGAAGTCGTGGTTATTAAAAGATAAAATTGAAAAGCTGGTATGCGTTGGTTTAATTTTGTACTATTGTTGTTTGTGACCCTGGTACTCCAGTTAGGGGTGGGACGTCTTTTCGGTGTCGGGCCACAGCGAGTGATGCCGGATTTATTGTTACTGCTGGCAGTGGTGCTGGCGTTTCGCGGCCCGGCAGACCAGGCACTGATCGCCTGCTGGATACTGGGACTCGTGAAAGACCTGAGCAGCCAGGCGCCCCTGGGCAGTTATGCCTTTGCTTTTGGATTACTGGCCTGGGCGATTGTCAGGCTGCGCGAAATGTTTTACGGAGAACATCCCATAACCTTGATAGTATTAACTTTTCTATGCAGTTTTCTTGCGGAAATTTTTGTGCTATTTATTTGCTCGCTGAAAAAAGTCATGGAGGTGGAAAGCTACACCAGCTTTTCTTTAGTGATAATGTTTTCCGCCATGCTGACCGCGGGCCTGGCGCCTTACGGACAATGGCTGATACTGAAACTCCATCGACAATTGGGATTACCCCGACGAAGAATTTACGGCCGATAATATTCAGGCGTACAGGGACTCTTAAATATCAGGCACCAGGCACGAGGAAAATCAATCTGTTTCCGCAACATGATTTTAATTATAAGGAACACTGGGTACCGCGGCGGTCAGTTCTTCCGGACTCACATCCAGCAGGTGTTCCATATATTCTAACAAATCATCTTCATTAAATTGATTTAGAAAATCTACCGAAGCGGTTGAATTGAGTTCGCGAATTGAATCAATAAGTTCGGATTTGTTCATGAGGGCTCCATATTTTCTGGGTTACATTATTCTGCCATAAGCAACCGATTGAAAGGCAACTCTGTGCGGAGCTAAACAGAATTGCTGATTCTCAACGATAATTCTATCGACCTGGCGGTTAAATTTTCTTTAAGCTTTTGATGGTTTTATTACATCAGAAAAACGGTGTCCGATAATGATGTTTTTTGTTTAAAATTTTCCTGATTTCATGGTAAATATCATAGACTATGTCCCCTGTGAAACTGGATGACAATGTGGTGAATCATCAGTTAGGACCGGCTGAGCCTAAATTTAAAATATGGAGTTCAGCAGGTTTGATGGTGACCTATTGGTGTTCCAGTAGCTGTGTCTGTTGTTATGTATATTCATCTCCTCAGGCAAATGAAGCCCACACTGAAATGACACCGGAAATGGCTATACAGTGCTGGCAGGACGTGATAGAACTGGCGGGCCCTAAAGGTAAAGTTCATCTGACTGGCGGAGAACCATTCGGTAACTATGAACGGCTAAGACAGATATTACAACTGGCTTGTGAAGAAAAACTTTCCGGCCTTGAAAAAATCGAAACCAATGCATATTGGTGTACAGACGAAAATCTGGTCCGCCGGCGTTTGAAAGAGCTTAAGGCTCTGGGGCTCAAGAAATTGCAGATAAGTACGGATATATATCATCAGGAATATGTCCCCATAGAGAAGGTTCAAATGGCTATAAAGGTTGGTCGTGAGGTTTTAGGAGATTCCGGCCTGCAGGTCCGCTGGAGGGACTATTTGGACAATCCTGTTTCAGTTAAGGATTTAACGGAGATTCAACGCAAAAAAATATTTGCACAGGTTCTGGCTATTCGTGCTGAAAGACTACTGGGTCGGGCGGCAGATGAATTAGTTAGTCTTTTCCCGGCAAATGATTATACCTCTTTTATAGGAAGCAACTGCCGCCGAAATCTGCTGGGGGCACGCCATGTACATATTGACGGTGCCGGCAATGTATTTATCGGAACCTGTATTGGGATAATAGCCGGGCGGATAGACTCGAAAAAGGATCAAACCTTGAGCAATTTATGGCGAAATTTTGATTACCGCATACACCCAATTATATCTGTACTGGTGAATGAAGGGCCAGCCGGCCTGATGGAATACGCACGGTCTTCAGGATATCGAGACTTGTCGGGATATGCCAGTAAGTGCCATCTCTGCTTTGATATCCGACGTTTTCTATTCCGTAAAGGGCTTTTTACAAAATATTTAGGGCCAGAGGTCACTTTTGGACTCTGCCATCTTAAATAAATGTAACAAAGCCAAAAAGTTACCGCTTGACTAAACCGAAAAATATTAATACACTGGATATATTCTCGAGTGAGCGAATCATCTTAACTTTGATGCTCCCGTCAAAAGAAGATATATCCAATTTAAAGCATTGTTTTTAACCTAAAATCAACGCTTTGCAATACTTTTGACGCCGGCGTCAACTTTCGTTAGTTGATACCGCCTGTTTAGCCTGGGGCGGTTTCATAAAAGACTTATTATGGCAGAAACCAATGTAGATTCTATATTAGGGCGCATCGTTGTAGATAAACAGTTCTGTACTGACGCAGAAGTGCGGGAATGTTTCGATGTGATGAAAAATCTTGCGCGACAGGGCCGACCACACAGCCTTTCTGATGCTCTGCTTGCTCAGGGTTATATTACCCAATCCCAGTTAGACCGCTTAAATCAGCATATCGACGAAGCGCGTCCGACCCACCGGATACCTGGATTTCAAATTTTGGAAAAGCTTGGCGCCGGTGCGATGGCAACCGTCTTTAAGGCTAAACAACTTTCTCTGGACCGTATCGTGGCCATAAAGGTACTACCCAAACGTCTCAGTGAGAATCCCGAATATGTGGTGCGGTTCTACAAAGAAGGAAAGGCGGCTGCCAAACTGAATCACACCAATATTGTCCAGGCGATAGATGTAGGAGAGGCCGGCGGTTTCCATTATTTTGTCATGGAATATGTTGAGGGGAAAACGGTTTATGATGACCTTGCCAAGGGACTGGTCTATTCTGAAACAGATGCCCTGGATATTATTATTCAAATCGCTGAGGCCTTGGAACATGCTCATGAGCGGGGCCTGATCCACCGGGATGTAAAACCAAAGAATGTAATGATAACCAGTGACGGCATTGCCAAACTGGCGGATATGGGTCTGGCTCGCGAAGCGGCGGACCAGGAAGCCGCCCAGATGGAGGCCGGCCGCGCCTACGGCACACCCTACTATATCTCGCCGGAACAAATACGGGGTGAACTGGATATAGGTTTCCAGGCAGATATTTATTCACTGGGAGCCATGTTCTATCATATGGTCACCGGTCGAGTACCCTTTGAAGCACCTACTCCCTCAGCGGTTATGCATAAGCATCTTAAGGAGCAACTGGTTCCGCCGGATCATCTCAATACCGAATTAAGTGTGGGAGTGGCAGAGGTCATTGAAGTAATGATGGCCAAAAAACCTGATGAACGTTATCTCAGCGTTAAACTGTTGTTAGAAGACCTCCGTAATATCCAGTCGGGCGGCCCTCCCCTGCATGCACACCGTAAATTTGATCCCCACGCCCTGGTCGATCTGGAGAAAAGCAGCCCCGGCACAGATGTAACCCTGGAAAATGTCCTGGAAAATAACGGCAATCCTGAAGACCTTGGCACAAAAATACTGATTATCGTTCTTTCCGGATTACTGTTAGTTGCCATCCTGTTTATCATTGTCCTGATGAGTAAGCCGAATTAACCTTTTTTCGACCCGTTTGTTCTCATTTCATTCTACCGGGGATCTCGGAGCGTAACATTCATAAAACTCTTTTTACGACCTCGACTTGTTTTTATTGTGACTGCTGCATTCTGACTGGACGCCAGCGTCAAAAGTATTTCGAACGGTTGTTTCTGGATTAAAAACAACGATTTTAAATGCC
>JAFGHE010000110.1 GCA_016930295.1 Sedimentisphaerales bacterium
ATTCTTTACCAGGATGTTTAATCGTCAGGCTCAGCAGGAAGATGGCAAACCCCAATAGACTAAACCCGGCCGAGAGCATAAACGCCCATTGACTGCCATAAGATTCCCATACGACACCGAAGATAATCGAAGCCGGGATCAGGGCCAGACCCATGCCGGTATTGAAGAGTCCATAAGCCGTGGCCCGGGTGTCAGGCTCGACTAAATCAGAGATATAGGCACGGAACACCCCTTCGGAAAGGCCGTAGTAAATTCCGTATAATCCAAACAGAACCCACACCGCCCAGAGTGACTGGGATAAGCCGAAGCAAAAATACACAATCGAGTAGTAGATAAATGAAGTGGCAATGACCGGCGCCCGCCCTACCCGGTCGGACAGCGTGCCGAAAATGGGTGACGAAATCGTACAGAATATATTATACAACACCCAGATACCCGGGATCATGGCCACACTCAGCCCGGCCTCGCGCGCCTTGAGGATAAGGAACGCGTTCGACGAATTACCCAGCGTGAAAACAATACTCGAAACCAGGAACAGGATAAAAGCCGGGCTCCTGATACTTTTCTTCTTTGCCGGGCCCGCGCTCCCTGTCACAATGGTCACCTCCCGGGCCAGATGGATAAATCCCAGGGCCAGTATGGCCGGGATGAACGACAATAGGAATACCAGGCGTACCTTATTCTCACTGTCCCGAAACAGATACAACACCAGCAGGGCCAGCAGCGGGCCGCCAATCGCGCCGGTCCGGTCCATGGCCCGGTGGAACCCAAAGGCCTTACCTTTCTTATCTTCGGGCACTGAGGTCGAAATCAGGGCATCCCGCGCCGGCGTACGCGCCGCCTTACCCACCCGATCCGAAAACCTCACCCCCAGCACTACCACCCAGGAATGAGCCAGGTACAAAAACGGCCTGGACATCGCCGAGAGCCCATACCCCATATAAATAAAGAGTTTACGATTCTTCACCTTGTCCGACCAGCGACCAAACACCGTACGCAACAACGACGCCGTACTCTCGGCCACGCCTTCTATCAGACCAATAAACGCCTTGGACACCCCCATACTCGAAAGAAACTCCGGCACCAGCGGATATATCATCTGGCTCGATAGATCCGTAAACAACGAAACCAGCCCCAGATAATAAACATTCCTGAAACTCTTCCCCGTTGAATTTGTATCATTCATACTCATAACCAGGATATCGTTAAATAAATTACTGTTGACACTATTCGTAATTTATCTTAATCTGGGATGAAAATTTTTACCAGATTAAAAATATCTATGGGAGTAAAATATGGCAAGTCAACTAGTTTTTAATCAGGATTTCCTGGGGATTGACGTTTTCGTATTTTTAACAGGTTGCTCAATATGAGAAATGGCCCAACTAAAATTACCTTATATACAGCTCAGGAACCGGCATTTCTCAGCATGATATTTAATTGTATCGAATCAGCATCTTTACTCCTCGTTGATTCGTTCATTGAAAGCTTCCCCTATCGCCAGGTATCACAGGTCGAATGGGGAATGGAAAAAGTCGGTCGTACCGAGCAGGAAGTAACACAAAACATCGTATCCGATACTCCTTTTATTCTGGAATACGGCTCCTGGTTCGTATGCTCAGAAAATCCGCTGCGCTTGAAATTTGAAGAATATAATAAATTACTGGGTTATAAGGCAGATATCCCCATCGCCGGACCAAAACTTCTCAGTTGGGCCGCGAAGGTTTTAGAATCAACCCGGGTAACATGCTTCAGCACCCTGGATGTTGACTGTACCGAATTGACCGTTTTCTTTACCCCGGAAAACATTAAAACCATCCAATCGCATATAGAGCCGATCTTAAATTCACACAGTTTAAAGCTTATTATTGTCGGACCTGAAAGTTGATTTTCCATACCTGAGTCACTATGCGTGAAGCGGCGAAATCTGCTACAATCTGGAAGCTCGAACTGTTTTGCTATTTTTCAACATAAATATATTTAAAGGGATGCTTGTCGCGGGCGTTCATATATAAACCTTTTACTTGCGGGCGGTAGGACTGGAGGTTCACATAATAATATAATGGCAGAAGGGGCATTTGCTCCTGGATGAGTAACGTTTCCGCCCGGGCCAGAATCTTCATTCGTTCACCCGGATCCAGGCACTGGTTGGCCTGCCGGATCAGGTCATCGTATTCCGGATGCGAAAAGGCCGCGTCATTCTGGCCGTTGCCCGTGACCATCATATCAAGAAAGGTCATGGGATCGCCGTAATCACCATACCAACTGGAGCGGCAGACCATGAACCGGTGCTCGGTCTTATCCTCATCAAAACTCTTGAGCTCCTTACCCACAATCGTGACGTTGACTCCCAGTTTTTCGTCCCACATCACGGCAATGGCCTCCGCCACATTTTCATGTCCGTACCCTTTATTATATAAAATCTCGATAGTGGGCAGGCCCTTACCCTGCGTATACCCCGCCTCGGCCAGCAGTTCCTTTGCCCGCTCAGGATTATATTCCGGGCCCGGCGCACAATAATAACCCGCAATACTGCCGGGCGGCACAAAATTCAGGGCCACCGGATTATCCGTCTTTTTTACCTTATCCACAATCGCCTGCTTGTCCACCGCCAGATTAAACGCCATCCGGACCCGCGTATCGGCAAAGGGATTAAAGGAACCGTCAGGCAGGGTTTTCTGACAGTTAAAATAGTAATAATACGTGCCAAACGCCGCCTGTAAATGAATATCATCGCGCTGCCGGCTTTTCATCTTCTCCACCAGGGCCGGGGCAAAATCAAGACGCGATATATCACTGAGCCAGTCCAGATCACCCCGCTCATACGCTAAAAAAGATGTGCTCGGCTCGGTAATAATGCGGGCTATGATAGTATCGCTTTTTACATTGTCCTTATCCCAGTAAAACGGATTCTTTTCAAACAGCATATATTGCTTGAAGCGCCACTGCGTCAGTTTAAAGGCCCCGTTACTGACCAGTCCCGGGTAGCCGTTTTTATGATAATCCGGCTTGACCCATTGCGGATCAAATACCCATAAGGTCAGATCCGTAACCGCCGGATCGTCCGTAACACGCAGCATTTCCATGGAGTCTTTATGGATAGGGAAAAAGGTGCAAAAGGCTGTTAAATCAAGAAAATAACTGGTCGGGCGTGCCAGAGTTACTTCAAAATGTCTCTCATCCAATGCCTTCAGCCCCACCCGGTCAAATTGTTCATCCATCTGCGCCAGATAATCCCTGCGATAATCATGAGCAATCAGTTTCCAATCCGGGCTATCCTGCCGGATACCGGGATGATCTAATGCATAAATAAGCTCCTGATCTTCATCGCTGATTTCTCTGCCTCTGGCCAGGTCACGCATAAGTCCCAATATTTTGACACCCTGATTACGCCATTGACTGTACGCTTTCGCTCCGGCAATATTGTCCGTTATCAGAAATGAATACACATGCGCACTGCCCGGCTCTATGGCCCGGCGCCAGCCATATACAAAATCATCGGCAATAACCGCTTCACCATTAGACCAGCAAGCGTCCGGCCGAAGCTCAAACGTATAAACCAAACCGTCATCGCTTATACGGGGAGGAATAAGGGCAACACCTGATATGGCGACAGTCGTTTCCGGGTGATAGGTAGCCAGCCCCTCCCATAAGGCCTGTGCGATACGAATATCCTCATTCCAGGCAATACGGGCCGGGTCCAGTGTCTTAATAGTATCGCCGATAGCATAGGTAAAATCCGCATCAGGAATACTATGACCCCGAGATAAAAAACCGATTCCCACCACTACCAATACTGTCAAAAAAACAGTTAAACAGCGTTTTTTTAACCTCATATCCTACCCGGGATTTTATTCTATGAGCTTGAAGACCCTGGCTCGTTCTATGACGTCTTTATGGGGATCGGGCACAACCGGCATAAGAACCTCACTGCCCTTGGCAGATTTTATGATTTCAGTAAATGTCCGTACCAGATAATTATAGGCGCCGTCCATATCCGGCGTCCATCGTTTCTTTTGTATGGATGCAAGAAATTTTGGAGGCCTGTTCGTATTGCCGTATCGTAACAATTCCGTCTCAGTCTCAATCAAAAAGGTTTCAATCTCAGCACGCTTGAACTCAGGTATCAATTCCAGTTTTTCCCCGTTCTCATCCACATACGTCATACTTTTATAATAATATTGATAGGCCGCCGAAAATAATTCTAAACCACTCTGTAATAAATCCATAGCCAATCCCTGATTCTGGGCAAGCTGATTGTTTTTTAATATTTCCAGGATTTTTTTCAAGATTTTCAGGTCCACCAACTCGTGATCAACAGACCAGCTCTGATATTTCCTCACCCGTTGAGCGGCACAGGCCTGTAAAACAGCTAGCCCGTCGGGACTATTGGGTGTGGCGTCCACAATCTGAGATATGAGCAGGCCCGAGGCCTGATCAGTGATTGCACCCTTGAGGGCCAATATAATATTACCCCGGATAACTTCCGCTTCCGGATCATTTGTTTGAATATAACGCTGAATCCGTGGCATGCCTAAACCCTTGGCAGCCCAATATCGAATCTCCAGCGATGGATCCTCCAGTAAAATTATCAGGTCATTAATTATTTTAATATTATTAGTGCTGGAAACGATAACGACTAATGATAATTTTTTATTCCAGGAAAGCATAGTATTATCTATTGATGCAAATGAGGGATAAACACGCCTAAAGCCTTCCTGCACGGCTTGGGTAAATACATCGGAATAGGTCTCTTTAACCTGTTCGAGATTAACTTCGCTTTCCATTTTATCCGTAAGATCCTGTACCAGGGATGTAAGAGCCCCTGCACTGCTGGCCTTTGCAAGTGCATCAATATTATCATTGACATATTCCCTGATTTTTTCTTTATGAGTTTCGATGATGACACTCTTTTTGCGTATTTCATCAATTTCACCTTTGGTTACACTTGCCCGGGCCACTTCTGGTAAAACTATATTATGTAGAAATATCACACATGTTATCAGTACCATCAACCAGATTTTTACAGGCATCATCGTCTTCATTCGTATCTCCATAGACGCACCAGGAAGGTTCTCCCCCCCTTCCGCTGTAAGCCGGCTATTTTAGCTAAATTACGATCATTTCAAAATTACTTATCTAACACAGTAATAAATCGGTCCGGCCATGTCAAGCAGATTCCATATTGACCTGATACGTGTAAATAATTACCATGTATAGAGATAGTTTCGGATAGTTACTATTTATTGTACAATAAAATTGTATATTTTGCCGATATTAAAGTACATCCGAATCAAGATGAAATTGTTGCAAGTTACTGTTATTAATGGAGTTACGCATGGAAATCCAGGAACAGACCGCTGCCGCATTGAACAACCTGCAGGCCCGAATCGTAAAAATTCGGGACTCTCTTTGACACCCCCGCTAAAAAAATGGAACTCACCCGCCTCGAAGAAAAAATGGCCCAACCCGGATTCTGGGATAACCCTGAATCAGCCCAGAAAACCATTACCCAGCTCAAAACCCTTAAATCCACTATCAATCCCATTGAAAAGGCTTTTTCAGAAGCTGAGGAACTCAATCTGCTTTGGGAACTGGCCCAGCAGGAAAATGACGACCATACCCGTCGGGAAGTCACGGATTCTGTGCAGAAATTGAAAACAACCGTTGAAAAAATTGAGCTGTCCTCCCTCTTAAACGGGAAAAACGACCCGTGTGACTGCTTTTTCAGCATCCACGCCGGAGCCGGAGGTACAGAAAGCTGCGACTGGGCGAATATGCTTCTGCGCATGTACACCCGCTATTTTGAACGAAACGGCTACAAATTCGAAGAAATCGCCCTCACCCCCGGCGAAGAAGCCGGATTACGCTCCATCACCATGCGCGTTTCCGGCCCGTATGCCTTTGGATACCTATCCTGTGAAGCCGGCGTTCATCGGCTGGTTCGCATTAGCCCCTTTGATTCCAATAAGAGGCGCCATACCAGCTTTGCCGCCGTGGATGTACTCCCCGACTACGGCGAAGCGGCCGAAGTCGAGATTCGACAGGAAGATATCGAGATGGACTTATATTGCAAGGCCAGCGGCGCCGGCGGCCAGAATGTCAATAAAGTCGCAACCGCCGTGAGAATCCTGCACAAACCCACTGGAATTGTTGTGGATTGCGTCACCCAGCGCAGTCAGCACCAGAACCGTTCTCTGGCCTTTGCCCTGCTCAAAGCCAAACTCGAAATGCTCGAACAGCAGAAACGCGATGCCGAACTGGCTAAAATATACGGCGAAAAAGGCGAAATCGCCTGGGGCAACCAGATCCGAAGCTACGTCATGCAACCCTACCAGATGGTAAAAGACCACCGCACCGATCATCAGGTCGGCAACCCCGTCGCCGTCCTGGATGGCGAGCTCGACGATTTCATCGCCGCCTACCTGCGCCACCGCGTAAAAAATAATAACTAAATCTGATTTATATATAGGATAAATCATGACTAATCCATTTTCCTGGAACCTGTTCAACGAACTACCTGTCGTCGGTATATTACGTGGCTATAACCTCGACGAAGTCGAAAACATCGTAATCCATTCCGCTGAAGGCGGCCTGCGCAATATCGAAATTACCATGAACACGGACCACGCCCCGTCCCTGATCTCCCTGGCCTGTAAGATCGCCGGCTCAGGAATGAACGTCGGAGCCGGCACTGTATGCAGTCTGGACGACCTCAATACCGCCCTGGCCGCCGGCGCCCGGTTCATTGTTACCCCGGTCGTGAATCCAGAGGTTATCCGAGCCTGTAACGAACACCATATCCCGGTTTTCCCCGGCGCTTTCACCCCCACTGAAATCTTCCACGCCTGGAACCTGGGCGCAGATATGGTTAAACTCTTCCCCGCCAACCGGTTCGGGCCGTCATATATCAAAGAGATCAAGGGCCCGTTTGATAAGGTCAAACTCATGCCCACCGGCGGCGTAAACGTCGAAAACCTCAAAGAATACCACGACTGCGGCGCAGACGCCTTCGGGGTCGGCAGCCCGCTCTTCCATAAAGACCGTGTAGCCCGAAAGGACTGGCCCTGGGTCCGCCAACAGGCCGCCCGATTTGTCGAGGCCTACAAAAAAGCCAGAAATCCATAAATATTTTTAACAGTTCCACTTATCCACCTATTGACGAACCCGGCCTAACCCGTTATAAATCATTAGAAAAAAAGACGCAAAATCGCGTCCAGCCCCGCCGGCACAACCGGCGAATAAAATGTAAATACCTGAAAACAAATAAGTTGGAGAGGTGGCCGAGTGGCTTAAGGCAACGGTTTGCTAAACCGTCGTACGGCGATAAGCTGTACCGCGGGTTCGAATCCCGCCCTCTCCGGTTTTTTTGCCTGCCAAAAAAACAGAGAAGCCCCCAGGCTGTGGTCTCCTGTTCGACTGTTAAAAATCCCCATTCACAAAATGGGTGACCACCCTGTTTCCCAAGACAGTTACTTCGCCTGATTCACTTAAACAGGTTTTCAAGACCCTCAATTATCTTTTCACCTGCTTCGTCCTTCAAATAGTCTTTCAATTGTTCTTTCAACTGCTCCTGTATCTGCCCCTCAAGCAGTTTCCCCAAGTCGAGTTCGGGCTTGTCGATAGTACCTCTCAGTGGCAGTGCCACCCTCCCCATCCTGCCCTTTCTTGAATAAGTCACCGTCACAGTCATATCCAGGCTCTTATCCACCACACCAATAACGCCTTTGAAATTAACCGGCTTATCATCTACATCCAGTTGCATATCGTCATGTTTCAGAAAACCGTTCTGCAAAACAAATCTTGTGGGACGGAGTGTCATGATCTGATCTTGCCGACTTGCCCCTGCCGCAGTAAGAATCTGTCCGAGTAAATCCGAAGCTTGCAGACGCATCTGATTGATCGATATCGTGCCAATGACTTCCAGGTCGTTTCCGCTCGAATCGCCCAACGGTATTACCATCTGTTCACAATCAAAATTCGCCACCCCGCTGACATACACCACGTTGGCGAAAATCGGGTTCACGTACTTTAAAAGTCTTTCGGTCGTCTCCTTATTGATCTGTACATCCTTAGCTATAGGAATTGACTTTGCTATCTTAAACAGGGGCGGTTTCTCCTCCAGATCGACTCCGCCGGCAAAGGTGAATTGCCCCTTATTGACTGTTGTGGTAAAAGGAGCTATTTCCAAAACGCCGTTCCGGGCCTGAATATCCATTTCGGTGGGACCAAAATTCATCCCCATATAGTCGGCCTTTGCAAATCCCAGTTTAGTTTCTGCGTTAAGGTTGCTCAGCAGCTTATCTGTATGGCCGGTTTGATATTCACTGGAAACTTTTATAGTATCCTTTCGATTCCCCTCCAGTTTCAAATCTTCCGGTAAAAACCGGCTGGCGATATCACTCATTGTCACCCAGTCATATTCGCAATCTGCCCGGGCCTCCAATGTGGTCTTCTTTTTATCGATTATCTGCAGCAGGTCGCCTTGAATCTTTATTTGAGGACTGATAAGCTTGAATTCAATTGCTTTCCCGGCAGGATTAAGTTCCGCATCAAAGGTGACCGAAACCTGTTCCTGCTCAAAAGGCTTCTTCTCTGGAGAGACAATCTTCAGACCCTTGATATTTGTCGCATCGGAGGTTATATGATAGCTGTCATTTATGCCGTTGACAGAAATCCTGGACACCGCGGTTCCTTCCAACAGCATATCTTCGGGAATAACGGCTAACAATACCGCAAACGGCTGTAGCCTGGCCAGGTCAACCTCTGCGGACACATTAACTTCCATCGCGTCCGCAGTTTTTGTATCCAGCGGGATCTGCGCATCTTTTATATCGACCTGGCCAAACCCCGCCTCAGCGTTTATCGTCTTTATTGTAAGGACGTTTTTATCCCGCTCCAGGCTCGCCGAAAAAGTGATATCAGCTTTCGGCTCAAACACACTGACCTCTTCAGCGGACATCAGACGAAAGTCCTTAACCATCGATGAACCAGCCGCGGCAATCTCTTCTTCCCTGATGGATACCGTCCCTTTATTTAAGAATTCACCAGCCACTTTATAGTCGCCTGTGTCTATGAATTGGCCCAACTGGTCCTGAAATCCGGCCATATCAATCTCCGCATCATAGTTCAGCATTTCCCCTGTACCGGCACAGCGGATTTTGGCAAATGTGGTAGAAACATCCATTTTATCAAACTTTATACCGGCTATGTCTGATGTTATTTCTATCACTGCCCTTATCGGCTCCGATAAAGCAACCGTTTTATCCTCAATGATCCCCCGCAGCCCGGCCAGCGTGGCCTGTCCCACAATTACCTTTCGGCCGTCCCGGACCCGTGTCTCGATACTGCTACTCAGCCGTCCGGAAGTCACCTCGACCCCTTCTTTAATCCCGAACGTGTGCGGCATTTGCGACAGTGCCCCTGCCAGATCACACTCAAAACTACCCTCCAGCTTATAAATCGAATCGCTTTCCAGAAATTCCTCCAGTGACTTAAATGTGGTAGGAACCACCCCGCTCACCCCGGCATCGGCCCAATCGCTGTCAATTTGCAGACTATCGACATGGATCAATCCCGGCTTGCTTGACAGTTCCACGTCAATATCCAGAAGTTCACTCGTAAAGCGGTCGCCTTTCAAACCGGGTCCGGTTATATCCAGAGCCGTTCCATGAATCCGGCCGGTCAAATGCTTTATCTGCCCCTCTTCGAATTCACTCTTTACCTGGCAGCCAATCGCGACCCCGGGCCACCACCTCAATCCCGGCAAGCGCCAGAATAGCCTCTAACGAACCGACATCCAACTCATCGATCTCAACACTCAGATTACCGCTTATCCCTTCCCGAGCCCATCCGGCTTTGGTCCCCGGCGTAATCCGGCCGTTCGCGCTGATCCTGGATTCCCTGTCTCCACCAGCCACCGTCATATCCATATCGAAACGTGTCTCCCGGCCCGCAGGATTCAGATCCGCTCTCGAGTTTATCCTGGAAATCTCTACCGGCTCAGCTTTGGGACCGGCCACTTTCACACACCCATCTTTGACCACCAGCCCGATTTGCTTAATGGGCAGTTCGACCGGTTCTCTTTTCCTGGCTGCTAATTGGGTCTTCTCTCGGACAGGCGCCTCTTCTCGAGCCGGCAGGTCTTTCAGATTTATTTCGATTTCCGGAGTATCTATCACCGTTTCGCCGAAGATAAGATCACCAAACAGGATGGACGCATACGCAGGCCGCGTATCAATCTGCTTTACCTTCACCAGAATCTCACCCGTTTCATCTTCAAACCGGAAATCTGTTATCCGTATCCCTTTCCACCAACTCATTGAAAGATCCAAAAAATCCGCTTTGCCCGTAATGGATTTATTGATCCTGGCCAATACGGCCTTGCTCCCACTCTCGCTCGACACCAGCACCGGCAGCAGAAATACCACCCCCACCATCACCACCACGATCCCGATCAACACCCATTTGACTTTCCTCCGTCGGCCCTTTTTTTTAACTTTAGTATCCATGCTCGTTCCCCTGAGACGCCAGCGTCAAAAGTATTGCGAACGGTTGTTTCTGGATTAAAAACAACGGTTTTAAGTGCCAATATCCACTTTTGACGGTGGCATCCCCCTGAATAAGATCAAAGTCCTAATTATAAAAATTCACCATCTAAAACCACCTTATCTTACCGAAATTCTACCCATTAAGCCAACAAGATTATCTCCACCCTCTCTCGTCACCCCATCCAATCCAAAAATCCCCTCCTAACACCCTGCAAACACAACCGATGCCGAAGATAACTCTATTAACTTTTCAATATTTATTTTGGACAAGACTGAAAGAAGATAGGGAACAATGGAACGAACTGCTTGCGCTAAATTGCTCTTATAAAAGCACAAAATATACTTGACGGCGTTCTGAAACTTTTTTCAAATATAGATTGGAATATATATTGTTTTTAAGTGATGGCAATTCAGTCGAATTGAATTATTTTTAACTGAAAGATTAATTTATTGATGTATAATCTAATAAAAAAAAGACAAGCTTTCACATTAATCGAATTGTTGGTTGTTATTTCGATTATTGCTCTGTTGATTTCTATACTCATGCCCGTGCTCGGACAAGCAAGGGCAAGTGCCTACAAAGCCATTTGTCAATCCAATGAGCATCAGATCGGCGTTGCTATCGCAATGTACGGTACAGATTTTGACTATGACTTAAAAAAATGCAAAAGCGCCGTCGGTCTCACTAATGCCGAATTAGAAAAACACTGGTTTTGGCGAAACGGGACGGCGGATTACGCCCATGAAGCACAGCCGAATGTAGTCAGAGACCTGATGAACAATGAGGTATTGGAAAGTTATGAGGTGTTTTTCTGTCCGAGTGTCAAGAAGCTTTCCTATGATCTAAATTTCGCGGTCAACGAGGTTGACATTGGTCTTTATAAACCTCGGGATACGGCCAGTATCTACAAGGATATTGCTGCGGGAGAACTGCCGGCAATGTCAATGTCTGGTTACAATCGCCCCTTATTTTGGAGCACGCATATCTGGCTGTGGAAAAAGGAAATCAGAAATGATGTGGTGTCGGTGAATCCCGTGTCCCAGGATGCCTTGATGTGTGATATGACCTATTTTAGTTGGGAATTTGCTAGAACTACGAACACCACGCTTGAGAAGTTTTTTGCCAGCGCCGGAATCATGCGCGGCTACCAGCATAACAACGTCTTGATGAAGGATATGAGTGTCGCTAATCCCAGCGATGAAGATGATGTGATTGTACAGTGGCTGTGGAATTCAGACACCTGGGCAGGGACAGGATTCGTATATTAACCATATAAATCCGGAGAAGGAAATAGGGTGAAATCGCAGGAGGTCGGGAAGGCAGGAGGATGGAGTCACCTGCACAT
This sequence comes from Sedimentisphaerales bacterium, assembly GCA_016930295.1. Taxonomy (GTDB): domain Bacteria; phylum Planctomycetota; class Phycisphaerae; order Sedimentisphaerales; family SM23-30; genus JAFGHE01. Next base: position 11,897 of record JAFGHE010000110.1, read on the forward strand.
TTTACAAAATATCATTGACAACCCCCTAAAGATGGCATAAATGACTCAAGAATTGATACTGGAATAAAATTTCAAATTATGGAGTAACCAAATGGCTCGTAGGCTTTTCCTGCCAATGCTCATTGGCAATTGAGTAGAGAACAAAACAGCAAGCTGAATTTAAGCAGGCAATTTTCCTGAGTTTTATAACAGGGTGTTGCCTGTTGTCGTTTATGACTGAGGGTCCGGTTGCTTTATAATCTCAATCGGGATGGCCGGTAAAACTCCCATTGAAACCCGTTGAACTTTATTGGCTGATTTACCTTCTCTCTGCCTCGGCTGCAATTCGGCGAACGCCTCGACGATCAGGTTATTATGTATATCGCTGCCTATGGTACTTTTGTCTGTTTCAATTTTAAAGTTCAAACCATCCGGTACGGCGGTCACATCACTAAGAATCACTCCTGCCGGCGGTTCAATCAATTCCAGATCGATTTTCTTAATGGCCCTGCGTTTAGCGGTTTTAACTCGAATGGTAGCAGAATCACCTGCGTTTATCCGGATAGGATCAGGCTTAACCAGCTCAAAGGGAGATACCCGCCATCTGGGCTTTTTAACAGCCGCCAGAAATTCCTGTGAAGGGACCAGGTGCCTGTATAAAAAGGCCTGCATCACATCGTCGGCCGGCACCACATCATGCCTGATGGTCTGCCCGTTTATTTGGGCGCTGCCCTGCAAATCCAATGCAACCGGCCGCTCATACCCTTCCGGAGGCGCCTCCAGAGTCATATATATACGATCACAACCGGCAGGAATCCGTCCCCCCTTCAGGATGAAGGCTCTGTAGTCACTTTTTAACGCCACATTGATCTCACCGTCGAACCCGTCTTTGCGCAGGACATGCACGCACAAAGGAACAATCCCCCCATTATGGACAAAAAGGCTCGAAGGGGTTACACGAAGCTCATAATCATCCTGCGGTGGTCCAACGCGCAAACGATAGCTATAAGCGTCCCCTCCCTGCTGTTGTGAATCAGCTATATGCACATAGTAAGTCCCCTCTTTGGGTAACTCAGCCGTCATATAGGAATCGGCATGATGTGTCACCAGACCCGTTATATCCTTGTGCAGATAGCTGTCCTTGACTACATAATCATCGTTCCACGCCAGGACCTCACCTGAGATATCCGTCAGGCGCAATAACGAGTCTACCGGAGAATTCAATCGGCGGCCATATACTTCAGCCACCACTTTATCGCCGGCCCGGCCGGTAAATTTGAATATATCGATGTCGCCGGGTTTATCAATACGACCGTCAATAATCACGGGAAGATGGATTTCCTGTGCGGTTTTGATAGTGTCGTCTGGTTCGCTCGCCGTGTACTGGTCCAGAGTGTTCACCGCGTATGCCACCGGATTGGATATCCCTTTATCATTCTCGCAGGTCACATATCGAATGAATTCACCACCCGGCTGAGTATCCAGCGTCAATTGGCTCTTATTAAGGTTCCAGCCTTCTATGGATGCCACGGTTTCCATGCCTATCTCACCACCCAGGGGAAACATCTGTGTAATAAAAGGACGCTCACTCACGGAAATTCGATAGACAAAATCTTCCCGACCGCGATACAAAGAATCGCATATTTGAAGTTCATAGTCACCGGAGCGGTCAATCTCATAGTACAGAACCGGGTCGGGATTAAAACGAAAATCGTCCGCGTAAGCCAACTCGTGACCCTGGTCATCGTAAAGTGCCAGCACCGCCTGAAACCAGCCGGGCACGGCATCGGCCAGATAAGGTATCAGGCTGCGGGCATTTGTTTCTATCACGATTTTCTGCCCCCGGCTTGCCCTGAAACGAAAACGGTCCACGTCACCCGGCAGGATCTGCCCGTTCAAAACAGCCGGCAATTCAATAGGATTTACCTCTGGCAAGTTAATGTTCCAGGCCGGCTTAACCAATTGCGGCATATCCTGAACCGCTTTTTGATTGTTGGGTTCAAGTTCACATATCTCCGGAAACTGACCAACCTGAAACAATATAGGATTCGTCAGACCCGCAGCAGCCAGTATCCTGAGTTCCCGGTTGCCCGGCTCTGCCCCCGGATCAATACTGATTCGAATGAGTACCATTTCGGCAAGCTGACGATTAATCTGCTGTTTCTGCCGGGACGTAAAAAGCACATCCCTGATGTGCGCCAGTTCCCGCAGGCTCTTGTTATCCAGGTCCTCCAGCAAAGGATGTTCAGGCATTTTTACATCCATAATCTCTATCGGGGTGTCTTCCGGATCATCCTTCTCCGATGGGATCTGGTCCTTGACGGCCTGTTTTTTACGCTTTTGATTTCGGAGATCGCCCCGATCAGGAATCTGGTCGGGATCGATCCCCAGTTCTTTCAGCCTTTTATCACGCACTTCCATGAATCGCTGCTGGAAAAGCTGCCGTTCTTCCTTTTTAAGATTACCGATGGGCTTATAGAATTTAACAACATCGGCTTGAACACCCCGGCCGGAAACATACACTTCCGCTGCACCCCTGAGCGACTGACCTCCGGCCGAAACATAAACAACATGACCCTGTTGTCCCCCCGCAGGATAGAGATACCCGATATGGGGTTCACTCTGATTCGCTGCTTTCTGAGCCGATGCAACACACGGAATCAACAGCACCAGTAAAATAGTGCTGGAATGAGTCTTTATATTACTATTGTTCATTATCCTGTTTCTATCCATGATTATATATTGTTCCAAATATAACACATACCGTGCAATAGTTTATCTTGGGAATATCAAATCTCAAATTTGAAATTATTTTGTTGCGATTTGATCTCCCTGAGAAATTCATACTTTTACATTAACTCTTTTAATCGGCCTTCGCCCTGTGCAGACGGCGGCATCACTTTGACATCCAGTCCCCGGTTGTTAGGCAGCGCTGCGTCGGGATCGATTCCCAGTAACTCATACAAGCTGCCCAGCAGGTCCGCCGGATACACGGGACGTTGCGCCACGTCCGTACCATTTTCATTGGAGGCGCCCACGACCTGCCCCCCCTTAAATCCGCCGCCGGCAACCACTGTACAGAAACACTGGCCGAAATGCGATCGCCCGCCGTTCCAGGGCGGGTCCCATTGTACCTTCGGGCTTCGACCAAACTCACCCCCCCACCAGACAATAGTACTCTCCAGCAAACCACGGTCGGACAAGTCCTGCAGCAGCATGGCCATGGCCTTATCCATCTCCGGCAATTTGCGATTCATAATCTGAAAGTGCTGTTTATGCGTATCCCAGCCCTTGTAATTTATCGTGATATAAGGTACCCCGTGTTGCACCAGCCGACGCGCCATCAGGCACGATTGGCCGAACGTGTTTCGCCCGTATGCGTTGCGTATCTCTTCCTTTTCCTCTGACAGGTCAAACAACCTTTTTGCATCGCCATACATCAAACCATAAGCATTCTCCTCGCAGCGATCGAGATTCTCAAAGTTCGGATTCTTCGGTATGGCTTTGCCGAGCGTATCGAGCGAATGCAGCAGATTACGCCGGCTGAGCTGTCTTTCATCGGAAATACCCTCGGCCACGATACCTTCCACGACAAAAGGATTTTTATTCGGATCACCACCGGTAGCAAAAGGCCTGTATTGCTGTTCCAGAAAGCCCGCTTCCGAAAAACGCCCCTGTGGCTGAGTTAACACAATATAAGGCGGTACCAGTCCCTGGTAACCATGTTCGTATCCTTTGAATAAGGATACCACGGCTCCGATACTTGGATAAACCAGTCTGCCCGGCTCATGTCCGGTTTGTACTAAATAAGACGCCGTTTCATGAGCATTGATACCGTGAGTCATGCTGCGTATAATTGAATACTTGTCTGCCTGTTTCGCCAGCAGCGGCAGTTGGGCATTAATCCTGATTCCCGCCACGTTGGTCTCAATATCCTTATCAAACGGCCCGCAATAATCATAACCGGCGTTCGGCTTGGGATCGAACGTATCCAGATGAGAAGGCCCGCCCCACATCCATATCTGAATGACAGACTTTGCCTGCTTTTTCTTTTCTGTAACCGGCAGTTGGCCTTTTACTGCCCCGGCAATCATGCTATAACCATCAATAAATGACAGGCCGGCCGCCCCCGCCAGACCCAGCTTCAGAGCGTCACGCCGGCTGATACCGTTAGTGATTCCTGTTTTAATTATGGTTTTGTTTTTACTCATAGTATCTTCTACCAAATCAATGTTTATAAAGAAATTCCTTGCTGTTTATCAGGGACCAGGTCACATCGTTTACAGCCTGCCGCCTGGTGATTCCATCTGTCTTGATATATTCCTGTACCGCTGCCTGTTCGGCCTCCGTCGGATGACGCGACAGAATGTTTATATAAAGCATATCTATCAACACACCACCCTTTCCCCTGGCCTGTCTGACAAATCTGCGTAATCGTTGACTCTTTTCAATTTTGTTTTGAATGTGTGACGAGTTCAGCAGGTGCAGGCGCTGGGCATCGGTCGCCTGATTGCTGCGTTCTGATTCCAGACCGGTATCACGAGAAGGCCGACCGAACATCTCCAGAAACTGACTGGTTATACTCCCGTCTGCCAGGTCAATCGACCGATGCTCTTCCGGCACAAAGGTAAAGGGCTCCGGAATCGGACTTTGATAGCTTTCTTTGGTCCCGGTAATTTTACATAAGGCATCGAC
>JAFGHE010000111.1 GCA_016930295.1 Sedimentisphaerales bacterium
GATGCTGCCGAGGTGGCCTACTTCCTGGGCGATCCGTGTGAGGATAATCCGATGACCTCGACAGAATTTGATGTAAACGGGCTTAATAGTATAAATCTTTCCGGTAGAACGCAGTTGCGCGTTTATTTCACTACCCTTACTAATGGAGATAGTAATTTCGATTATCTGGGATTTTATTCCGGGGACTATATTGTAGCAGATAGGCGTCCCAAACTTATCATTACCTATAACACGCGCAATCCGCGTATGATTTTCAACAGCGTTGGCGGGGAAGACGGTCGGCTCTGGGATGATGGAGACGGTATGGGAGATGGGGCCAATTCTACCGATATTCTTGGTGATGCCTTGCGTCTGGGTGATATTCTGTATTCAGGGTCGTCACTGGGTTATCAATCAGTCTTATCCTTTGATACTTCCGGCCTGCCGGATGACCAGGATATTGTGTCAGCTCGGCTGGAATTAACCCGCGGCTTTACCCTGGAGGGGGACTATGAGGATCCCTTTACCTGGGGTGGTAGTTGTGTCGTTGATATTGTCTCTCCCTATTATGGTGATAGTGTGATGCTGGCCCCAACCGACTGGGAAGCATCGGCCAGTGCTACCTCGGTCGCAAACTTTCCCATGTATGATCCGGGTAGTGAATTTATGATGATGTCCTCCTATTTCAACAGCGAGGGATTAACCAATATAAACAAGACCGGAACCACGCAGATTAAAGTGTATTTCACTGTCCGCTCTAACGGCGGTGACAGTGAATTTGTGGGCATTTATCCTGGTGATTATACGGATTCCGCCAAACACCCAAGGCTTATTGTCAGGTATTCCATAGATTAATCAGATGAGTAAGCCTGCGATTAAGTCTGGACGGGAAAAAGGCACGGGAAAGTCTATAAAGACACGAGGGTATCTATGCATTTCAACTGACTGAAATCGCAGAGGTTGTGTAATGTATAATTGGTAGTAACCATGCCGCTTTCTTCCACAGCGGCGATGGGATTCAGACCTCCCACGACAATCATTCCCACTTTTCCAATGCCAACCGGAATATCGAGAACAGGCTGGTTGGGTTCTCCGATTTTAAGTACGCCTCCCAACCCGATTTCTTCGAGACGTTTAATGACCGTTTGGGTCTGGGGAAGTGCCGCGATCGGGATTTCCCGAAAACTGGCGCCAATATAGCCGGTGCCGGTCTGGGCAACCTGGGCGACCGAGGTCATGCGGCTCTTAATAAAGATTTCCAGAGGATCAATAGTGGATCCATCGTAGTTAATAATATGACGAAAACGTACTGGTTCACCCTCGTACATTTCCAGCAGGCCGCCAAAACGGCTGGTCATGTTAATGCCATGTCGAATTAAGATACCATTGAGGGTTACACTGCAAATAGTGGATATTCCCAGGCATTCTTCAGGTATCTGGATATGCTGGATAGTCTCGCCGGGATGAGCGACCTGTACATAGTGGCCCATGCCTAATTGCGCTTGCATGATCCGGGCTATTTCACCGAGAACCTCCTGAATCTGAAATGTTTTAATCATGGATGTGTTCAAGATCAGGGTGCCGCTTTTTTGGTCTTCATCAAAGTTCATGCGGTAGATCAGTTCATCAATCCGGGTATTGATAAAACCAATCTTATCTATAGCGATGGAGACATCCACTTCTTTTCGTCCCTGGTCGGTTATACGATGCCCACGCCGCCCCAGATTTTGAGTTAATCCTTTTTGATCCGCCAGGGTTAAATAATGACGTACCATCCGTTCGCGTAAAGTAATGCCAAAGGCATGGAGTTCCTTGCAGATCGTGGTGCTGCCCATAGGCCGGCCGGCCTGGGCTAATATATTCAGGATAGCAATTAATTTTCGTTGTTTATCAAAATCCAATAGGCTAACGCTCCCCGGGTTACGGCATTATTATAAATCGATCGACAGCGATTATGGACATATACCTTACAGGCTTGGGATAGCTTCCAAATCGTTTGCTCCTTCTCATACAACACCGTATTAGAATAGTATCGTTTTGTGATTCTGGTATCTGGCAGGAGATAAAACAAAAACAGGGGCAGGATACATTCCTGCCCCCGCTGTTTTTATTGCTAACGCAAATTAAACCAGTCCCTGATCCAGCATGGCGTCGGCCACCTTGACAAATCCGGCGATATTGGCGCCTGCAACATAGTTGTCGGGCAGATCGTATTCGTCCATGACATTGTTGATCTGAGAGTGAATGGCCTTCATAATGTTATGAAGCCGCTGATCAACCTCTTCCCGGGTCCAGTTGGTATGCTGGGCATTCTGTGCCATTTCCAGGCCGGAAACAGCCACGCCGCCGGCGTTCGCCGCCTTGCCCGGACCGTAAAGGATCTTATTCTCGAGGAATACATCAACACCGGCCGCTTCGGTCGGCATATTGGCGCCTTCCGATACCAGGATACATCCGTTTTTAACCAGGCTTTTGGCATCCGCCTCAGAAATCTCATTTTGGGTTGCGGACGGGAATGCACAATCACATTTGATTGACCAGGGTCGTTTCCCTTCCTGGTATTCAACACCCTTGAATTTGTCGGCATATTCCTTGATACGGCCGCGGCGTACATTTTTAAGTTCCATGACAAAGGCCAGCTTTTCCTCATTAATCCCGCCGGCATCGTAGATAGTACCACTGGAATCGGACAGGGTGACACATTTACCACCCAGTTGATTCACTTTTTCCACGGTATATTGAGCCACATTACCGGAACCGGATACGGTACAGATCTTACCCTTCATGGTGTCACTACGCGTGGCGAGCATTTCTTCGGCAAAGTAAACAGCGCCATATCCGGTCGCCTCCGGACGAATCAGCGAACCGCCCCAGTTGAGCCCCTTGCCGGTTAGCACACCGGTAAATTCATTGCGAATGCGTTTGTATTGGCCGAACAGGTAGCCGATTTCCCGGCCGCCTACGCCAATATCTCCGGCCGGAACGTCGGTATTCGGGCCAATATGCTTGCACAATTCCGTCATGAAGGACTGACAGAAACGCATGACTTCATTATCGGATTTGCCCTTGGGATTGAAATCAGAACCGCCTTTACCGCCACCCATAGGAAGCGTGGTCAGCGAGTTCTTGAATACCTGCTCAAAGGCCAGGAATTTGAGAATACTGATATTTACACTGGGATGAAAACGCAGCCCGCCCTTATAAGGGCCGATAGCACTGTTCATCTCAATACGAAAGCCCCGGTTCACATGGATTTGACCCTTGTCGTCAAACCAGGGAACCCGGAATATCATCATACGTTCCGGCTCTGTAATTCGTTCCAGAATGCAGTTTTCCCGATATTGCGGATTTCGCTCTATCACCGGTTCCAGAGAATCCAGTACTTCCTTGACGGCCTGAAGAAACTCCGCTTCTTCGTAATTTCGCGTCTTGACCGTGTTAAATACACTTTCAATATAATTCGTTGTCTCATATGACATGCTTGAGTCCTCCATAGTTTTCATACTTGAATACTATAAAATAACCATATTACATTTATTATGACCGGCATAGACGTTTCTGCCGGTCCTTCCAATGCATATTTTTTGTCTTTTGCCGCAGATATATATCCATTTATACGGCAATAGATTGCCGATTATATCGGGTTTTTAACCAAAATGGCAAGTATTAAATTTAAGAAAAATAAGAAATTTAAAGCAGGCGGGGCTATGATTGAGTCACAGGAAACCTTTAAATCATTGAGAAGCAAACCATAATTAATTGAAATTAAATGAGTTACAGTTTTATAGCATTTGGGGGAAATTCTTAAAGATAATTGCTTAAATAGGTATAAAAATTATATGAGATTTCTGGAAATTATTGAGTAATAAAATTAGCGATTCAATTGCCGATATATTATTACTTTGGTAGTACCTTAATTGCCTCTCCAGAATCACTGTTCTCGTAGGCCATCTACGGTTTCAGGTAATGGTTGTTCATTGTCAAAATAGCAGACAGCGTCCTGGCTTAACGTATTGGCATAGAGGAGGGTATTGCTGTCCTGAGATTCCACTACCCGCAGGACACCGGCCCATTTTTCCATATCGGGTAGATATCGTGAAAGATGATTGGGAGAATTCTCGAAAAAGTCTTTATTGAGGTAATTATGGGTTTGATTAGGAAACAGAGCGATATAGAGAATATCCATTTCCACCAGATCACTGAATAAATGGGTTCCCAGAGATACATCCGGCACCAGGTTTTCATGCATTTCCACCATTTCACAGATAACCGAAACGGTGTCTATTTCGGAAAAGGATATCGGCACTCCCAGTTCGGGAGAGGTTGTACCCCATCGTCCCGGCCCCAGAAGCATAATGGTTTTATCCTGGCTGAACTCGGGTACATGCATAAGCTGGCCGATAATCCGGGCCACGGTATAGCGATCGCGGATTGGCAGTTGGCTATAGGCTGACGGAGTTACATACACGAAGCGATCGATACCGGTAATTCGGCCCTGACCAATTACCGCTCCCCGGGTTTTCATAATCAGGTCTGATTCGGCTATACGAGCAGGGGGCTCGGGATTCTCGCCGACCCCTTTTACCTGTAAAGGACGGCACTGCAACAGGTTAATTTTATAGTTGCCATTAATAAAGTTACAGGTGAACTCGATATCCACAGGATAATCATACGCCTGATGGATGGTTTTAAGCATGGTACGCATATTTTTCACGAAGTCGGTCTGAGTCAGCAGTTTTTCAAAGGTAAGCACCCAGGCCAGGGTACTGTCCATTTTATGCTCACGTATCTGTTTCTCCACGGCCGGGTCCCGGCTCGCCAGAATATCCAGGGGCAGGTCAGGCACGCGCTTGACAATCTCATAAAAATCAGAAGGAGACAGTTGGTTGGCTTCCAGGTCCAGGACATCGACTTTTTTCTGGGTATATTGACGGACTTCTCCGGCGCCGGCTTCGGGTCGCTTTTCCGGGGCGTTCAAGGCGACGACCCGGGTGTAATCGTCGTCGCTGCGGTCCACAGCGCGTGTGCCCAGTCCGAACACCAGGCGTATCACCCCGGCCTGGGGATCGATCGACTCATTCCATACAAAGGGATTAAACGAGAATCCCACCCCGGCAATATGGGGCATGAACAGGGTACCGTAAAACGAGCCCGATACCCGCTGGATAAGCAGGGCCATCTGCTCGTCATGGTCTAACAGCCCCCGCTGCGCCCGGTAAATCAGGGCTTTTTCACTCATGGCACTGGCGTAAATAGTCTTGATCGCGGTCTGCAGGTCCTCCAGCCGTTTGATTCGCGGCCCCTGATTGACACAAAATACACTTTCATATTTGCCGGCAAATGCGTTTCCGAAATTATCCTCCAGCAGACTGCTGGAACGAACGATAAATGGCGATTGACCAAAGTAGTCCAGCAGATCACTAAGTTGATTTTCAATATAATCGGGAAACGTGCCCAGCAGAACACGCTGGCGGGCCCGGGCTGAGCCTTCCAGGAAATCTTCCTTATCTTTTTGTCGCTGTCGTTCCCACCAGATGCCGTTGCGCACCAGAAACGTATAAAAGACATCGGACCCCAGATAGAAAGAATCGTGAGATTCCAGCATCTCCTGCCAGCGTTGATCCGATTTATCCAGAATAGCTCTCGCCAGCAGCATACCCACGGCCTTGCCTCCGATGAGCCCGGTGCCGATGACCCGCTTGCCGATATTGAGAATTTCCTCCAGGGTTAAATACTTTTTAAGCAACTGGGAAATGCGCTCGTCCCGGCTGATGGCCATTCTAATCAGTTTGTCTTTCAAGTTCTGGGCTTCCTGGGAATTTTCCTGCGGGCTGTCGCAGTTTTTGAGTAATTCTTCCGCCAGCAGGAAGGTCCGGTTCCAGATGCCCAGCTCGTAATTGGCCGATGACAATTGCAGGCGCGGTGCACTGGTCAACACCTCGGAAATAGTGGCACTGTTATTGACAATGGGAAATTCATCATCCTGCCATTTATGCAGCATGTACATGGTCGGGGAATAGCGATACTGGACCTTGATGGGCTGGACGTAAAACTGCTCTTTATGGTGAAACACGTCGATGAAAATCTGGGCCGTATTCAAAATGGGATTCGTGCCGTAGATCGAATGGTAGTTCCGGTACAACGAAAAATAGGCCAGGGCCTCCACATCAAAGAGATACGGGCAGGTGAGCCGGAAGAAATTCCCCAGCATCTGGTCGCTGTACCAGTAGTCGGCCAGGTCGGACAGGCAGTCAAATAGATAATACCCGCCCCGGCCGTTGGATTTGATGATCTGATGCACATCGTTGATAAATGTCTCGAATCCCTTGCCGGGCTCAAGCACATGCTTCTGAACCTCCATGTCGTCCGGGACCAGGGGTTCATGGCCGGAAAAACGCAGGTAAATCAGTTCGTTGCCCGTTCGGGCCGCCGCCTGGATGTACGGCTTGACAAAATATTTGTATTGCTGACTGGAATTTACCTGCCAGACCACATTGTCACCAGCCAGAATCCCGCGCAAAATATAATCAAGCCCGCCTAGTCCGGTCGTCAATTTCGTAGCAACTTTTCCAAACATAAATTCACTCCTGGTTCACTTTTATATTATTACGGCACACTATTAAAAGTAGTTTTAATATATGTAACCTGCTGTTTAGTATTACGTTATGGTTATCTTGACAACATTTCATAGAGACAGTCATTCTTCATAGTAATGAATAATGACTAAATACAGAAGAAAAAACTTAGAACCATCTCAATTTCTGCATGCGGCAATATTGCCGTAAGAATTTGTATATAAGTCATTTAACCGGCAATGTTATAGTTGTAGGATGTTGATATTGTTCTATGTTTGTGATAGGATTTGATAAAAATTAGCCCAAAATAATTAGGTTCATACAAATGAGCATTGACCATCAAAGAAAAATGGTGGCGATTTTGAAGATTCTTGATCAGGCCGGCAAGCCGTTGGGTAGTACTGCCCTGAGCCGGGATCTCAGTGACATGGGATTTGAACTGCGCGAGCGTATGATACGTAACTATCTGCATCAGATGGATTTAAAAGGGTTGACCAAAAATCTGGGCCGGCGCGGCAGGATTATCACCGATGAAGGACATAAAGAGCTTGATGTGGCCGTGGCTATTGATAAGGTGGGTTTCATCAATTCTCGTATCAATGAACTGGCCTATCGAATGACCTTCGATGAAGATCGTCTCTCCGGCACGGTTATTGTCAATGTATCCACAGTTACGACCCCTTATGCCAAAAAAAGCCTGCGCGAGGTGGCCCGGGTCATGGATGCCAGGCTTGGGATGGGCCGATTTTTTCTTACCGGAGGTGTGTTAAAAGAAGACCAGGAGATCACCCCGCATATCGCCGACGGGCAGATGACTATTGGAACGATTTGCAGCGTGACTCTTAACGGCATATTTTTACGGCACCATATCAATATGATCAGCCGGTTTGGGGGACTGCTGGAGTTTCAGGATCATCAGCCGGTGAGATTCAGTCAGATCATCAGCTACGACGGTTCCACGATTGACCCGATTGAAATTTTTATCAAAGGCAAAATGACCAGTGTACATCAGGTTATGCAAAACGGGACCGGCAGTATCGGTGTTGGATTTCGGGAGATTCCGGCCGTGGCCCTGGACGATGCAAACCGGATTATAGAGAAGCTCGAAAAACTCGGGCTGGGCGGCGTGATTATGATCGGCAGACCCAACCGGCCGCTTCTGGATATCCCCGTCAGTGTCGGCCAGGTGGGGATGATCGTCACGGCCGGGCTCAATCCGGTCGCCGCCCTGGAGGAAATGGGGATGTACACCACCAACCGCGCCCTGTACAACCTCTGCGATTTCAAACGCCTGCAATCCATCCAGACCATCCTCAATCCCTGACTATTGACAACTCATGGGTCAATAGAGTATTATATACTTCTGAAAACGGTATGTGATTTTTAGAGGCTTTCGCCGGCACGTTGAACCGAGAATTGATGATGAGTGATTATTTTGGGACCATGAAGATAATCAGCGATAGTCCTTTTGTGTTATTGTTATTGCTGTTACTTTTTAGTGGGATGGCTCTTTTTGGACGTAATAGGTTTCTGAAAAAACGGAAACAAAAAACGGCAGAGAAAATTATTACGGATTTACAAAAAGTCTATATGAATCCCCTGGAAACCAGAGAATTATTCAGCCTGGATGAGTTCTCATATTTAGACCTGGAATATTACCGCCGGACAGAAGCATTATTAAAAGATAAGGGCTTTGTCAAGCTGGGGGATGTGGAAGTCATAAGCTTGAGTAAAGTATATCCTCGTTTACGGACTTTCCAGCGTTTATTGATTAATAAGGAAGGTATCGTAAGCGCGGCAATATATCATAGCAAGCCCCGGGGATGGTGGGGTAAAATAAAATATCGAGGTACGGATACCAATGTTCGAGTTTTAGAGTTAAATACAGAATTCATCGATGGAACATTTATTTCCACCAGCAATGCTCCCCGTAGAGCAGGGGCTATAGATAATGGTCCCGGGATAGCAGAAAAATATTATCCAGATATTAAAGATATCGATGAATTACTGGAAAAACACCAACAGGACCTCAAGGCCTACATGGAATTACATCCCCAGGCCCGGCCGGTCCTTATTCATTCCCTGAAAGAGTCCATAGCATCCGGAGACAGAGCTCAAACGATTAGAATAGAATACCGAAAATCCCTGCCAGAAATCATCAGTAAAAAGGAATTCGAAAGAATGATAGGGCAACCGCTCAATCCGGATATGGAGGAACTATATGCGCAAATGCGCATGCTTCAGGGACTGGATAACTCCACCGATACTCAGGAAGCAGATCAGACGCGGGAGTCGCAGCCGTTTGATGAAACGCAGACATCACCCGCCGGTCAGGGGGATATCGAACAGGAAGAGTACGACCCTGAGGATGCCTTCTGTGAGAAAGTCCTGTCGGCGATCGAGAAGAAAAGAAACAAGCGTAAAAACCCGGTCGTTAATCTGTTGATATTGCTGGTGACATTGGTTGTTTTCTTCCATTTGGGATTTTTTCGATACGGGTTACAGTCGGTGCTGGTCCTTATTGGCGTCATTTTTTTTCACGAGATGGGTCACTATGTAGGAATGCGTATTTTCGGCTATCGTAATGTGCAGATGTTTTTCATTCCGCTGGTGGGCGCGGCCGTGGCGGGTGAGAGCCGTGATGTGGCCGGCTGGAAAAAGGCGATCGTCATTCTGATGGGTCCGATGCCGGGAATTATACTCAGTTTTATTTTCCATGGTATATATTTAGTGACCAGAGAGAAGTTCTGGCACGAGTTGGGATTCATGTTTGTGGTGATTAATTTTATCAATCTGCTGCCGATCACCCCTTTGGACGGGGGCCGGCTGCTTCAGGAAGTGTTGTTTTCCCGGAACCGGTATATCGAATCTGTCCTGCAGTTGATGACAGGTCTGGCCCTGTTGACGGCTACCCTGTATATAAAAGAGTGGTTCGTGGGACTTTTAGGGGTGATTAACCTGATAACGGCCAGTAACTCCTTTAAGGTTTCGGGTATCGCTGACGGAGTAAGACAGGATCTGTTTGGACGGGCTCCGGGGGAAAACGAGCACCCACAGACCGGGGGGGATTATGCAGAAGATATTCCCCAAGAGGTTGCCAAAAATATCATTCACAGAATAAAACAGAAGTATCCAGTTGCCTTAAAACTGGATACGGTTGCCGAAATAACCCGTCAGGTCTGGGAGCGGGTGCATGTGCGCCAGCCGGCCCCGGCAGCGACGTTTGGATTTATCCTAGTATATTTCATGGGGGTTCTAATGTCCTTTATTTCTATGGCTATTGCCGCGTTCCCTTTTTTTAAGTAGAGATTATTCAATCGGATACATAAAAATGTCTCAACCAACATTATTGGATCGATTTCGTGGCTGTCTGATTGGTCAGGCGATTGGTGATGCGGTGGGGGCGCCGCTTGAGGGGTCGACTGCGGGATTGATACGTGAGCAGTTTGGCTCTGCCACGGATTTTGTGGCTGATCCGCCGGTGGATTGTTTGTTTTATACGGATGATACCCAGATGATGATCGGGATTGCCGAGACACTTGTTGAGCATGGTGAAATTGATCCCGATAAACTGAGCCTGCGATTTATAGCAAACTATGATCTCCGGCGCGGCTACGGGCCCGGCTGCCGGCGGATTCTGGAACAGGGCGCCCGCGGCGAAAATTGCTGTGAACTGGCCCAAACAATTTTTCCCGGCGGTTCATACGGCAACGGTGCGGCTATGCGCATAGCGCCGGTGGGTTTGTTGTTTGCCGGCCGGAAGGAAAAGCTGATCGAGCAGACGCGACAGTCGGCCTTGCCAACCCATGCCCATGTGCTGGCCATTGAAGGCGCTACCTTGGTGGCCGCGGCCATAACCTATTGCCTGACGGAGCCGGAATTTGAACGCGCGAGATTTTTTGACTTTCTGGAGGAATACGTCCAGGAAGAGGAATATCAGTGGCAGTTATCCGTGGCCCGGCAGTTGGAGTTGGGTGATCCGATTGTTACGCACTTTGGCAACAGTATTGAAGCCCATAAATCCGTGATGACTGCGATTACCTGTTTTGCCCTGGAACCTTCTGATTATGCCGGTGTCATTGCCCGGGCCATTGCCTCCGGAAACGACACCGATACACTCGCCGCCATGGCCGGGGCTATCTGCGGTGCTCACCTGGGTATCCAGGCCATTCCTGAACACCTGATTAAAATGCTCGAAGACGATAACAAAGCCTTGTCCTACATCGATCAACTGGCACACAAACTTTATGACCTTGCCGATTCAAATAACGATAGCGATTAATATGAAGTTACTTAAAAAAGAACTGGTAATGGAGGTAAGCTGATGGATAGCGAGTTTTGGTGGATCATTGGTAGTATTGCCGTTTTGGCGCTAGGGGGGATTATTGCGGCCTATATTACGGAACGCAAGCGGCGTGCGGATTTGCTGGAGTTGGCGGCGCGCCTGGGGTTTAATTATCGCCATAAGGATGATCAGCGTCTGCTGGCGCAGTTGAGCCTTTTTCATCTGTGTTCTCAGGGGCGGCCTCGCAGTCGCAAGGTTTTTAATATTCTGGAAGGCGCCATCGAGGATAATTTCATTACTATTTTTGATTACCGTTATACGGTGGGCAGCGGCAAGCACTCCCAGACGCATACTCAGACCGTGATATGGTTCCTCTGTGACCGGCTGAACCTGCCCAAATTTTTGCTGAAGCCGGAAAATATTTTCCACCGGATCGGCGGCATTTTTGGCTATCAGGACATCGATTTCCCGCAGTACCCGGAGTTTTCCAAAAAGTACCTGCTCCGCGGCGAAGAGGATTTTCTAATCCGCGAGCTGTTCACCGACGAGGTGGTCGGGTATTTCCAGTGGAATCCCGGCCTCCAGATCGAGGGGGCCGGCAACCAACTGCTCTTCTACCGCGGCTCCAAACGGGTCAAGCCGGAGAATATTCAGGTTTTCCTGGACGAAGGGTTGAAGGCCTTTCATCTGTTTGCACAGGGAGGGTGAGTGTAATCAGTTGTGAGTTATGACTGGGAGAATAGAACACGGGTTGAACGGATTATACGGATTAGCACGGATATAAACATATTTGAGGGGCGGCATGCTTTTGCGCAGCGATAGTGCAGCATAAGCATGGCTTTATCCCTGGTATTTTTTGGGGGTGGGGACACTCATTGTGGTACAGTGTCATTCCTGCGCAGGCAGGAATCCAGGGTACTCATTGTAGTCTGCATTACAAAATAATTTTGTTTGTTGCTAGAGCCCATATGTTTTCTAGTTATTGCGGTTCCTGGACCCCTGCCTGCGCAGGGGTGACTGTTCCATGATTAGAATCAGATAACAATTTACAGATTTCGTCGGAGGAGGTTACCTCTTTGGGTCCTCGTCCGTGTTTATTTTTTATGGTTGGGTCGGCATTATATTTTAACAGTAGTTTGACCATCTCGACATTGTTGCTGTAAGCGGCAATATATAATGGTGTTATATTATATTCAGCCCGGGCGTTTACGTCTGCGCCGTATTTGATCAGAATTTCGGCCATGTCAACTCGGTTAGTGGAGGTCGCTACGTGCAGTAAGGTCATGTCGTCATAACAGATTAAATCATTATTCGCGGAAATTCTTTTAATACATCCAAATTCTTTTATAATTATATACGGTCTCAGGGAGGGTACGCCGGCCCTTCCCTACATTTGTGTCCAGCCACGTATGTAGGGGCGACCCCACGTGGTCGCCCTCTTATCTTGGTGTCTTGGTGGTTAAAGATCAGGACTCGCCGGTTCATCCGACGGCGGGTAGGGAGTGGGTTTAATCATGTTGAGTACGGCGTCCACGGCGGAGTTGAAGTTCTGGTAGAGGAGGTCTTTGAGTTGTTTGAATTTTTCTATAGTAACAGTGGCGGGCAGGCGCAGGAGGGGCAGGATGTCCTTGAAGAACATGCCGCCGACGTCGGTGGAGAAGGTTTTCAACTGTTTTGCGATAGTGACTTTGGCCTGTTCGAGGTCCCAGCAGCCGAAAGCACGGCAGCGGTGTCTGGCGGCGTGGCCGGTGACGCTGGAGAACAGGCCGGCGGCCAGGCCTTCGGTGCAGTCGTCCACGATGCGGCTGACGCCCGGGATGATACCGGGCAGGCCCTTGGTGAGATTTTCGACCATCTTGCCGCCCAGGTTGACAAAGTTGACCGCGGCCACGACCCGGAGCGTATCGCATAAAATGGCCAGCGACTCGCGCAGGGACGGGCGGGAATTATAAATGACGGCGATGTTTTTGATCATACCCAGGTTACGATAGGTAACCACGAGCAGGTCCATGGACCGGTAGGGTGATATCGTTACTGTGATCATGATATCGCGCACGGCTGCGCGGATTTTTTTTTCGGCCAGGTTGTCAAGGGTTTTCAGGGCCGGTTCGATGCAGTTGGTTTCGATGTCCTCGGCGGTCTTTGCTAAATCATCTTTTCTGGTCTTTGGAGTCAGTTGGGCTTCGAGATTTTTTCGATGAGTGACAATATTTTCAATCTGCTCAGGGGAAAGATGGGGGTTGACCTGCAGGCGTTTAAGGTAGCGCGTGAGATATTTCGCGTATTTACGTATTTTCTCACGCGGGACGGGAGTAAGCGTGCGGGGCAGGTCCCTGAAGGCGCGGAAGAAATAAACAAATGTCCACACAATCAGCACGGCCAGGATGACTACAAACGAGTAACCCAGCAGCCAGTGGATATCACGCAGGGTGATATAGGCACGGAAGAGTTCCAGAACAGCGAAAAATGACAGAACAATCCCGAGCAGGAGTGCAATTTTGCGGGCGAGTAGCCAAAAGCGTTTTAGTTCTTCGAATATCATGAGTTGCTCCTTTAACCAGATACATGCTTAAACTCGCTGCGCTCGTGTAAGCATACCACCCATACAGGGTGTAAGCATGGCAGTCACTATTATTTAGAATGCCAGGGGCAATGCAACATGTATTATAATGTCAGTAGTAAAATGAGCGATCATGGCGGCTTCGAGTCCGCGCTGCCAGTAGAGCCAGCCGAATACGATGCCGGCCAGGCCGTTGAGGATCAGGGCCCGGATGACGACCAGAGAGGTAATTTCCATCCAGCGGGCCGTCAGGGGCAGATGTCCCAGGGCAAATATGACACTGGCCAGCATAATGGCAATCCAGATGCCGGTCCGGGTGGGCTTGTTTTCCGGGGTGGCCTTGATTTTCCAGGTTATCCAGACCAGCAGGGTCATAAAACCCAGTCGCCACGCCAGTTCCTCACCGATCCCGTCGTAGATACTGATACTTATACGGGTCCACAGGGGGACGGTATCCTGAGCAACCGTAACAGGATAAATTTTCAAAACAAATATATAGCGGTCTAACGCAAAGACAATGGCGCCGGTCAGAATGCCCATTACTATTGAGAGCCAGAGCGTAAAACTTACATCAAAGTTTCTTTTGCGTTTAAGCCAGTTGCTTATATAGGGCGCTCCCAGGCCCAGAGGTTCGCCAAGATACAATCCTATAAAAATAAGGATCGCAAATATCACAACGCCCAGAAGCAGGTGGATCGCCAACACAACGAACAGGGGTACGTTAAGGCGTTCCATATTGATGATATCCAGGGCCAGAACATACGGAATAACACAAAAATTAACAATAATTGCGGTGATCCACAATATGTAAAAAAGTTGCCAGTTTATTATATTTTTTGTCAGCGTTTTCTGGTTCATGGAGCTTCTATGATAATGTAGTCGTTAAGAAAGGGAAATGATTACATTGGTTTCAGGCACAAGGGCACAGAGGCACAGAGGTTTTTGGCAGGATACTATTTAAGTTACAACTCTCTTTCATATATATAGTTATAAAATTGTGGCAGGTGATAACATTTTATTTGTGAGCATTGAAAAATCTTACCTATATTGTACAATAATCTTTTATTCTGGTTGTGATAATGGATGTTATTCCAGTTTTCCGGATGGATCGATTAGCATGGTTAAGCTTCGCTATCGCTACACGTAAGCATGCCACCCTTAGAGGACTTCGTTGGCGGAGCCGGATCGGAATCCCTGCAGGTCGAGTGATACATATTTGAATCCCAGTTGTTTGAAAAAGGTTACGATTTTTTTACGGGTATCGGGTTCAGCCATTTCCATGATTTTGTCTGAGGGTACCTCGATGCGGACCAGGTTATCATGATGGCGTACGCGGAGTGTAACAAGGCCCAGTTGGCGGAGAAATGCCTCTCCGTCTTCGACCTGTTTAAGTCGCTGGGGTGTGATTTCCAGGTTATAAGCGATCCGGCTGGCCAGGCAGGGCTGGGCGGGTTTATCCCAGGTGGGCAGATTCATCTGTTGGCTGAGCCGGCGGATATCGTCTTTAGTCA
>JAFGHE010000112.1 GCA_016930295.1 Sedimentisphaerales bacterium
GTTTTTTGATTATCTTCATAATCCCGGGGCTGTTCAATGCGGGATTGTTTTTTGAGAGTAAGGCGCTTATGGCGGCGAGTACCCGGCGGCCGAATGTAATTTTTATTCTGACGGATGACCAGGGTTGGACGGATCTCAATTGTCATGGGGATGACTGTAAGGCGCGGGCCGGGGGAGAATGTACCTGTCATGACAGGGATTGTCCGGCGTTGACGGGCGGGGAATGTCGCTGCGGGCAGCCTAATCGATATGACAAGCCGGATATAAAGACGCCCCACTTAAGAAGTCTGAAGGAAGCAGGCATCCGGTTTACCAATGCGTATATGGCATGTCCGTATTGCGCCCCTTCCCGGGCGAGCCTGTTGACGGGCAAATACCCGGCGCGAAATGACATGACCGGGTTCTGGTTTTTCGACGTGGGCAACAGCACGGGTTTGAATCCGATAATGACCGGCGCCTATCACCATAAAGAGCTGCCCTATAAGGAAAAGACAATTGCCGAAGCTTTACATGGTGACTATGTTTCTTTTTCGGTGGGGAAATATCAGTTAACGGATCCGCATTCCTATCCCAGTCATAATGCATACGGGGCCGGAATGAGAGGCTTCGAGTTTTCGATGAATTTCAGGCTTGATTTTCAGCCGGAGAATGATTACCTCGAGGGCAACGGTCCCGGATATTTTGATCGATATTACCTGCCGGGGCTGGCCGGGGCTCTGGACAGTTCCGGTAATTATCCCTTTGATTCACAGACATTATGGGGAGATGCAGATTTGAGCCCGAATTTTAAATTCCTTGATCAGATAACCAGGGAGAATAACGATCCGGATAACGAATATCTAACCGACGCAACCACTATTAAAACACTGGATTTCATTGACAAGTGGTCTTCTGCCCAGGGTGAACCCGATAATAAAATGAATGGAATTCCCTTTTTCCTGTTTGTAACTTACAACAGCCCCCACGCTCCCATCCAGATAAGAAATGATAGCCGTGTATTTAATGATGACAAGGCAAAGTACTATAAAACCATGATTCGGATGCTGGATGAGTGTATCGGGGCCATTTCAGCAAAAATCAAGGCCGGTCCGCCGGAATTAAGGGATAACACCTATGTAATTTATACCTCGGACAACGGGGGAGATTCGGACCTCGGCAGTACCACCAATGCGCCTCTAAAATGGGGTAAACGATCCATGCATGAAGGTGGCATACGGGTGCCGCTGATCATCACGGGTCCCGGTATTCCGGCCAACAGAAGCTGTTCTATACCGGTTATCAGTGTTGATTTTTTTCCAACCCTGCTTGAATGGGCCGGCAAAGATGCCTCTGATTTCTCGGATATTGACGGCCGCAGCCTGGTCCCATTACTAACGAACCCGGACCCGGAAGAGGATGGTTTCAGTTTTGACCGTAACGGCGATGATAATCGGGAGAATGACGCGATATTTTTCCACAAGCCTCACCGGGTTGCGCCAGAGAGTATCGGTTCGGCTGTGACGATTGATAATTTCCCCTCCTGCGCCGTGCGCAGGGGGAACTATAAATTAATCGTATTTTATGATTACTATAAATCACTTTACACCTGGCCGGATCATTTCATATCTAATCCAAATCATCCGAAGTATCTTGACCTCAGATACCACACTCCGCAGAAGCTGTACAGATTGTACGACCTGTCTAAAGACATCGGAGAGCAGCATGATTTGTCTTTGTCCGCCGACCCGGCAATACAAGCGGTCAAGAAGCAGCTAATAGTATTACTGGAAGGTGAGTCAGAGAAAGATCCCAATGGCTGGCTGCAGAAGGTAAACGCACGAATGCCCAGAATCAAGGTGGTCAAGTATTCCGTCAGCAAGCCCGGGGGTGTACCCTACCCATCCGTGCAGGCGGCTGTTAGAGCGGCAGGTCACGGCGACACGATAGTAATATGTCGAGGGACTCATCAGGAGACTATTGATTTTTCCGTGCTGGATAATCTAACAGACCTTACTTTAAAATCCACATTACCCGACAATTTTGAATGCGTGGAGGACACTAAAATAGTATGGCCCGGTAAAACAGGTTCGGTGATTTCGCTTAAATCCACAGGTAAGATTCATATCGAGGGTATTACCATTACAGGCCCCCTTGCAGGAGTTAACGGTAACGGGAACAGCGATGGGTCCCTTAAAAACTGTATCATCCAGGCTTGTGGCGGCGGCGGCATCGTTGATTTCGACGGCCGTCTAACCAACTGTATTATCCGTGACAACGACGGAGTCAATGGCGCCGGGCTTCGTGATTGTGACGGCCTGATTGATAACTGTATTTTATTCTCCAACCGCGCAACCGGTAAGGGCGGCGGTCTTTATAACTGCGATGGCGTTATAATAAACAGCATTATTGCAGGGAACATCGCCACGGAAGGCGGCGGACTTTATGGGTGTGAAGGAGGTAAAATAAGTAATTGCATTATATGGGGAAACCTGGCGGGCACGGCACCGCAGCTTCCCGACGATGCCGCGCCAGACCATAGTTGTATCCAGGACTGGACGAGCGGCGGGAAGGAAAATGGCTCACATAATCCCGGTTTTATAAATTTCTATAAGTTCATTGATCTGACCTCATCAGATGTCAATACCGGCCCGCCCGACAAGCGTGAATTCTTGTTCAATCGACTGTATGTTAAGCAAAGTAAATCCTGGAATGGCGGCATGACAGGAGGGATAATCGAATACGATAATGACGGCGTACCCAGGACCATAAAAGAGATTGAGGAGGTGGTGAGAAATGGGGAAAACCATTATAAGATTACATTCCATCCGCCCATCTCCCCGGAGACGCGTGCGGACAAACCGGTCTTCTATTGGGGCCCAAACGTAACCAGTGTATTCGAGGATTTTCATCGAAAAAAACCAACGCCAGTTATCAATGCAGAAGTTTCTGGCTCTGTAAATGAAACCGGGGAATCTGAAATGGCTGGTCAGGAATAATTCACTTATGGCCGGGAACATATTGGAACCGATTGACATCCCATCTTAAGTACGGACAGGAAAAAGGGTTATATAATAACCACCTCGAGGTCCTGTTTCTGGTCGTATTTAATGGCCCAGTCTATATAAGCGTTTCGGCAACGACTGGTTAACTCGGTTATGTATTCGTCATTTTTTTCCAGGCCCTGGGCATAGATGAGGGGTGAGAGGTCCAGACGCAAAGGATCTTCGAGGCTCCACATGGGAAACGTCTGAACTGCTTCCGGTATAAAATCGTCCGGGTCTTCCTGTGGCGCGGTTTTATTCTTTCTGACAGGTATCTTGATCGAAGCTTCGGAACTGGTGAAAAAAAGTATCCCCAAAGGCAGAAAAAGCAACGTTAATAAAAGATATCCCAGCGATGAATTCAGAGATTTTCCTCTTCGTCTGAACACCCGTTTACCATTGCCCATTTTATTGATTTTTATCGCAGGGAAGGATACCGAGAAAGGCTTACACCTTGAGGTGGCATACGCCGGAATCATGACCAGTGATATCTGACCCGGGGCCAGGGGAATCAGCCAATCCCGTTTCATGATAAGTTTTTTAGCTTGATTTTTATGGGTAATAAATGCCTTTGGTGTAGTTTTTGGCTTTATGATCAACTCGACCGGAAAATCCCACGGGTTGGCGCACAAGGCATAAATCGCAAAAACGCCTCCCTGCACCAAATCACCGCTGACCCAGAAAGCGACAGCAATCTTCTTAACATCATAGATATCCTGCTTAAGGATTTTTTTACACAGAAATGTATGCCAATCAAACAATCGATCGCGAGCCAACATTCTCTCCGAATTACATAAGCGTTCAATTTTCAGAAGCGGCCAGTGCCATTTCAGTATGGGAATCGGTCCAGACCCGGGCGCTCAGGCACAGGAGTGCCATGCGGAGCTGCGGGTCGGTTTCGAGGGTTTTGGGTACATCGAAAATTTTTCGGTCCGGAGCGGCATCCGGGAGGTTGTTATGATATAAGACACCGGCGTCATGCTGGCCTTTGAGGAAAGCCATGATCTGGTCGTTGGTTAACTCTATTTCGATATGGGGTTCCACGCCATAGTCTTCGTTTTGTTTATCCTCAGGGTCGCGGTGGACCTTTCTGCCGCTGGGCAGGTAATAATAGGCAATCGTCATTTTCACCTGAGCCGAGGAGGGCATTAACTGTTTTATGGTCTGGACATTGCCCTTACCAAAACTACGGGTACCAATGATCAGGGCACGGTTATGATCTTTTAAGGCGCCGGCCACGATTTCGGAGGCACTGGCGGATGCGGAGTTAATCAAAACCACCAGCGGGAGTTGATCATCAAAGGTTCCCAGAGTGGTTGCGTTATTAACATCTTCTTTTATAATGTTTGAATTCAATCGATGATTTTCCTTTTCAAACATTCGGTCAAAGATACTCCGGGAAGAATTTGTATTTACCGAAGTCGGCGACGTGACACGGGATGATCGGCTGCTGACGATTCTACCGGAAGGAATAAACAGGTCGGCGATTTCCACGGCCCCGCTCAAATATCCACCGCTGTTACTGCGTAAATCGAGTACCAGGGCTTTCATTCCCTGCTGCTTAAGAGTTTCCAGGGTCTCCCTGAGGCTGCCGGGTGTCTCACCGGCAAAATGAGTCAGGTGTACATAGGCTATCCCTTTATCCTGATCGACGAAATAGTTCCATTGGCCGTTTTCATTGCGACAGAGCCCTTTGACGGTGGGGACCACGACGTGCTGGCGCGTAACGGTATAATCCCGGGGTTTGTCGAATCCTTTCCTGTCAATAGTCAGCACCACATCGGTACCGGCCGGACCGGTAATCAAGCGTACGGCTTTTTCCAGGGTAAGATTCTGGGCTTCCTTGCCGTCAATGGCTAAAATTATATCATTGGCGTCCAGACCGGCCTTATAGGCCGGATGATCATAGCTGACCAGCGAATCGACCTTGAGGAACTTATCCTTATCCTTGTTGATAACAATACCGATCCCGGTGAACTCATTGGTCATGTCTTTTTGGAATTCTTCCACATCCCTGGGCCAGATAATATAGGTATAACTATCCAAAGCGGAAAACGCCCCCTCGGTAAATTCAGCCATAATCACTTCATTGGGTAATTTGAGCGTCTGCTGGTTGATGATCAGGACATTACCCATTTGCCAGAGCAAATGGGAGTAATCGACCTTTATCATTTCATTAAACTTATTTTCGGCCTCCTGAAGTAGTTCAAGGTAAGCCGTCACCGTATTGGGATCATTGAGTGATTCAAATGTCTGCTTTAAATCTTCGGTTTGTGCGAGCAGGCGGCAATTTTCTATAGCGCGTCGTTCCATTTTGTGGTAATCGGGATCTTCTACATATTCGCGGCTGACCATTTCGAGAGCCGTATAAATGATATTGGTATTGATACCTTCGCGGTGTTCCTGCCAACCAACTCCTTCGGTATTGGGATCCGGCACGTACATTGCCTTGAGAGTCGCCTGGCGCAGCAGCCGACGATATAAGTCATCATACTCATACTTCTGTTTATCAATGGTGGTCAGATAAGCATAGACTTTGCTCCAGGCGTCAAGCCATTTGCCTTCCGCCTCCAGGTGATCGGCGATTTTCAGGCATTGGCTGATAATATCATCACGGACAGACGGATCCACCTGATCGGGCAGGTTCATACGGTCGGAGAGAACATGGGCGCTGCCCAGTTGGACCAGGGCATCGAGCCTGTTGGTATCAAGTTTATTCTCAATATCCTTTTCTAATTTCTGTTTGGCTTTGAGTTCGAGAACAAAGGATCGGCTGGCTTTTAAAACTGATTCGCGCCATTGGATTTCCAAAAGAATTTTGTTCAACGCATCGATATTTTTTTGATACGCTTTGCTTCTCTCATCCTGCAACTTCCCCATTAAATGATCGTAATTATCGAGCAGGGTAAAGAGGGGCCGGACGGTGTTATTTTCGCGCTGGGTTTGTTTCAGGCGGTCCAGGCAAGGCCGGGCCAGTTCAAAATCGCCATGTGTCATGGCCTGGGCCGCGGAGTAAAGGGAGACTTCATTATTAAGCGCAGGGATAGTATCGGAATGTTCGAGAGGAACCGGATCGTTTGCAGAGAATACTCGTATAGCAATCGGACCTGCCCATACGGCAATAAGCAGGAAGAGAATTAATACTAAGGATCTATTTTTAAAGCCAGGTTTTTTGTTCATAACAGTTCCTGTATCATTGTTTGTTTTATCGTCAAGGTATCTTAAATAAATAGTGTATCATATCGCGGGTAGAAAGTAAATATCTATCTGGAAGTCATGCATTTATAATCACTTAACTATTTCGTCATGAAGTTTTATATTTTTTTAATCTTATTACAGTCGGATATCCTGCCTGAGTGTTCTGATTAATTTGAGATAGAAGGCCCCGGCGAGTGTTCTTTTTTGCACGATGATCTTGGCTTTTCCCACCAGGCCGTCCCGGAGGCGCAGGTCGGTGCCGGCGATGGGAATAACCAGTTCATAGGTATTGTCAGCCGGCTCCACAGCCTCTTCTATATTGGTTGCCGGCATGGTGGCGACCCCGCCGCCAAAAATGGTGGAAAAGACCGGACTGGACATTTTCAAAACGGGCGTGGGAGGTTTTTCCTTAACTTTGCTCTCAATGATTTCACTGGGCAGCGACCATAACCGTATCTGAACATCCTGATCCTTCTCAATGAGACCGTTGTCACGATGACTTATGGCGGCGACCGCTTCAAACCTGCCGAGTGGATAAATAGAAAAGAGTTCCGACTGCAGGGGCAGGAAACGACCATCCAGAGTTTCCAGCGGTTCACTGGTTCTAATCTGCAGAATTCCATCCCTGGGGGCCTTTATCGTGAGGTGCTGTAATTTTTGCTGAGAGCGTTCGAACTGTTTTCGCAAGGCAATCAGACTGGCTTGTGACTGAGCTTCCTCTTCCGTATAGCCTCCCCGCCGGTACTGGTCCAGGCGTAAGGTTTCCTGTTGAATCTGTAATTTGAGGTCGGCCACTTCATATTCCAATCGGGGATCAGAAAGCCTTATAAGTACGTCATCCTGTTTGACGGTTTGACCCTCCCGGGGCCAGTGTTGATTATTGCCGGCCAGTATAAATCCCGGTTGATTGACATAAATGGGGATCATCTCTGCCGGTCGGAGCACACACTGCGCCTCAACGGATTGTTCCACCGGCAGCAACATAAGGCCATAAAAGGCACCGGCAATGACTATCAGTATAATGATTGCGGTCGCCGGCTTGATTTCCGTGAAATGCCACTGATTATACATATATTTAGCAAATCGCCATAAAGGTGTAATCAACGCGTTGTAAATGCAGCCCAGGGCCATGATCGCACCGATTACGCCCCAGCCATAGGGATCCAGGAATTTCCAGACCATAGTAGTAATGGCAATCATGATGAACCAGCGATAAATCGTGCTGCAAATGGCGAAACCGGCTACGGTGAATGTCCGGCCCTCAACATCGATAGGCATAGATGCGTTTTTCATACCCAAAACATAACGCTGGCCCAGGTACCAAAGATAACTGGTTCCCTTTTGCTTGAGGTTGGGGATCTCCAGCAGGTCCATGACGAAATAATAGCCGTCGTATCGAAGTAAAGGATTACCATTAAATAACAGAGTGTTCAGACTGGCGGCCAGCATCACATTGAGGGCAAACTGATTGATGACGGTTTTGGATTCGGTCAGGGCCCAGATATAGGCGGCCAGGCCGGCCAGGGTAATTTCCACCACAATCCCGCCGGCGGTAATCCACATACGTCTCTTCTTTTCAGGGAGCATCCAGGCGTCGGAGACATCACAATAAAAACAGGGCATGAAAACCAGGAGCAGGAATCCCATTTCATGAACTTCACTGCCGAAATGTTTGCTGGTCAAGCCATGGCCGAACTCATGAATGAATTTAATCAGGAGAATGGCGGGCGCCAGATACATCATGTTATAGGGATCGAATATCGGCTGTCGCTGGCTGAATTTGTCGATATTGCTTATGACCAGTCCCAGGGCTCCGCCCAGAAACACCAACAGCATAATGGCGGAGGACCGGCTATAAATAAATCCGCCGATTTTCTGGTTAAGGGAGGTCAAAAATTTGTCGGGATCAAACAGGGGAACACGAAAGAAAAGATATTCCTGCCGGATTTTCTGGAAGATACTACGGGTCAGAATGTTCTTGCGCTGTAACAGAAATTCCGTATCGCTATCGCCCTTGATGCGTAAAAGGTTGGCTCCGCGCAGCATGATAATAAAACTCATGACGGACTGGGCGTCAAACTCTTCGTTAGGGAACCGTTCCATGAGGATCTTCTGGATATCCTCCATGTTTCTTTTGCCGTCAAGATTCTGATAGATGGTATATTCCGGCGGACGCAGCCGGTAGTATCGCAGCGTGGTCGGATCCTTGAGAACATAACAGGGTTTTCCGTAATAAACCTGTTCGGTGATTTCGACATCGTTACGGGCTCTGGGCAGGGCGCGGGAGTCGTCCTCAACATCGCTATGTCCCAGGGCTAATTGACTTTGATTATCTTCATTCATAATTGTAACCATTCGTTGGGAATGAAATTTCTGACGGCCGAACCGGCCATGGCCCATTGCACATCAGCTGTAGGATATTGTTTAAAAGAATACCATGCGGAAAAAGCGGATGACTTTACGCAGTAGTACATAACATAAAGGTCGGCGTACCGTATCGATCTTGGCCCGACCAATAATTCCGACACGCAGGCCATCTTCCACTTCGCGTAATTGCTCAGCGGTCATATCCAGGCGGATTTCATAAACATTCCCTTCGTCCTGCTTAATCCGTGCGATCTGACTGATCTGCGAAACATCCGCCAACCCGGCCTCAAGTTTGTATTGGGGATACGCATTCAGGAAGAACTGGACCCGGGCCGTCCCCTCTTTATCCAGGTTTTCCAGTCCGCGGCGTACCCAGTCAATCTCCTCCTGGGGAACATCCAGGCGCAACTGCCATTGTGACAACTGTGCCACTTCAAAAATGGGATCACCTCTTTTCAAGGTCATCCCTACCTTACGTTCCAGTTGCGGGGTCAGGATAGTTCCGGTAAGGGGTGAAGTGACCCGGCATTTTTGAATTTGCTGGTTATAGAAGTTTATCTCATTGGTTAACTTATCTATCTGGAGCTGGCTGTAGGCCTTTTCGCTGTCCATAATGGACTGAGACCGCTTAATCAGTTCCTGTTCGCGTTCCTGTGTTTTGGATGTCAGTTGGGTTTGCAGTTCCAGATCGTCTAAAATCGCGACGACATCTCCCTGATTCACTTTGCCGTTGGGAATTTCTATACTGACAATCTGCACATTATCAAGGGGTGACTCAACGACCCGCATATTTTTAGGTGTCAGTTCACAGGCACATTCGATCCGAATAGTCCATGGCAAGAGTAACAGAACCAGCAGGCAAATCAGGCCAATAACGATTCGAATAATCCATTTACGTCTTATTTTGGGATCTTTTTTTGCTTTTTGAAGTTTTCCCAGCGGCCGGATCATGGGCACGGAAGCCATTTCCAGGGCATTGGCCAGGGCGGTGGCTCCGTGATTACTGATGGTGGCCATGGTGCCGGCCAGGTTAACGCTGGTTTGATCCTCAAATCCTTCAGCAATAATGACTCCTAAATAGACATCTTCATTTACTATAGGCTGGAGGAATATCTGGTCCAACTGGCTTACGTTGAAATAGTTTTTAGCCAGTTGCGTTACGGGTTCTTCCTCGGGCATTTCAACGAGTTGTTCACGGCTGGCCACAATGGGTTTTTTAATTTCCAGACAATGCTTGCTGAGTTTTTCCACGGCCTGCATCAATATTGCGCGCCGGTCAGGCTTGTCGATTCCACTGACCGCACGCAGTCCTCGTTTAACCTTGGGATCAATCCAGACCATAACACGGGTGCACCGGAGAGTATCACGTCCCAGATTGGCAATTTTATATACTACCTTTTGGGCATCAAGGGAATCGTGAACTCCCTCCGAGTATTTGAGTAGTCGCGCCAGGCTTTTACGGTCGTCTTCCAGGACCGCAGCCCGCCGGTAGGCCAGATAGGTCTCGGCAGTCTCACCAATCTGGTCGAGCAATCCCACGACTGCCCGAATTTCATCCTGACCAAGAGTATCCATGGCTATCAATTGGATGACCATGGCCACCTGATAGGCGGCTTTAAGAGGTCGGAAAATAAGTGGATAAGGGCACAGATTTCCCAGCGGCGCAGAATCATCCCGTCCGGACTCATCGTATCCAAGGGTATTCTGAATTCCTCCCGCCGGCATTACCAGAGGTTTGACCTCTTGTACGGTACGCTGGACGGCTTCCAGAATCAATTGCTGCTGGTGTAGGTCGTTAATTCTGCATAGGTCCAGTTCGAGATGACAGTAGCACTGAGGACCCTGTCCAGGTTGAATAATCCATATGGCCCCGCCCCGTGACCCGGTTGCCGCTACAGTTAATTGGAGGTAATTGGCAAAAAATTGTGGCGGGTCCAGATCCAGTGAGGGTAATTTTGCTATACGCGTGAGTATCTCAGCTAAACGGTGTGTGGCTTGATCCTGTGTCACATAACTCCTTCATTAACTGTGAATCCATTATTTTCTGTGTCATTGTATGGCTAACATCTTGTCAATAAATGACGTAGAAAACGTTTGATCGTATATAATACAAGGTATAAACCATCTTTTATCACAATTTTATTATTTTAACAAATTATCCAAGGCCGTCAAAGCCGATTATTTTACAATGATACATATCGGCCGTTACTGTCTTAATAGTCCAGATTTACGTAAATTTCAGGGAGGGAGGGATCATATTTATGCAGGTTAAAAGTCATGCTTAAGGGGACTGATTTTGTGTTCTTTCATTTCTTGGGTATATATTTTTTCATTTAATAGGTCAGTGGCACTGCGGCGGACGACGGGAGCGAGCAAATTCTCAACAGGTGCATAATCATCGGTTAAAATAACGGATGAAGATTTATGAATTAAGACTTCTATGTCTTGAGGTTGAAGATGCCAGATATTCAGATGGTTAAGGCGTTTTATAATAATTTCCTCTATATCAATATCACTCTTACTACAAATTATCACGTAGGTATTTCGGGTATGTGGCAACCTTTCATGCGTTAAGACATAAATCTGCTTAAAGGTCTCCTGAAGTGTATTGATGACTGCCCCCAAAAACCGGCCGACCTCATAAATATCAACCAGATTGATCATGTAGATCCCGTCAGGAGTAAGAATTTCGGATATATTTTCATTAAACTCCAGGGTCAGAAGCTGATAGGGCACGGAGAAATCGTTGATGGCATCTTCATAAATGAAATCATAATGGGGTATCTCATAACCGGTCTTTTCTTTTTCGGATAATTGACGAATATAATTACGGGCATCAGCTGTAATGGTATTGATGGATGTGTCTTTTTCCAGGCCGAAGGCCTGATGTGCGGCCCGGGTCACGCCGGGGTCGATCTCGACTACATCGATTCTACTGCCGGGCCAATGTTTTTCAATATAACGGGGAAGGACATACCCCCCACCTCCTATAGCCAAGGTGGAGAGGGTATCCCTGCCCTGACTTAGATGGCGGGTGACGCCGGCAAAGA
>JAFGHE010000113.1 GCA_016930295.1 Sedimentisphaerales bacterium
CAAATTCATGCCATCCATATCATCTAAAGGTTCCATATCAATAAATAGTGGAACCAGATCAATTCCGGCCTGTAAAGATGCCGGGATATTGACAGTCTGCGAATATAGATTATTGCCTTCATCATCTTCCGTAATTTCACCGCCGGTGTCAAAACTTACACTGTCAACGGCCAGTAAAACATAATTGGTACCGTTTGTTCCAGAGGCCGGCAGTGTTATAGTAAGATCACTGCAATAGTCCATACCCTCCGGAAGTCCGGGTATCGTTATCTCGCCTAATAATGAATCTCCTCCGTCGTATGTAGTATCAACACTTAATACCACGCTCACAGTAAAGGGCGCGGTTACATCGGTATCACCAATATTTTCCAAATCAACGGGTATCTCATACTGCTGGCCCCAAACCAGATCCACACCCGTGGGAAGTAAATCTTCCTGGCCGGCTTCCAAATCGACTACAGGGGTTGTTGCGGTCGATATGTCTATAGTTCCGATAACTATATTATTGGTCTCGTTACTCTCGGTAACGGCGGCGCCATCATCAATAAACATACCCAGATAGAAAGTACCATCCGTTCCACTGGCCGGGAGATCTATGGATACGGCCTGGCTGGTGCTGTTGTCTGCGGTCAGACCAGCTATATTGACCGGAGAAGGTGTTGTGGTCAGCAAAGTATCACTGCCATCGACCGTCGCATCATCTGATATCCGAAATACCACATCGAACGTCTCACTGATGTCAGTATCACCTCCATTGCACAGGAGCGCATTGACACTGATAGTATCATTCCATTCAGCTTCAACAGGCAGATTAAGCAGTCCGCCATATAAATCACTGCTTAGCAATACCCTGGGTTCCAGTGCCTCAAGTTTCATGGAACATGGTTTACGCCTTTGTTCCTTTGGTGAAACTAGATCGGACCGGAAAAAATTACGACGTAACTTACGTAATAACGACATGATTCAACCCCTTATACTACTATTTCAGTCGGAGATTACCAAAAATTAAATTACTACTCAGTAAGATATATTTTCAGCCCAGAAAACTCATCTTTTGATAAAATTTATATGTGATTAATCGGAAAACAGGATAGGTAAGTTAATTCATTTTTTGCAAAAAAATTTGAATCAGGAGGTATGTTTATCAGTATTGCCGGGATATTATCTATATCAGCATTAAAAATGTGCTCTATCAGGTGTATTAGATATGTCTATTCATATTATTAGTATTATTAATGATGGTCGAATTTACATTTCTGAAATTTTTACATTTTCCGGAAAATATTTATGAAATTGTTTTGACATGGATATAGAAATTCACTATTAAATATCCTTCAAAAATATGGTAAGCCCAATAGTTGGGCTACCGTCGATTATATTTTGATAAAATAGGCAATATAGATAAAATGGTGAATATATTCGTCTTTTATGAAATTTATATTGTGAAAAAAAATCATAACCATCTTAAAATCTTAAACTTATTTGACTAATACTATTTTTAGAGGTATACTTTCAAGGTTTAGGAGTTAGAGTGCTTACAGAAATAGTGGCAGTAATAAATACCCAGATATACTCAGGAAGATAGTGTCAAGCTATTTTGATGAAAATCACATCCAGCAGATCCTGCAAACAGTTAATATAGTTGAAGTTGTGGGAAATTATGTTGCTTTGCGCCGTCGGGGCAAAGAAATGGTTGGGCTATGTCCGTTCCATAATGATTCCAGACCCTCAATGAATGTCAGTGAAAGTAAACAGATTTTCAAGTGCTTTGCATGTGGCGCCGGCGGCACAGTTATTACCTTTATACAAATGCGGGAAAATATGTCATTTCCCGAAGCAGTGATTTTCCTGGCTGAAAAAGCAGGGATTAAGCTGCCTCAAAGAAAACGAGAGTTTGATAAGTCATTTAATAAAAATGAATTAGAAGAAATAAACAAGTGGGCGGCCAGATATTTTCGTTCAAATTTTGATGATGAAACAAAAGGAGAAAAAGCCAGACAATATGTTCAGGAAAGGAAAATTAACAACGAAATTGCTAAAAGATTTGGAATTGGATGGGCTCCTGACGGATGGGATAATTTGCTAAATGCGGCACAGAAAGCAGGAATATCATTGTCGGCACTAAAAGAACTGGGTCTGCTTGTTGAAAGAGATCAGGGTGGATATTATGACAGGTTCAGAGAACGGATTATTTTCCCGGTCATTGATGCCTTAGGAAGAATTATAGGATTTGGCGGCAGAACACTTGGAAATGATCCAGCAAAATATCTGAATTCACCTGAATGTGTACTTTTCAATAAGAGCAGGGCTCTATATGGAATGCATGCGGCTAAAGACTCCATAATAAAAGCTCGACAGGCAATAGTTGTGGAAGGATATACAGATTGCATCATGGCTCATCAGTATGGACTGACCAATGTGGTCGCTACTCTGGGTACGGCACTTACCCTTGAGCATGCCCAGATTTTATCTCGCTATACAGACAGCATTGTTTTGGTGTTTGATTCTGATATGGCCGGCCAGAAAGCGGCTGACAGGGCCATTGAGCAATTTTTTGCACAAAAAATGGAAGTCAGCATTGTCACATTGCCGGACAATAGTGATCCATGTGATTTTTTGCTGGAAAATGGTGCAGAGGCCTTGGAAAAACTTGCCCGAGAAGCTACTCCGGCCCTAGAATATAAATGGAAGACCATGAAACGCCAGATTGAACAGGGTGACAGCATTAACGCCCATCAACAGGCGGTGGATCAATATTTGCAGGTTATCTCCCAACTGGTCGGGCAGGAAAATATTGACAGTATTAATCTGGGATACATGTTAAATCGGGTAGCCAAGTTAATTGACGTAAGCAGCCAGCAGGTGCTCAGGAAAATCAATCAACAGGCCCGACGTAAAAGATGGAATACTACTGCGACGAAAAACGAAGGAGCCTATGTTGATGATAGCGAGAAAAGCTCACAAAAAGAAGTAATGGAAGTACTTATTAATAAACCGGAATGTTTTGAAGAAATAAAAAAGAATATCGAGCCGGAAGATTTTATTGACCCGCAGATGAGACAGGTAGCTGCCCGGATATGGCAGTATTGTGACAAAACAGAAAATATAAATAACTTTAGTCTGGTCGCTATTTTGGCCGGCTGTGAAAGCCCTGAACTGTGCCGTATGATAACAGAACTGGAACAATCGGGCGCCCGTCGGGGTAATTTTGAACACACTCTCGAAGGCGCTTTGAATAATATCAGGAAGTTAAAGAGTGATAAATCTCAGGAAACGTTAAAAGGAAAGATTCGTCAGGCCAGGGATCAATATGGACAGGACGCTCAGGCCGCCTTAATGTTGGAAATACAGGCCAAGCATAAACCTGACCCCAGGCGGGCGAATTCATTATTAAAAAGGTAAAGTAAGTATTGAATATATTATCAGAGATATTGCTGATATAAAGTTGTTTTTGTGGGAGTATGAATTTGTCAAAAAAAGATATTGATAATCAGCTTTTGGATGCGAGTTTGAAGTCGCTGATTGAAAAAGGCAAAGCACGCGGGTATTTAACCTATGAGGAAATGAACGATGATTTACCCGATGATAACCTCTCCCCCGATCGGCTGGACAACTTGTTGATGACGCTCGATGATTTGGGGGTGGAACTCATTGACGAAGCGGACCTCAAGAAGCGAGAGGCCGAAGCAGACAGTCCGAAAGAAGATGATAAGGATGATAGCGGGGACATTGTTGAGGATGATCGCCGAATTGACGACCCTGTTCGAATGTACCTGACTCAGATGGGGGAAATCCCTTTGCTGACGAGAGAAGAAGAGATTTCCCTGGCAAAAAAAATTGAAATGACACGGATGGCATTTCGACGTAAAGTACTGGAAAACGATTACTGTATGCATGCAGCAGTTTCGATCCTCGAACAGGTGGGGCACGGTAATCTGCCCTTTGACCGGACGATGCGTATCTCCACGGCCAATCAAAGTGCCAAATCATCCGTGTTGAAACGAATGCCGGAAAATTTATATACCATACAAAAGATAATGGATCAAAACCGGAAGGATTGGCTGGAGTTGATAAACGGTGTAAGCGAGCGGGATAAAAAGACGGTTGAGTTGAAGATGAGACGTCGCCGACGCCGGGCCGCTATTTTACTGGAAGAACTGGCGCTGCGTACCAGCCGGATTCATCCTATGATGAATAAGCTGGAAAACATGCTCCATAAACTGGCCGACCTGGAACGCAAACTTGATAGCCCCGAAGAGGAGAATTTAACCGAAGAAGATATCATGGTAATTCAGGAGGAAATAGAAGGGTTGATGGATTTGACTCTGGAGGACAGAAGACAACTTCAGTTGCGCTGCGAAACTATCCGCCGGGTTTATCGCGAATACGAAAAAGCCAAACGAAAACTCAGCGGCGGGAATTTGAGACTGGTTGTCTCTATCGCCAAAAAATATCGTAATCGGGGATTGAGCTTCCTGGATATTATCCAGGAAGGGAATACCGGCCTGATGCGCGCCGTGGATAAATATGAATATCGACGCGGTTATAAATTCAGCACGTATGCCACCTGGTGGATTCGTCAGGCCATTACCCGTTCTATCGCGGATCATGCCCGGACAATTCGGATTCCGGTGCATATGATTGAGACGATGAGCCGGCTGCGCAATATCAGCAAAAAGCTCCAGCAGGAGTTGGGTGTGGAACCTACTATTGAGGAAATTGCGGATGTGGCCAAAATGCCGGTCGGTGAAGTACGCCGGGTAATGAAAATCTCACGTCATCCGATCAGCCTGGATAGGCCTGTTGGCGAAAGTGAAGACAGCTATTTCGGCGATTTCATCGAAGACGACGGCGCGGAATCCCCGGTGTCCATTGCCACGCATGAAATGCTCAAGGATAAGATTGACGGAGTATTGAAAACCCTGACTTATCGTGAACGCGAAATTATCAAGCTTCGATACGGTATTGGCGACGGCTATACCTATACCCTTGAAGAGGTCGGGCGTATCTTCAAGGTCACACGCGAACGTGTACGCCAGGTCGAGGCCAAGGCCATTCGCAAACTCCAGCACCCGGTACGGTCACGCAAACTGGAAGGATTCCTCGACCAGATCGATCTGCGCCGGATAAATAACAATACTGAGGAGGATGACGCGGATATGGACGGGTTGAATTGAAATCCCCTTGATGCAGCAAATTCAATAAAGAGCCTCCATCAGCCGTTTTTCCCCAAAGACGGCTGTTTTTTTTGTTTACATTTAACGGAAATTCAGGATGATATAATCATAATGACCAAACGTGAAAAAAATATTTATCTCTTGATGTTTTGCATATTAATGCTGTTTATCGGGTGGAATTGGTATCTGAGCTGGAATACCTACCGACTCAAAAACGAGCTGTCCGATGCCCATGATTTGATATTTCGTGCCTACCATCGTGAGAAGCTTATCCTGGAGGATATAGATGAGTTGCAAACAAGGCTCATGGATCTGGAAAAGGCCAATGCCGATTTACAGACGGAACTGGCTCGCGGGGAAGAAGAGGTACTCTATATTCAACATAATAACCTTAAGCACGATAATGAACCTGCCCCAGATCTCGAAATAACGGAAAAATAAATATTGATTATTCCGGACGGCCGTATATATTTTATACGTTTAATCATTATTATGAATTGAAGAGTAAAATAAGTTTCTAACAGTATATGACTATGCCTGACGAAACCATTTATGAGTAACCCTGTGATGTGAGGATAAATATTATGGATGTTATCACAATAAAATTTGTGTTATTTTTAAGCATGAGTATTCTTTTACAGGCCGGAAGTCTTTTTTCACAGGATGCAAAACCGGGCCTGTTCAGTATGCACGGGGATATTGGCGATGTGCGCAAGGCCGGCGCGGTTGAGTATGATGCCCGGGACAAAACGTATCTGGTGACCGGCGCAGGCGAGAATATGTGGTTTAATAATGATGCGTTTCATTTTGTCTGGAAACAGGCCTCCGGCGATGTCTCGCTGGCCGCGGACATCCGCTGGATTGGAGACGGAGTGAATCCGCATCGCAAAGCCTGCCTGCTCATCCGGCAAAGCCTCGATTCCGATTCGGCGTATGTGGACGCCGCGGTACACGGTGACGGTCTCACATCGATTCAATACCGCCAAACCGCCGGCGGACTGACGCGCGAAATTCAGTCAAACGTGAAGGCGCCGCATCGAGTCCGAATAGAAAAAGAGGGCGACTATGTGTTCATGTCCGTGGCCGGTGAGAATGAACCCCTTCAGCCGGCGGGCGGCTGTTTCAAGATTACATTTAAAGAGCCGTTCTTTATCGGGCTGGGTGTCTGCTCCCACGAAATTGATGTCCTGGAGAAGGCGGTTTTTTCCAATGTCGAAATCACCAGCGGAAAAAAGAAAACCGAAGGAGAGCCCGTTCCGGAAAGCACCCTGGAGACAATCTCGATTGCTTCCCTGGACCGGCGCGTCATCTATCATACACGCGATCATATCGAAGCCCCGAACTGGTCGCGTGACGGAAAAGACCTGATTTTCAATGGCGGCGGACTCATCTACAAAATTCCGGTCACCGGCGGTAAACCTGAGTTGATCGATACTGGATTCGCCAAACGCTGTAATAACGACCATGGTCTTTCGCCCGACGGCAAGCAACTGGTCATCAGCGACCAGACCCGGGATGAAAGCAAATCGATCATCTATATACTCCCGGCTGCCGGCGGAACTCCAAAACAGGTTACGCCTTTGGGGCCATCTTACTGGCACGGCTGGTCACCGGACGGCAAGACCCTCGCCTATTGCGCCCAGCGCGGCGGCGAGTACGATATCTACACCATTCCGGTCGAAGGCGGCGAAGAAACACGATTGACCACAGCCCCCGGCCTGGACGACGGACCGGATTATTCCTACGACGGCGAATATATCTACTTCAATTCGGTACGCACCGGCGCCATGCAAATCTGGCGCATGAAAACCGACGGCAGCGAACAGACACAGCTTACTTCAGACGAATTCCACGACTGGTTCCCCCATCCCTCACCCGACGGCAAATGGATTGTCTTTGTCTCATACGAAAAAGACGTACAAGGCCACCCGGCCAACAAAGACGTTATGCTCCGCATGATGCCCGCCGCCGGCGGAAATATCCAGATCCTCGCCAAACTCTTCGGCGGCCAGGGAACCATCAACGTCCCCTCCTGGTCACCCGACAGCACCAACCTGGCCTTCGTCAGCTACCGACTCGTAAAACCCTGATTATATATACTTAACCAGGGAACCCTATATGTCTATCACATCTTCATTTATCATTTAAGAATGAAAAGATGGGGATTTTATCAAAATTTGTTAAAATTTATTGGCTGCAGAAATGTAATATTATAGTAAAACCATGTCAAGGTCGTTGCTCATAGATGAAGGTGCATTTTATATTAAATCAAGCAGTATTTAGCCACGATGGGTAATGTAGCTCGAGCTTCCAGCTCGTAGAAATGGATTGTCGCCCCTTTGAAGAAAGGGGATTTATCGTGCTCTTATAAATAGTACTCATGCCTCTTGCGTGAGATCATTACATTAGCGCCCGCAGACCAACAAAAAAAGTGAAAAGTGATAATGATGGATGGGTCACCAAGATTGATGAATTTTTACCCCAATGGCCTGTTTCCGAAAAATCAGTATTAATCAGTGCCTAAAATCTTGAGCCTTTTGTGCCCCTGACTTCGCAGGGATAAACTTTTTCGTGGCTTAAAAAATCCGTGAAAACCCGTATCATCCGTATCATCCGTGTGCTATTCTTCGGCTCACTACCCACAACCTGCAACTCACATTTTTTCGTGCCTTTTGTGCTTTTTTATGGCTAAACAAACTCAATCGTATCGGCAGGGGGGACCAGTCCGGCTTGGGCGCCGCGGGCAAGGAACTCGGTCACGGCCTGGCGACCCGCTGGGCCGTAGTCCAGGGTCCATTCGTTGACATACATACCCACAAACTGCCCGGCCAGTTCCAGGTCCAGGCCGCGTCCAAACTGAAGGGCATATTCCACGGCCTCATCCTTATGCTGCAGGCCGAACTGGATACTGGCCTTGAGGATGGTGCTGATCTGTGTCATGATGGCTCGGCCCAGGTCGCGTTTTATAACATTACAGCCCAGCGGCAACGCCAGGGCAGTCTGCTCATACCACCAGCAGCCCAGGTCCAGCAGGCACTCTAACCCGAGTGTCTGATATGTCAGTTGCCCCTCATGGATTATCAGCCCGGCATCGAACTTACCCTGGGACACGGCCTCAGGTATCTCGTCAAACATGACTACCTCATAATCAAATTTCCCGATCGCCATCTGTAGTGCCAGAAATGCACTGGTCGTAATCCCTGGCACAGCAATCCGCTTACCCGCCAGATCATTCAGGGGGTATTTTTTACGCGCTACCACAATCGGACCCTGTGCTGACAAGGGTTTAACAAAAAATGTCCCACGTGGGACATTCCCGTCAGCAGTAGGGGAGTCAGGAGTTTTTTTCCCGGAAGCTTCAGAATCTCTTGAAATTGTCCCACGTGGGACATTCCCGTCGGCGGTAGGGGGGGGTGTTGCCTTGTCCTCAGCAGATGCAGGATTATTCGAAATTGTCCCACGTGGGACATTCTCATCGGCAGGGGGGGAATCGGGAATTTTTTTCCCGAAAGCTTCAGAATCTCTTGAAATTGTCCCACGTGGGACATTCTCATCGGTGGCGGGGGGATTCGTCGCCTCGCTTACATATTTTGCCAAGTCCATGCCTCCCATACTGGCGCCGCTGGAAAGGATGGCGTAATGATCCTGCACATAGGGGTAAGTATGGACACTGATTGCAGTTACCTCCAGTTTACCCTCACGAGCCCAGTCGTTGAGCGTCTGAATATCGCGCAGGATATGTTCAAACTCAAACGGCCCGCTGTCCACCGCCCCGCACGCCAGGCCGTAAAACATAAACGCATCGTCAGGATCAGGAGAGTGGCCAAGTTTTATATGTCTTTTATTCATAAGTGGTTACAAGCGTCAAAGCCAATAATAACGGTAGGGGGGGTAAAGGGTTTATCCGAAGAAATACAACTCCACCATCAGGCAAAGAGCATGGTAAAGGGGTATCTGGTTTTCCTGTATTTCGTGGGTAGTATAGCCTGGCACGCGCCAGGCAATATCCGCCAGTTTGGCAATCCTGCCGCCATCCTGACCGGTAAAGCTCACCGTGGTCATGCCATAGGCCCTGGCCAGGGTCATCGCGGCGATAACATTCCTGGCGTTACCACTGGTACTGATGCCAAACAGGAGCCCACCCGGGATATGGCCGGCAAAGGCGTTCAACTCCTGGGCATAGGACAACTCCGCATCACAATCATTCTCAAAAGCACTCCTGAGTGAATGAGATTCCCCCAACACAATTACCGGCAGCCCCTGTTCCAGGAGTCCGATTAATTTTTGTCCAATCTCTGTGGCTTGCAGGTTGGCAATGACTTTTTTATCCGTCAGGGGCCGGGGCTGACAAAAGCTTTTGGCCAGTTCGCCTTTGATGTGCATGGCATCAGCGAAACTGCCGCCGTTACCGCACAGATATATCATCCCGCCGGCATCGATGGTTTCAGTAATCGCCCGACAGGCTGAGCGCAATCCTTCGGCACTGACTTTGAGATGTTCAAAGCGATTACAGACTTGCGTGACGATTATCTCAAGATCGTCAGGTAGGGGGGGGGCATGTGTATTTTTATCAGGCATACGCTTTATCTTATAATATAAAATATTAAAATAAAAATATAAAAATTACATATTAAATATCAAAAAATTTATTCAAACTGAGCGATTTTGTTAATAATGTTGGTCAGCATATCATAAGTATATTAGATGACAGAGAGTTAGATAAAAATTCAGTTGTAAAGAATTTCTTTACAACTGCCGAAGACGGCAAGGAATACGAAGTCAGATTTTACGCTCTGGATATCGGATTCCGATGGGTCATCGGGACTTCGTTCCCTGGGCAGGTTGGACCTGGTGGACTGAATGGACTTACATGAAAGAGATCATCTTAAAGTTGAGGATAGGGAGAATGCGGCGGTTATCACGGCCGACACGGCCGTGGTACATGTTGTTCCCTCGGTCTTTCGGGATGGTTCGGCCTTGCTCACCACATGTCTCTCTCTTCGATCCTGAGCCTCAGAGCCGAAGGCAGGGCAGGCGGGCTCAGGATAACATTTGGATAAAGATATGCTTAATTGAAATTTTATTACTAATGAGTCGGGCTTTTTGCGGTTACTATCATAGCATCTGGTTGTACGGCCGTCAAGTCAGAGAGCCCCTTTTGGGCCAGGGCGAAGGTGTTGTATTGGCCGGTTTGTACGACATAGAGCAACTGTCCGTCTCGACGCTGCGGTGACCAGTTGGCAGGCCATCCCTGCTGACCTAACTTGCTTACCAGTTGTTTGGCGCCATCGAGGTTTTCAAAAGCTCCGACCTGCAGGCTGAACATGCGTGCGCCGAACCGGCGCCGGGCATGATCGGCATAAACAGACTTTTTAAAACCAGTGAAACAGCGGGAAAGTAGTTCATCCGCCTGGGTCCATTGGCCGATACCCTGGAGCGAAACAGCCAGCCGATATAAAACAGCATCCAGCGGGGGGCTCTCGGGCAGATAGTTCATCGCCTTCTGGTAATGTAATATCGCGGACTCGTAAGCGGGCGGATTACTCTCAAAATAAATGTGTCCCATCGCTACATGGGCCAGGCTATAGAGCCGGCGATCTTGTGCGAGCATGGTGACCTGTTCAAAATCCTTTTGGGCGGCGGGGTCCTGGTCATGGCCTGACTGTTGATAACATAAGCCTCGTAAATAATAGGCATATGCCTTTTCCGAGTCGGCCGGCTGCTGTGACAGGAATTCCGAGAGGATCTGGATGGCCTGGACATACTGCTTCTGCTGGAATTGTTCACGGGCCCGCGTCAACTGATTCAATTCCTTATGAGGCGCCGGCTGAGCGCATCCTGTTATGAAGAGAATACCTGTTAGTATGATTATCCGATAGTACATAGTGATCAGGCTTAAATCCAAGTGTTTTTACTTTTATTCTGTTTTTTTTTATTTTGGGTTAATTTTTTTAGAGACGTAACCTCTTTGGGTGTCAAAGCGCGGTATTTACCGGGTGAGAGTCCGCGCAGGGTGAGGGGACCCATACGTACGCGTGTCAACTGGTGAACCGAGTGACCCAGGCGGGCCAGCATGCGCCTGATTTGCCGGTTCTGGCCTTCACGTAATACGATTTCCAGGTCGGTACGTTTGGAGTTGCGATTAACGATTTTTATACTTTCCATACTGGCGGGACCGTGTTCGAGATGGATCCCCTTTTTAAGTTTATCAACTTCATCTCCGGTAACCCAGCCGCTTACTTCGACGATATAGGTTTTGGGTACCCCATATCTCGGATGGGTAATATGATTGGCCAGTTCACCATCATTGGTCATCAGGATCAGTCCCCGTGAATCGGTATCGAGGCGACCGACGGGAAAGACGCGATATTTGACGCCGTTCAACAAGTCAATGGCCTTTTTGCGTTGATCGGGATCGTAATTGGTACAAACGACTTTTTTGGGTTTATTGAGCAGGTAATATACGCGAGGTTCAAAACGGAGCTTACGGCCGGAGACGACGATGGAATCGTGAATCGGATCGACAAAAACGGGTAAATCATGCACGACTTTGCCATTGACCTTTACCTGTCCAGTCAGGATCATTTCTTCGCAATTTCTGCGTGAAGCAATGCCGGCATCGGCCATCACCTTTTGCAATCTGCATTTTTGTTCTTTTTCAGGCATGAT
Organism: Sedimentisphaerales bacterium; assembly: GCA_016930295.1. Lineage (GTDB taxonomy): Bacteria > Planctomycetota > Phycisphaerae > Sedimentisphaerales > SM23-30 > JAFGHE01. The sequence goes on from JAFGHE010000113.1 coordinate 11,847, forward strand.
ATAATACCCTATGGTGTTGCCAGAGAGGTTAAGAGATTTTGCCCCGGCTGTTTCACTTTTATTCTCCCGGCCGGCATAGTCGGTATCAGGATGGTATCACCTGTCTGATAGGTGCATATATTTTCCGGATCATCCTCATTGACAATAGAGCCGGAGCCGCTTAATGCGATCATGACAAATGGAATACCGGCACTGAACATCCGGACGCCGTCTTCAGATAATTTTAAATGAACCACGGAAAAATGATCGCAGTCTAGCAATGTTTTTGAACGTCCCAGGCTGTCAGCGATATTTTTGAGAGGATTTTGTTTTTCGTCTGCACCTAAAATAATTTTTTTATGGTCGCCGGCAGGGGGGGTGGCAGAGGAATCGGTATAGTGGATGCTTTCCAAAGCCTGCTCGATATGTAATTGCCTGCTGTTTCCCTGGGCGTCCCGCCTGTTCCAGTCATAGAGTCTATAGGTCGTATCGGAAGGGGTCTGAATTTCGGCTACGATAACCCCTGCGCCCAGGGCATGAATAGTGCCAGCGGGCAGGTAATGGAAATCCCCTTTTTCGGCGGGATATACTTCCATAAGGTCTTCAAGGATATTGTTTTGCAGGGCTTTTTCCAGGTCTTTTCTGCCGACGCCGGGTTTCAGGCCCCGATAAATGACGGAGTTTGGTTTTGCGTCCAGGACATACCAGCATTCGGTTTTCAAATGAGCGTCCGGAAATTTCTGGCATGCCTGGGCGTCCGGGTGTACCTGAACGCTGAGTATATCATTGGCATCAAGAAATTTGATTAATAGTCCAAACGGAAACTGGCACTGTTCCGTGGTGAACCCAATGTTTTTGCCATGGTCCCGGAGCAATTGCCTGATATCCATACCTTTATAAGGGCCGTCAGCAATGATACTTTTATCGTTTTTCAGGTCGGCCAGTTCCCAGCTTTCGCCGATGGGCTCTGCGTTGGGCAGATTCTTGTTATAGAGCTTTTTGAGTCGGTCGGAGCCCCAAATTCTATGCTTGAAAATAGGCTCAAATTTAAGAGGTGGAAAATTCAAGATGGTAACTCCTAAGAGAGCATATAAAATATTAAAATGTAAAAATAGAAACTACATATTAAAAATCAAAAAATAACATCATAATATTGCCATTTATGAGGATATAATACATTTTAGACATAAGGGATGTTGCTGTCCAGATATAGATTTATTGGCTGAAAATATAATGTTTATTAAAGAACGGTGATTTTGACGGGATATTCAACGTCCTATAATATATCTTATGTTTCATTGGTGAATGTATGTGAAAAACGGCACGAATACATATAACTCTTTATAATATAGACAATTATGACTTCAATAGTTGTATTTTAAAGTATAATACAGGTTTGTTTATGCTTTGCTGGAAAATATAGATGTGAAGACATCCGGTCTTTGCTGGGCGAGCCATAATAATCTCAGAGCCGCACCGCTGGGAGTGTTAATGTTTTGCTCCCAGGCCTGGACTGTCTTAGTTGAAACATTCATTAAGATTGCGAATAAATGCTGGCTCAGATGGAGCTGATTTTCGCGCAGATCAACAATTTCTTGAGGTTTCATTTCTTTGGGAGGTTCCGGCATAGCAACCTCTCGACAGGTTAATTTCCTGCCCTTTTCCAGGGAATCCACGACGTCCAATAAGCTGTCATGAATAGCTTCAAAATAAGGATTCTCCTTTTTATTTTGTTTATGGGTAGATTGTCTGCCTTTTGTAGTTTTAGCAGTCGTATTCTTATTTTTGTTTTCCTTTGTCATATTTTTCTTTCACTAATTCATCTAATCTTTGTTTGACTTTTTTAAGTTCATTTAACTCTTTTCGGAGTCCTTAAGTTTTCCAAATCGGGTCTCTTTCCTGAAGCATCTTGCTTCGACAAAAATCCGTTTAAACATTGATAAAATTCCTTATCTTTTAATTATACCATTGAATAGGATAGTTGTCAAGAAGAAATGTCTATATTTTTTATGATTCGCTCAGCGAGTTGTTCAGGGGTATCATCATTGGGTGTCAGATCGTACCAATTGACGTTCTGGAAGCTTCTGAACCATGTTCTCTGGCTTTTGGCGAAGCGGCGGGTGTTTATTTTGATGTTTTCGATGGCCTCATCCAGGGTTGATAGGCCCTGAAGATGTGCGATAATTTCGGCGTACCCTACAGCCTGGGCGGCCTGATCGCTTAAGCCGTTTGGTTCGGCCAGGAGGGATTTTACTTCCTCGACCAGCCCCATATCTATCATCCGTTTTACTCGTTGGTTTATGCGGTGGTTGTTATCTTCTTTTTCGCGTCGGAGTCCGATGATTTGCCAGTTGTATTTGTATTGGCCGGATCGGAATTGCTGCTGGAAGGATGAGATGGGTTGGCCGGTAAGTTCATAGACTTCCAGGGCCCTTATGATGCGTTTTTCGTCGTTAGGATGGATTCTGGCGGCGGCATCAGGGTCGATCTGGGATAATCTATGATGAAGTGCCGGCAAGCCGTCAGATTGTGCCTGTGATTTGAGTTTATCACGAATCTGGAGGTCTGCGCCAGGGCCGTCGAAGACGCCTTCGAGTAGCCCCCTGATATACATGGAGGTCCCCCCTACTGCGATTATCGGACTTTGAGTGTTTTTGATTTTTCTGATGGCATTTTCGGCCAGTTCGACGTACCGGCCCAGGCTGAATGATTCAGAGGGTTCGACCACGTCGATCAGGTGGTGTTTTATGGCCTGTCTGCGCTGTGGGTCGGGCTTGGCGGTGCCGATGTCCATGCGGCGATA
>JAFGHE010000114.1 GCA_016930295.1 Sedimentisphaerales bacterium
GCACTGAAGGTTCTGCCACCGGTTATCAGCCTGAATCAGGCGGCCGCCGAGCGTTTCCATCGTGAAGCCCAGGCCGCCGCGAAACTACACCATACCAATATCGTGGCCATTTATGCTGAAGGTCAGGAAAAAAATCTATGTTACTATGCCATGGAACTGATTGAAGGTCAAAATCTTGACCAGATCATTCAGTATCTCAGTGCCTGTGAAAATAGTAAAAATAAACCTGATAACTTTGCCAATTCGGATACCGATTCCTCGTCGGTGGAACTGGATGATATACTCAAAGAGATACCCCTGATCAAAACAGCGTTAAATGCCGGCGGAAACCGTCAGGACTATTTCGATATTGTGGCCCGGCTCATGGCGGATGTGGCCGATGCTCTGGAATATGCCCATCAAAATAATATCATTCATCGAGATGTCAAACCCTCCAACCTTATGCTTGGCAGAAACGGTCGCCTGACACTCATGGATTTTGGCCTGGCCCGCATTCTTCAAGAGAAAGGAGTAACCGTTACCGGCTCATTCATCGGTACACCTCATTACATGAGTCCCGAACAGATCGATATAAGCCGGGGAACTCTGGATCACCGTACGGATATCTATTCGTTCGGTGCGACACTCTATGAGTTACTGACCTTCCGTCCGCCTTTTCAGGGCGACAATCGTGAGCAACTCATAAACCAGATACTTACCAGAGACCCCCCCAGACCGCGAAAATTAAACGGGCGTATTCCGGTCGATTTGGACACCATCTGCGGAAAAGCCATGGAGAAGAATCCCGAACATCGTTATCAGAGTGCCGGAGAATGTGCTGACGACCTGCTGCGCTTTGTAAACCGCTATGTCATCCGGGCCAAACGATCCGGCCCGACGGACCGGCTAATCAAGTTTGTTCGCCGGCAAAGACTGCCTGTTACCCTGGCATTGATTATCGTGGTGATGGCTTTTACCGCAGGAATACTCACCTGGAAATACTACACGACGCAATGGGCTCAGGAGTATGCCATTCCCACCATCACCCAACTTATCGATCAGGATAAATATTATGAAGCTTTTTCCCTGGCCCGGAGAGCAGATCGTTTTATTACTAAAGATAAATTGTTAGGGAACCTATGGAACCAAATGTCCCGTTATTGTTTCGTCTCCACCAACCCGGCAGATGCTCGATTATATATCAGCCCCTATTCCAATAAAGAACAGGACTGGTTCTATCTGGGTAATTCGCCGCTTGATAATGTCAGAATACCGTTAGGTTCATGCCGATGGAAAATTGAAAAGGAAGGATATGAAACCCTTGAAGTCGTAAGACACCTTTCTCCTACACCTCATTGGGAACGGCGGACCACTGTGCCCCTGGATACTATTGATTTCATCTTATATGAATCAGGACGGTTTCCTGCTGATATGGTACGTATTCCTTCCACTACCCTGGGACTCAAGTCTCTTTATCATTTATATGATACAATCCCTTCGGCTCCGGCTTATTTGATCGATAAATATGAAGTTACCAATCAACAATTTAAAGAGTTTATAGACCAGGGCGGCTATTCTGATCGCAAGTATTGGAAACATGAATTTATTCAAAACGGAAATAAACTTTCATGGAATGAGGCCATAAATCAATTTCGTGATCAGACCGGTCAACCGGGTCCGGCTGAATGGGAAAATGGCGACTATCCTGCCGACCAGGCGAATTATCCCGTAGGTGGTGTGAGTTGGTATGAAGCGGCTGCATTTGCCGAGTTCAAAGAAAAAAGTCTTCCCACTGTTTTCCATTGGATTGAAGCAGCCCAGGCCGCTGAAGATAATGCCTTTCGCATCACACAGTACAGTAACTTCGGCAGGAGAGCGGCGCCGGTCGGAAAATTCCGGGGCATGGGTAAATACGGACTTTTAGATGCTGCCGGAAACGTCAGGGAATGGTGTTATAATGCCGTTGACAACCCCGAAGATAATCGCTGTATCCTGGGGGGAGGCTGGGGTGAACCTCAGTATATGTTCAACGGCTCGGTCATGCGATCTCCCTGGGACCGGGACCGGGTCAATGGCTTCCGCTGTGCTGTGTATCCGGATGGTATAGAAATAGTGCCGCGTATCGCCTTTACTCCCTTAAAACTGGATATTATTGATTTTTCATACTTTAAACCCGTATCAGATGACATTCTCCAATCCTATATCAATAATCTATACTCCTATGATAAAACAGAACTCCATCCCGTGGTAGAATCGGTTATCGAAAGTATGGATGAGTCTCTGGCCTACTGCCGACGGGAAAAAATCACTCTGGACACCGCCTATCCCAATGAACGAGTGACTCTCTATCTGCATCTGCCCAAGGGAATCCGGCCACCCTACCAAACGATCGTCTGGTTCCCCAACGCTGATGCCGGTACGCCCTTGCCAAGTGAAAAAGATCTGCTTTATGACCCGGAAATTAGTATCATTATTGAAAGCGGCCGCGCCTTGATCTATCCTGTCTATCAGGGCACGTATGAACGTCGTACAGAAAATGTCACCCAGCGCAAAGGACTTATGCAGAGGAGAGACCTGCGCATTCAAAGATACCAGGACCTGGCCCGTTGCATTGACTATCTGGAAACTCGAGATGATATCGATATGGACAATCTGGCGTATGTGGGCTTAAGCTGGGGTGCTCATGTCGGCCCTATCATGATGGCCGTGGATCAGCGTTTTAAAACCGGCATCTTTCTTATGGGAGGGCTGGGCGCCTATGAGAAACATCCCGCCGCCGAACCGGCAAACTTTGCCCCCCACATCAAGGTCCCGATCCTCATGATTAACGGTCAATATGATTCCATTTTCCCCATTGAGACATTCCAAAAACCATTGTTAGAATTGTTAGGATCCGCCGAAAAGAAACATATTGTCTTTCCCACGGGCCATATTATACCCTGGGAGTACCTGCAGAATTATCAAAAACATATCGAGAACTGGCTGAACTCTTATCTCGGGCCGGTTCAAAAACAAAACCTTGAAATGCAGTCCCTTATAAGACCCGCCACAGCGGCCAAAGAGTAGTACATATAATGCCGGGCAGTTAATAAACCATGAAAGAAAACTATCAAAACGAAAAACGCCTTATACAGGCCGTCTGCCAGGGGCAGGAAGAGGCATGGGCTCAACTGGTCGATCAATACCAGGGCCGGCTTATCAACTTTGCCATGACCCGGCTGCCCCAGCGCGCCGACGCCGAAGACATTGTCCAGGACACGTTCCTCGCTTTCATCAAAGGGCTCAATAACTTTCGCAGTGAAGTCTCACTGGAAACCTACCTGTTCACCATCCTGCGTAATAAAATTATCAGCCGCTATCGCTCACTCAAGGCCAAATCCATCAGCCTGATCCAGGACCTCAATATATCACACCACCAGAACGACGACGAGGATGCCATGCAATACATCCCCGGCCCGCATCCCACCGCCAGTTGGGTCATCAGCCAGGATGAACAATTTCAATTGCAGCAGAAAGTACTCTCGGACGTACTGAGCACATTCCTGCAGGAACTTAAAGAAGAACGAAACTTCCGGGATTTAAAGATTGCCGACCTCATCTTTTATTCCCGCATCTCGATCCGGAATGCCGCCGGTCTGCTCGACATGAACGAAAATACCCTCAAATCATGTAAACACCGCTGGCTTAAGCGCATACGCCAGGATGTGGCCCGGCTCTATCTGGGCACGGAATTCGCCGCGTCCAACTTTGAATATCTGCTTACCGATATCTGGGAATCGCACCGACTCAGTTGCATCAAACGCTCCACCCTGGGAGCCTTCCTGCTGGAAAGCCTGGAACCGGACTGGTTCGACTACGTGGACTTCCACCTGACCACACTCGGCTGCCATTTCTGTCGTGCCAGCTTCAAAGACATAAAACAACAGGAATCCAATGACGATAAATCCCTCTTCCGCCAGCGCATCATGAAATCCACCGTGGGATTCCTTTCACGGCCCCATTAATTAGAACAGGTGAGCAGTTGAACAGGAGATAGAATGACACGCCTGAACCCGGTGCGCTCGTGTCGCCATGTCACCCGTTATGTTTGTATCTAAGGGATTAAATGGTCTGGGTTAAGGCCTGGTCGATGTCGGCAATGATGTCGTTTATGTGTTCGAGACCCACGGAGACTCGTACGAATTCCGGGGACACACCGGCGGCTTGCCGGGCTTCCGGACTCATCTGGCGATGGCTGGTGGAAGCCGGATGCAGGACCAGGGTCTTGGCATCACCTACATTGGCCAGGTGGCTGCAGAGTTTCACTGAGTTGATAAACTTTTCGCCGGCGTCCCGGCCGCCTTTGATGCCAAAGCCCAGCACCGCGCCGAAACCGCCCTTGAGATATTTTTGTGCCATATCATGGGTAGGATGACCTTCCAGGCCGGTATATTGAACCCATTCCACCTGGGGATGATCCTTTAAATGTCGGGCCAGGGCCATCGCATTTGCGCAATGACGCTCTATACGCAGGGGAAGCGTTTCCAGGCCCTGCAGAAACAGGAACGCATTAAACGGACTCGGGCACATACCCAGGTTACGCATTCCCTGGACCCGTGCCTTGATGATAAAGGCAATATTACCCATGCCGGGGAAATTTCCAAATACATCCCAGTATTGCAGGCCGTGATAACTCTCGTCCGGTTCGGTAAAGCCGGGGAACTTGCCGTTCGACCAGTCAAAATTACCACCGTCTATAATGATTCCGCCGATACTGGTCCCGTGCCCCCCTATCCATTTGGTGCAGGAATGAATCACAATATTGACACCATACTCAATCGGCCTGCACAAGATTGGCGCAAAGGTATTATCCACAATCAACGGCACACCTTTATCGTGAGCCGCCCTGGCAATCCCCTCCAGATCAGGTACATCACAACGCGGATTCCCAATGGTCTCCAGATAAACCGCACGCGTATTATCTTTTATGGCCTTGGCTATCGTTTCCGGGGTAGGTGCGGTTACAAAAGTTGTATCTATCCCAAAAAGGGGCAGACTATATCGGAAAAATGTCTCGGTACCGCCGTAAAGACTGGCGGAGGAAACAATATGATCCCCGGCCCTGGCGATATTATGAATCGTCAAAAATATGGCCGCCATACCACTGGATGTCCCTAAAGCTGCCCCACCCCCTTCCAGGGCCGCCACCCGCTTTTCCCAGACATCGGTCGTGGGATTCATCAACCGGGTATAAATATTGCCAAAGGCCTTGAGACCAAAGAGATTGCCGGCATGGTCAGTATCTTTAAAGACATAACTGGTGGTCTGATAAATTGGCACGGCTCGCGCTCCGGTGGTGGAATCCACTTCCTGACCGGCATGAATAGCCAGTGTTTCAGATTGATAACGTGATTCATCACCCATTTATTTACTCCTTTGACTGTTTTATTAAGATTTGTCAGCCTTTTGCATTCTCAATTCCTTTTGCGCCAATTGACCCAGAGTTTTTTTTCTCATAACTTCATTCATTACTTCTATCACTTCTGCCCACACCTCCCGAGTAGAGCATATATACTTACGTTCACAGGGTTCCGCATAACAATCGATGGGATTACCGATTAAATTTAAAGAATTATAGATATCAAGCACGGTAATGTCATCTGCCGACCGGGCCAGCTTATACCCCCCTTCCGCACCTCGGACACTTTCGATCAGGCCATCGGATTTCAGCGACGCCACCATCTGTTCCAGATATTTAATTGAAATAGCCTGATTTTCCGCCAGTTTCCTCAACGGAATAGGACGGCCACCAGACTCCTTGGCCAGTTCCACCATGGCCCGTAATCCATATCGAACTCGAGTTGATAATTTCATGGCAAATCCTCTATCCTGTGTTAAAATAAGTGTAATACCTAATCATCTACTTTTTATTATACATTAAACTAGTAGGCATTATAGGTGTATTTTACTATTACGTCAATATCTCTTTTAACATTAATTTATAATTTCCCCATATATTTTATTCAATTTCGGGCCGGTTTAGAAATTTTAATGACAATTCAGACATTTCTATTATAATTATTTGAGTTTTTTAGACTATTTGAAATTTTTTAATGAATTTTATGTAATAGTAGCTTATATATCTCGTCTGTGTTTTTGTATCTTTCCTATTGAATCAGGAGGATTCTTATTGAAAAAAAACACAATATTTAATAAAAAACCGTATAAGCTATCACTAATTTTCTATAACCTATTGATAAAGGAGCAGTTATGGATGTTTTAAACAAAAAATCGCTGTTGTTGACAATAATAGCCCTTTGCTTAATGATCGGTTTTGGGCAGACAGTCTCTGCGGGTGGAGTACCTGAGGTACTCAAGGAAATGCCGGCGGACAGTATGGTGGTGATAGCCACTCATTCCCTGGATAAAATCAGCCCCAAAATCAACGCTTTTGCAGGACAATTAGGACTTTCTACTCCGGGACTGAACGTTGAAGATATGTTGTGGCAACAACTGGGACTGATGGGATTGGTCGATCCGGCCGGTGGATTTGGCCTGTGCATAAGAGATATAATGCAGGGTAAAAATGCGGCTGTCGGTTATATACCCGTAAACAACACCCAGCAGGCCATTGAAGCCCTGAAAAACCCGATCCCGCAAAATACCCCCCTCCCGGGTGATATCCATTTGACCATGTTTGGTACCTATGTCAAGCCGTCCGGAAAATATCTGTTAATGGCCGCCAATCCGGAAATTCTCTCTACTATCAGTGCCAGTGCCAAAGGGGTGAAACTCAACTCCGTAGCCCAGGAGGTATTCAGCCAGTCGGATGAAGCCGCTTTTATCAATCTGGCTACCCTGATGCCCATGGCCAAGGGCATGATTATGATGGGCGCTATGAGCGATCCCGAGATTCAAAAACATCCATGCCTGGGACAAATCATAACAATGATGTCAGAACGAGTGGGAGAAATCCAGGATGTATCTATTGGTATTAATGTTGATCAGACAGGCATCAACCTGAAAATCTACCTCCAGTCGCAATCCGGAACTACCCTGTCTAAATATCTAAGCAACCATCCGGCCACGAATTTATCCCGTCTGGCCGGATTGCCCGGACAAAATTACATTTTGGCCGGCACCATGAATCTGGACAAAAGAATCTTTATTGATCCGGCTAATGCCATTATTGATGCGGTGGCCGCTGATACTACCCTGAGCGACAAAGTCAAGCCGTCCGACCTGGAGGAATTAAAAAACCTCTTTACCAAAATGGCGGTTACCAAAGGTGGATTCGGGATGTATATGCCCACCGCTTCAACATCTGCACCCGCTCCGGGCTTCAAACAGATCATTATAGGTAACTTTGAAAATGCCCGCGATTGTATGAAACACTATGATGAAATGTGCTCCCTGATAACCCGGATAAGTACCCAGGCGGGATTTCCAATAGTGATGAGTTATAAGAAATCCGCCGGAGAAGCTAATGGAGTCACTTACGATGAACTTACCACGGATATGTCACAGCTGCCCATGTCCGAACAGGAAAAACAGGGTATGGCCGCTGTTTATGGCGGTCAAATGGCATTCGTTCAGCAGATTGCATTCCTGGACGATAATCTCTTTGTGAGTACCTCAGGAGCGGGAACCATCAATGAAGCTCTCACATTAGCAAAAAATAAGAGTGCCGGTTTATCTTCCCAGGCCAACATTACCAATGTGGCCGGGAACCTGCCCGATAAAGCCAATGTTATCATATTCGTTGATATCAATAAATACATGCAGTTTGTCATGCAGATGATGAAGGCCAGTGTACCCCAGGAACAGATGATGCCCATGATGATGATGGCCGGCATCTTCAGCCAGGTTAAAGGTACTGTGGGCGCCACGGTTCTGTTGGAAGATGGTACAATCAAAAATGAAGCCTATCTGCCCATTGATATGATCCAGTCTCTTGTACAGATTGGTCAGATGATGGGAGGAGGCATGGGACCGGGCGGAATGCCCCCGAGTGGACCACCGCCGGGAAGTTTCTGATTTTATCCTGGACAAACTGATACTTTTAACGCAAAATTGAAAGCCCCTGAGCCAAACAGTGCCAGGGGCTTTTTTATAGAATGTACTATCCGGGTATATAGTAGTATTTGCATATTCATAACTTGTTGAAATTTCAAGGATAATAAAACCTTAGCCGCAAAATGTTAATGGAATTTATATTGAAGGAGCATAAAAATGGCAGAACAGATTACTTTATACTATAAACATGCTTTGAGCCAGATCGGCAATCCGGAGCATGGACTCAGTATTGACGAGATAAATCGGCTGGGAGACAAAATCGCACAGATTACCACCAAAATGAATAAAGACCGTCAGGCCGGCAAGCTTCCCTATCGCGATTTGCCCTATGAGGATCTAATTCGCCGGCGCGTTACTGATCTGGCCGGCAAACTGAAGGGCAAGTATGAGACCATGATGGTTCTGGGGATTGGCGGCTCGGCACTGGGAAATATTGCCCTGCAGACCTCTTTAAATTCTCCCATGTATAATCTCCTGCCCGATAGCAAACGACCGGGGCCGAGGCTATTTATTATTGATAACGTTGATCCGGTCCAGTTTGGCTCGTTACTTGATTATCTGGAAAGCAGGCTCGACAAGACACTTTTTAATGTTATCAGTAAATCCGGGCGTACCGCGGAGACTGCCGCCCAGTTCCTCACTGTGCAGGAAATGCTCAGAAAAAAACTGCCGAACGCTAAACTTACGGACCATATCGTTGCGACCACAGATGCCAAAAGCGGCACCATGCGCGGGATTGTCCAAAAGGAAGGATTCGCCTCGCTGGAAGTGCCGGACGGCGTGGGAGGCCGATTCAGCGTACTTAGTGATGTGGGACTTTTCAGCGCAGCCATGTGTGGTGTGGATATTGAAGCTCTACATGAAGGGGCGCGCGATATGGACCAGCGGGTCAAAAAAGCCGACCTCATGGAAAATCCTGCCGCCCTGTACGCCGCAATCCAATACCTGTTCTATCAGAAAGGCAAACCCCTCTCCGTCATGATGCCGTACAGCTACCAGTTAAAGGATTTATGCGACTGGTATCGCCAGTTATGGGCGGAAAGCCTGGGTAAAGAGAAGGACCTTCAGGGCAAAGTAGTCCATGTCGGCCCCACACCCATCAAGGCCCTGGGCGCCACCGACCAGCACAGCCAGGTTCAACTCTATCGCGAAGGGCCTAACGATAAAGTGTTTACCTTCCTGGAGGTGGAGGATTTTGGACAGGAAGTCACCATAGGGTCTGCCGGCCAGGTCGAGGAACTGTCTTATCTGTCCGGCCAGCCCATGAGTAAACTGATCAATTCCGAAAAACACGGCACGGAATATGCTCTGCTGCAATCCAAACGACCCTGCCTGACCGTACGCTTTCCCGCAATTAACGCCTATACCGTGGGCCAGTTTATCTATCTGTTCGAAGTGGCTACCAGCTATATGGGCGAGCTGCTCGACATTAACACCTACGATCAGCCCGCCGTGGAACTGGGCAAGGAAGCCACCTTCGCCCTGATGGGCCAGGAAAAATACCAGCTCCTCAAACAAAAAATTCAACCGGTATGCGATATTGATAATAATTTTCTAATTTAAGAAGGCACATAGTCACACAGACACAAAGACAATCATTGAAAGGTATATTATTCTATGACATCTATGGAAAACGGCAAAGGAGTGGTATTTGATCTGGATGGTGTATTGGTGGATACCGGGGAATTTCACCGGCTGTCCTGGTATGATCTGGCCGAAAAGGAAGGGTATCATATGTCGGACGAGTTTTTTAAGCATACGTTCGGAATGCAGAATAGCCAGATACTGCCCATGCTGGCAAAAAAAGAACTCTCTCCTGAAGAAATCAATCGTATGTCCTGGGATAAAGAGGAAAGCTACCGACATCTCATAAAGGGCAAGCTCAAACTCCTGCCCGGCGTGCAGGAATTGCTGGACGACTTGAAAAACCACGGCTTTAAAATAGCGGTTGGTTCATCTACGCCACGGGAAAATATCGATTTAATGCTGGAAGAAACCCAGACTCTGCCCTATTTTGACGCTTTAATCGCCAGCGGAGATGTAAAAAACAGTAAACCCGCTCCTGATACATTCCTGGCAGCCGCAGCCAAAATAAACCTTCCGCCCGACCGCTGCGTCGTGGTGGAAGACGCCATCGCCGGCGTCCAGGCCGGCAAAGCCGCAGGCATGCACGTAATCGCCGTGACCACCACCAGAAAACGTGAAGAACTCCAACAGGCAGACATAATCGTGGACAGCATGAACGAGTTAAGTTCCCTGACTTTTGCAGATTTAATTAAATGATGCCTGTTAAAGTCTGTTTGAATAACCCACCATCATCAACCGGGGCTTGTATTCTTTATGATAGTATCACGAAAAAATATGTCGTTTTTGGGGGCAGCATTCTGAATGTTACGGTGTGGGCCATTGTCCCGGAGGATCTTGAGGTATAGACCTGCGATTCCATTTAAGCTTCCATAGTTTCTCAAGAGGGATCGTTTCTACATGAGTATCGGCAAAAGCCATATTGATAGCCATATTATGACGATTAATACAAACCCGCCCCATAAACGTACCTATTTGATGAGGAAAACCAGGATAGCCATATCCATCAAAGTCAAGAGGTGGATAATCGTTATTGAAGGGCCAGGTATCTACCCAAAGACTATCACATATAATGGGGACCTCCGCATTCAGCGTTGAGTATTTAGGTTTGAAAAAATATTCTTTGTCAAATGGCTGGCTACCCCAATGTTCTACTGGATTATAAGGTAATGTAACATAACCCTCCAAATCGGGCATAATCCATCCATTCATGGCATAAGCACCCTGGAATGATTGATTGCCGTCACCGAAACTCCAGGCTACAGTTGCCGTACCGATTCCGCCCGTGGTTGGTTTGGCCGACGGACACATCCCAATTTTCATTACCCCTGAGGTGTCTATATCGGGATTCCTGCGGAAATTTTTATCTCCCAAATAAGGAGCCAGCTGCAAAAACCAGTAATTCTCACCATAAGCCAGGGGCATGAGAGAGTCATTATAATCTGCAATATAATAGGCCAAAGCCGTGGACATCTGTTTTAAATTACTCTTGCATGCCGCGGATCTGGCCTGTTCCCGGGCACGGGTTAATGCCGGCATCAGCATTGAAATCAATAAGCCTATTATAGCTATAACGACTAACAGCTCGATTAACGTAAATCCATCTTTTCTCTTCATAGTTAAATCCTTACTATCAAATTAATTTTAATAATAAAAGATCGAATATATACTTAGTATAGTCGAAAATCATATTTCATGCAAGTATTTGCGAAATTAAATAGTTTTCTATTTACTGATATAATACAACTTTCAAGGCAAACAGTACCAAATTCTCTCTGTGATTTTTAAAATCCTATATACATTCAACTCCTTTTATCTAAAGTATTTACAAAATTCTGATTCTGGGCTGTCTAAATTTTTCATTAAGCGGCGTATCTATTGTTGGTCAATGACCTTTTTTCAAGGTTACTGAACCTAACGACCGATAATATTTATGAAGAAAAATGAGATTGAGTGCGCCAACCTGGTGTACTGTAGTAATATTTTGCTGTAAATTATTAAATTTAAACAGGTTATGGTTTTATGCGAAAAATAGTAGTTACTGGCGGCGCCGGGTATGTCGGTTCTGTGCTGGTCCCCAAATTGCTGGACAAGGGCCATCAGGTCAAGGTTATTGATCTTTATATTTACGGCCGGAATGTTCTGGATGGGGTCAAAGATCATCCGAATCTGGTCCAGGTGGAAGGGGATATACGAAACCGCACCCTGCTGGAAAAACATCTTACCGGTTATGACACGGTTATACATCTGGCCTGTATCTCCAATGATCCCAGCTTTGAACTGGACCCGGACCTGGGCCGGTCCATCAATTATGATGCCTTTATCGACCTGGTGGATGTCTCCAAACTGAAGGGCATCAACCGCTTCATTTATGCATCCAGTTCCAGTGTGTACGGGATCAAGGATCAGACTAATGTCACGGAGGATTTACCGCTGGAGCCCCTGACGGACTATTCAAAATACAAGGCCATGTGTGAGGATGTGCTTCTTCAGGAACAACAAGCGGGATTCACTACTCTCATCCTGCGTCCGGCCACGGTCTGCGGCTATTCGCCCCGGCTGCGTCTGGATCTGACGGTGAATATCCTGACCAATCACGCGGTCAATAACCGCAAAATCACCGTATTCGGCGGCAGCCAGATGCGACCCAATATCCATATCGAGGATATGACCGACCTGTACGTAAAAACCTTAGAGTGGCCCGATAACGCTATCGACGGCAAAATATTCAACGCCGGCTATGAAAACCATACGGTTATGCAAATCGCGGAAATGATACGCTCCGTCGTGGGAGACGATGTCGATATCGTTACCACACCCACGGACGACAATCGCTCGTACCATATCTCCTCGGAAAAAATTAAACAGGAACTGGGATTTGTCCCACGGCGCACCATCGAAGATGCCGCTAAAGACCTGGTAACAGCCTTCGCAGCCGGAAAAATCCCCGACTCCATGACGGATATTCGTTATTACAACATCAAAACCATGCAAACTGTAAATTTGAGTCCGGTGTATGCATAAAAATAGAAGCAAAAGGAAGACGTGACTCGTGGGAAAACACGGACAAACATAGTTTGTCCGTGCCACCCTGAGTCATGGCAATCTGGAAATAATATGGTGAATCGAAATCTTGAGGAAAAGGCAAAGGAACTGAGACGAACGATATTTGAGGTTATCTGCAAAGGGGGCGGCGGGCATATCCCTGCGTGCCTGTCGATCGTTGAGATTCTTACCGTACTGTACGAAAAAATTCTGCGTATCAATCCGAATAATCCGCGGGAGCACGATAGGGACCGCTTTATTTTAAGTAAAGGTCATGCCGGTGTCGCCTTGTATTCTGTTCTGGCCGATAAGGGGTTCATCAGTCGCGAACAACTTTATACATACGGCCACGCCGGCACTGACCTGGGCGGCCACCCGGATATGCACAAAGTGCCGGGGGTCGAGGCCTCCACCGGGGCCCTGGGGCACGGCCTGGCCTTCGGACTTGGTATGGCCCTGGCAGGTAAAATGGATAAAAAAGAATATCGGGTCATGGTATTGCTCGGTGACGGCGAATGCCAGGAAGGCACCGTCTGGGAAGCGGCCATGTCCGCCCCGCAGCATCTACTGGATAACTTTACCGTCATCATCGATTACAACAAGCTCCAGGCCCTGGACCGGCTGGACAACATCATTTCCCTCGAACCCCTGGCACAAAAATGGCAATCGTTCGGCTGGCAGGTGCGGGAAGTTGACGGACACGATATGAACCAATTGCTCGTCACCTTCGAGAATTTACCTTTCACCCCGGATAAACCCAATCTGGTCATCGCACATACCATTAAAGGCAGGGGAATATCCTTTATGGAAAACGTGCCCATCTGGCATTATCGTCTGCCCAATGAAGAAGAAATGAACATCGCCTGCCGGGAACTGGGAATAGAAAAACCTGTTTTAAGTATGACCTAATTTTATTGTCATCTTAGAGAACTATAATGAGGAACGCATTTATATCTGCTTTATACGATCTGGCTGCTGAAGATGAACGGATTCTGGCCCTGGTGGCTGACAATGGGGCTATTGTCTATGACAAATACCGCGCGGCCTTTCCCCAGAGATTTATCAATTTTGGTATAGCCGAAGCCAATATGGTGGCAGTGGCGGCCGGGCTGGCGGCCTGTGGAAAGATACCGTTCGCCTATACCATCGCCGGATTCCTGACCATGCGCGCGTTCGAACAGGTTCGAAATGATGTCTGCCTCCAGAAAACCAATGTAAAACTGGTGGGCATCGGCGTGGGATTCGTTTACAGCGACCTGGGCCCCACACATCATACGGTGGAAGATATTGCCCTGATGCGCACGCTGCCGGGGATGACGATTTTCTCCCCGGCCGACCCGGAAGAGGCACGCCAGGCAACCTATGCCGCCGCCCATATTAACGGACCGGTCTATCTGCGTCTGGCTACCAGCAGGACACCGTCTATCTATGATGGTAACTGCCGTTTTGAGCCGGGCAAGGGCGTTACCCTCAGAGAAGGTAATGATTTAACCATTATCTCCACCGGCAACATTGTTCATGAAGTATTAAAAAGCACAGCGCAACTGGAACGCGACGGGCTGTCCATACGGGTGATAAACATGCCCACCCTGAAACCGGCTGATACTGACATAATCCTTCACGCCGCACACGAAACAGATGCCGTCCTGACCGTGGAAGAACATACCATCTTCGGCGGACTCGGCACCATCGTTGCGGAACTTTTAATGGAAAACGGTATTTCGACCCGATTCAAACGCCTCGGACTCAATGGCCGGTTCCCCCAGGGATACGGCACCTATCAGGAAATGAAAGAAATCAACGGGCTCTCTCAAAACCATATTTGTGCCGCAGCCCGACACCTTATTGAAGTCAGGGAGGACCATGGGGAAATTATTGAATGTAGTAACACCCTTGCATAAGAAAACTCAGCGCGACTATATCGGCCGGATGGTCAATGATAAAGTGCATTGCATGCAGGTAGCCAAACAATATGGCCGCGATTACTGGGACGGCGACCGCAAATACGGCTACGGCGGATATACCTATGACGGACGCTGGTCCGTGGTGGCCCAAAAACTGATCCAGACCTACCACCTTCCCGATAACGCCCAAATCCTGGATGTCGGCTGTGGTAAAGGATATCTGCTGTATGAATTTACCCGACTCCTGCCCCAGGCACTAGTAACCGGCCTTGACAGTTCCGAATACGCACTTGACCATGCTAAAGAGGAAATCAAAGAGCACCTGTTCCTTCATCAGGCCCAACAGCCTTATTCGTTCGGCGATAAGCAATTCGATCTGGTGTTCTCCATTACCACGCTGCATAACCTCCTCATCCATGACCTTAAAACGGCCCTGCTCGAAATGGAGCGGGTCGGAAAAAATAAATATCTGGTGGTCGAGAGCTTCCGCAACGATCAGGAACTTTTTAATCTGCAATGCTGGGCCCTGACCTGCGCGGCTTTCTATACGCCGGAAGAATGGACGTGGCTGTTTCAGGAATTTGGTTATCAGGGTGATTATGAGTTTATTTACTTTGAATAGACGCAGACCCCAGGCCGAATGAGGCATAACACTTTTACCAAAATATATGTATTAATAACTTCTCGAGTACTTTATGAGCCGATTATATACCCGTGCTAAAATATTCCACTTTAAGGAAAAATTAGACAGCCTCCCACGCGCAGTGGAAAAAATTCTGCCCCCCCTGCATATCCGCATTAAGCCGACGAATCTATGCAATCACAACTGCAGCTACTGCGCCTATCGGGCAGACAACCTGCAGCTCGGCCGGGATATGGTCCGGAAAGACCAGATACCCCGTGAAAAAATGATGGAAATCATCGATGACCTGATAGAAATGCAGGTCAAAGCAGTCACCTTCAGCGGGGGGGGCGAACCGTTCTGTTATCCCCATTTAACGGAAGTGGTAACGAAACTGGCCCGGTCCCCGATAAAATTCGCGGCGCTGACAAACGGCTCCCGCCTGGAAGGCGAGGTGGCGGATATCTTTGCCCATCACGGAACCTGGCTGCGGGTATCAATCGACGGCTGGGAGGAACTCAGCTACAGCACCTATCGCAATGTGTCCCAGAGTGAGTTCACCAAAGTCATCAGGAATATGGCCAACTTTAAAAAACTCGGCGGCCCCTGCTACCTGGGAGTCAGTTTCATCATCGACGAGACCAATGCCGGACACGTGCTTGAGTTCATCACCCGGCTCCGGGATACCGGCGTGGACAGCGTGAAGGTATCACCCTGTATTATTGACAATGACGGTGCAAAAAACAACCGGTATCATCGCCCCTTTTTCGAAAAGGTTAAAAAACAGGTGCACACGGCGCGGGAGCAAATGGCCGGAGATCGTTTTGAAATTTACGACGCCTATCATGAACTGGACGAAAAATTCAAAAAAAACTATCACTGGTGCCCTTACTTACAGATACTGCCCGTTATCGGAGCCGACCAGAAGATATATTCCTGCCAGGATAAGGCCTACAACCTAAAGGAAGGACTGATCGGATCCATCGAGCATCAGCGTTTCAGGGACTTCTGGTTTACCGATAAAAACAAATTTTTCAAAATCGATCCGGCCCGGCACTGCGATCATCACTGCGTGGCCAACGAAAAAAATCGCCTGGTTCTGGAATACCTTGAAGCCGACCCGAACCATCTGGGATTTGTCTGAGAATCAGAAGAAATTAAAAATAACTGTTGACAGAGATCCTGAATGACCGAACTTATCGAACAAAAAAATAAATTCGCCCATATCACCGGGCAAATTGAAACGCTGATCTGTCAGGCCAAAGCTGAGCAGATCACTCCTCTGGTCAATGAATATACCTCGGCTAATAATCATCAGGGAGAAAATCTTCTCTTACAGGGACTGATCCATTTTCTCCATAATGATATGGCCGGGGCCATGCAGGCCTTTAACCAGGCACGAAACTCTCTGGATGAATCTGAATGTCCGGATCCTTCCTCCATATATTCACGAGCCTATATCCAGGGACAACTCTGCCTGCCGCAACGCCGGCGTACAACTGCAGAAAACGGACACCGGAATTTTACCAAAAATCTGGCTGCCCTGGAACAGGTTGACAGCATGCTGGCCCGGGAAGTTCAGGACAGCCCGTGGCCCCAAAATTTAATACTGGTCGATTTCTGGTCGGACTTGCACCTGTTTCATGCTCCGAAAAACAAGCTTATGGCCCTTGAGAATAATATCAAAACGCAACTGGAAAACGTGGTATCACAACGAATACCAATTGCTTTTGGAGGTATCATCTCCGGTCAGGAACTGAAATTCTGCCTGGATCACCAACACTACGGCTTATTGGGAATGACCCGCCCACATTATCTATTTGAACCCGATACGGGCCTTATTAAAGCCTTACTACATTTATATGATCTAACCCACTTCCTTGCCACCCAGGAACTGATTATCCTGGGCGGCTCTGTCCTGGAAGAACGGTCCCGTCACATATTCGGATCGATGCGTTATATTATCCCTAATGTGATGGTGGGTAATGCCGCTGCCATCCAGGACTATATCTCCCGATCCAACCCTAATCTTCAAAATCCGGACCTGCCGGACCAGGTCACGGCTTATTATGCCTCCGATGATTTCCGCCGGCGACAGAAACAAATAATGGCCGGCACACTTCAACCACGGATACTCGTCGTTACCTGCCGATGGACTACGTTTCTCAAACACTGCGCCGCTGACTTTCAAAAAGCTTTCGAGCAACTGGGATGTCAGACCGGTTACCTGATCGAAGAAAATAATGTGCAATCCATCACTGACAGGCTGCGCTGGAGCCAGTTAAATGAATTCAAGCCCGATGCCCTGTTTATGGTCTCTCACGCACGCCCGTCCGTACCCAATCTGCCACCGGAACTACCCTTTATCGCCTTTATCCAGGATCGCTGCGGAACTCTCTGGACCCTGCCCGATACCGACCTGAGGCAACATATCGCATGTCATGACCTGCTCATCTGTCTGGTAGAGGAATTTCAAAATTACTTGTCAGCCAGAAAAATTCCACAACGCCAGATGATGATTATGCCTGTACCTGCCGACGAAAATATGTTTTATCCCCTGAAAAACGATCATTATATGTATGAAAAATTCACCTGTGATGTCTCTTATGTCAAACACGGCAATGCCGATACGGACGCAGTGATGCAGGGCTGGATGACATCAAATGAACTGACCGATACCCGGGACCCTCAAAAAATACCCTTTGCGAAATTTTTCACCGATTTATATCATACATTCATGAGCGATCTGTCCCGCCGCTGGCCGGAAAATATCCTCCATGAACTCATTGATAAAGAATTCGGTGATTTAATTGAACCGCAGGACAGCCACCTGCTCCATCAGAATATGACCAGTTTCGCGGTCGAAGTGTATACCGCCTGCCGTCGCCGCTATTACCTGGAAGGACTTAAAGAAGCAGAACTGGATTTGAAACTCTATGGTAACTCCTGGCGGGACGACCGTCTCTTCAAACCATTTGCCGGCGGAAACGTAAACCGCGATACGCAACTCAACGCCGTGTATAACTTCACCAGAATCAACCTGCATCTGCAGCCCTATATTACCATGCATCAGCGCCTGGTGGAATGCGCCCTGGCCGGGGGATTTATAATGGTCTCCGATATCCCGCCCGAACAGGACTGGGGGCCGGCGCGAAATTATTTTGCACCGGATGAGGAAATTGTCTTCTTTGATTCCAGAGAAGATTTGATCGATAAATGCCGTTACTATCTCGAACATGAGAAGGAACGCCTCCGGATAGCCGAAAATATGAGAAACCGCGCCCTGCGTGAACGAACCTGTCTGGCTTCTGCTAAAACGGTTCTGGAAAAGTGGCGCAGCTTATTACGTGAAGTTACTGATTACCATCCTGATATAGGTAATAATGTTAATCCGTAAAAAAGTTTTTAATATGGAATGTTCTGTTTGCCACAATAAAAACCTGGAATTGATAAATATCAATCATGCCATGTTCCGACATCTGGATTTTACCACCTTCAAGGAGTCAGGCCGGATGGGACGATGTACCGGCTGCCAGATGCTCTACAATATCCTCAGCCAAAAAGATATCGACCAGTTAGACCGGCTCTACTGCAGCCGGGAGTATGCCCAAAGCCATCAGACCAGCCAGACCTTCATTGTCGAAAAATACCAGAAACCCGTCACCCGCTGCTTCCTGCAGACAGAATTAATCATACCTCATCTGCATTCTCCACATCCTCACATTCTGGATATCGGCTGCTTTGACGGAGCCCTGCTCAGTGATTTTAACAGCAAACTGCCGCAGGCTCAACTTTTCGGCTATGACGTTAATGAAAACCTGAAAGACTTCTTTCCCCAAAAATCCAACTTCCATTTCAGATGTGGTGAACTGGCCGATATCCCTTCAGGATTCGACTTGATCTGTATGTCCCATTCTATCATCCTGGTACGGAACCTGCCCAATCTCATGAAGCAAATCAAAAGGTTACTCAAACCTAAAGGCTTATTATTTATCCAAACTCCCAATATCACCAAAAATCCATGCTATATCCTGCTGGCTGATCAATATTACTGCTTTACACCCGTCATCATGAGTAACATGCTGCAACATTTTGGTTTCAAATATATCCCCCTGGAGCAAAACTGGTTTGCCCGCGATATCGCTGTGCTGACCCGGTTAAACGGCCCGGCCACAAAATCATACCACCAGGATCTGGATATTTATAAGAGTATCGAAACCCTGGATACCATGGCCATCCGGCTACTTGAATTACCGGGAAAAAACCGTATTTTTGTGTTAGGTACCACCACCAACGGGGCGTTTGTGGATAGTGTTCTCAAAGACAGGCTCTATGGATTTGTGGATGAAAATCCCAATAGTATCGGAAAACTATTCAGGTTTAAAAATGTCATCCATCCGGATACCCTGGCCAAAAATGATACCGTCATTATCCCCTATGGGACATCCTCACCGACAATCAAAGAAAGGTTCTCTCGAC
The DNA here is from genome assembly GCA_016930295.1 of Sedimentisphaerales bacterium. GTDB lineage: Bacteria > Planctomycetota > Phycisphaerae > Sedimentisphaerales > SM23-30 > JAFGHE01. The sequence goes on from JAFGHE010000114.1 coordinate 19,669, forward strand.
ACTATCAAGGAATATATATGTGTATGTAAACCCTCTACTTTCTTGAAAGGATCTCCCGTGTCAAAACAAACCCTGCTGACCTATTACCAGACAAATCAGTTTAATCCCGTCCCTATCGAAATTGGAGACGACAGGACCTGGCGGAACCATTTTACCCGGCGACGCAATCTATATGAAAATCATCTGGGAATCCCCCTGGCCCTTTTGCGGGACAAGTCCGTGCTGGAGTTTGGCTGTAATTCCGGTGAGAATGCCCTGGTATTGGCAGCCATGGGAGCCAACCTGACCCTGGTTGAACCCAATGAACAGGTCTGGCCCCGACTCCATCAGCTCTTTGATACATTCAAGTTGAAGGACAGAATTATCAATCTTTTTCCTCAAGATATAAACACCTTTGAAAGTGATAATATCTTTGATTTAGTCCTGGCGGAAGGTTTTATCCATACCCTCGAAAACAGGGACCAGGCCCTCAGTCGCCTGTTATCCTATCTGGCCCCCGGCGGGATCGGCATCATTTCCTTTGATGACCGGTTTGGCTCATTACTGGAATGTATCCGACAATTGCTGTTGTTCCGCGTCCTGGAACTACAAGGTATTTCGGATCCGCATTGCGACAAGTCCCGGCAGTATGCCGAGCAATTATTCGGACAGGATTACGCCCGGTTGCATACCTCCCGGCCTTTCGAATCCTGGTGGAAAGATAATCTGGTCAATCCGTTTTTCTCGGCTGAAGTACTGTGGAGCTATCGGGAAATATTGGAGGTCATAACACAATCCGGCGGGGAATTTCTCTCAAGTTCACCCAAATGGTTTACCGGTGACCACTATACGTGGTATAAACAGGTCTGCGACCCGGTCAAACGCCATCACGTTCTTCTCCAGAATTGGGAAAAGGTATTCACTTATATGTTGACAGGCCTGCTGCCGGAAAAAGAACCAACCCCTCTCTCACCTGAAATTCTCGCTTGTATCACCCATTTTATTGAACAGATATCTCAATATGTCCATACCCGCCAGGTCGGCGTTGAAGAACTTGTTTACCCGGAACCGCTGGAGGTGTATCTGGAACAATCCTCTGATCTCCAGATACAATACTTAAACCTGGAAATGAAAACACTTATTGGCAATATCATCAGGACGACGCTCAAAGATGAACTTATCAATGCATACCATGAAACCAGTATTCTTAAACTTCTGTGGGGCTGCCCATATCATTATATCAGTTTTACAAAATCATCTTAAAAGTTGAGGTCAATTTATATTTATACCCATTCAGACGCCTGTTTGTTTGTACTAACAAATAACAATCTTTCTGAGCTTAAGTTAGCCAGAATTCAAATATACCGCAAATTGGGCACACCAACTCTTGGCGGAACCTTTGGTTGTTTCTAAAGCTAACTTATAACAACGACCGATAATTATTATAGCAATAGTATGCCCTTAAAGGTGATATTTTATTTAACTCATTGATAATTAAGGCTTTATAGATAATCCTGCCGGCGGGAGGAAACTCGCAGCAAATGACTCAGGAAACAGAACAAACCACAAGAGTTATCAATGATAACTTCAACCAGTTTACTCTTCAAATTATTCAACTGATTGAATCAAACAAAGTGCAGGAAATTGATTCGTTAATCGCTGATTATATCCAGGCCGGCCAGGATCAAGCTCACAATCTGCTACTCTCAGGAGTGTTATTTTTCCTGCACGGCGATTATTCCTCTACCGTAAATACCCTGCTCCGGGCACGTGATGAACTTGATGAGAATGACTACCCTTTACCCAATACGATATTCTCCGGAGCTTTGATACAGGCTCAATTAAACCTGCCCCGACGCCGGCGATTGGCTACGGAAAATGGATACCGATTCTTCAAGAAAAACCTCTCCGCTTTACAGAATATCGATCCCACCCTGGCTCAGGAAATACAAAACAGCAATTGGCCTGAAGATTATGTGCTTATCGATTTCTGGTCCGGACTGCACTTCTTTTCGATTCAGAATAAAACATTACTTTTAATAACCGATGATGTTAAACAACAACTTCAAACTCATCTCAGACATCGGTTTCCTATCGCCTTTGGCGGTATCGGGACCGGCCAGGAACTTGGGCACTGCCTGGACCATCAGGTTAATATTCTGCTTGGCATGACCCGGGCTCATTATCTCTTTGAGAAAGATCCCGGTCAGATAAAGGCCCTGCTGCATCTGAGAGATTGGAGTAGCTATTTTGCCACCCGGGAATTGATCTTCTTCGGGGGGACCAAAATGACGGAACGCTTTAATCAAATATTTCAAACCTTAAAATACGCGCCTCCTGTTGTCTCGGTTGGCGATGTGGATATGGTGCAGGACTTTATCCAGCAGCTTTGTAATGACCTCAAACCGGCCGACGATACCGACTATGTGAAACAATACTATACCTCCGATGAATTTCGACACCGCCAGGAGCGAATCGCCCGGGGCCAAATCCAGCCCCGTATCCTTATCTCTACCAGCCGCTGGACCACATTTCTCAAATATTGCTCCGCCGACTATGATAAGGCTTTTACTCAACTTGGCTGTGAAACCCACTTCGATATCGAAGATAATGATGTCCAGTTCTTACTTGATGCTTATAATTGGCGACACCTGCGCGAATTCAAGCCGGATGCCTTTTTTATGATAAGTCACGCCCGGCCTACCATACCCTATCTGCCGCGTGAACTGCCCTATATCAGCCATATCCAGGACCGCTGCGGGCCGCTGCTGCGGGCCTCGGACGTGAGCGACATCATCAGCCCTCAGGATATGTTCATCTGTCTCACCCCGAGCGTACAGCAATTCGTCCTGGAGCGAAAAGTACCGATCGAACAGACATTTATCATGCCGGTGCCCGTGGACGAGACTATGTTTTACCCCCTGCCGCCCGACCATCTTCAGGCTGAACAATTTACCACGGATACCAGCTTCATCAAGCACGGACATGCCGCGGCGGAAGATGTCTTTGTCCATTTTCTGCAAGAGTCCCTGCTCGCCTTTCCCGACGAGAAACTCAGAGTGGATATGTTAAATATCTTCCAGGAATTGTATAGAATGACCTGCGGAAATAATGACAAACGATATTATGAACAGGAAATGCATGAATTCGTCCGCTCCAGACTGCCCGCGACCGTGGATGAAACTTTACTCGAGTGGTTTGCCCATCAGGTGACCGTATTTTATATTGTCGTACAATCAGCCGCCTGGCGCAGTCATTTCCTTGAAGCCCTGGATCAGGCCGGTATCGAACTGAGATTATACGGAAACGACTGGCAAAAACATTCACGACTGGGACATCTCAGCAAAGGCCCTATTGACCGGGAAAAGCAACTGAATCTGGTTTATAACTTCTCCCGTATCAATCTGAATATCAATCAGTCGGCCACCATGCATCCCCGCCTGGCAGAATGCGGGCTGGCACGCGGATTTATGATGGTTTCCGACCATCCCCAGGACAGAGACTGGGGACCGGCACGACCTTACTTCCAGGAAGATAAAGAAGTGGTCTTCTTCAATACCAGGGCCGATTTGATCGACCGGTGCCGTTACTATCTCGAACATAAGAACCAGCGACAGGAAATCGCCCAAAATATGTATGAGCGAGCCCTGCGGGAAAGAACCTGTCTGGCCGGTGCTAAAACCGTTTTACAGGAATGGCGTAAACTTTTAACCAGACAACTGAATCTCTAAGGACTCTCTTGTGTCAAATACAACCATTACTCCAAAAATCGGCGGCAGCCAGTTAAGTGAAAACCAGGAGCACTTTCAACGCTGGCTCAGGGGAGAAAATCCCGGCCCTCTGGCTATTGAAGTGGGCGTCGCCCACGGCTGCAATCAAAACTGCGTCCACTGCGGATTCCAGCAATATTCACGATATGGCGATAAAATCCACTGCCTGGAACCGCCGGAGGCATTCGATCATTTTCTGGAAGATTTCGCCCAACTGGGCGGCCGGGAAGTGTATTTTGCCGGGCACGGCGAACCATTGATCCATCCCCAACTGCCCCACTGGGCCGCTTACGGTAAATCGCTGGGACTGGATATGACACTCAGCACCAATGGCATCCTTCTCAAAGAACACAACAGACATGACGTTCTGCACAATATGAAATGGATCCGCTTTTCCATCAGCGGCGGCGATACTGAAACCTACAGCCAGGTGCATCGCTGTCCGGAAACATCGTTCGCACGTCTGGTTGATAATCTCCGCCGGGCCGTGGACTATCGAAATCAATCCGGCCTGAACGTCAAACTTACGATTCTATTTATTGTCTATGATTTAAACTGGCATTCGATTCCGGGAATTGTCCGACTCCATCAGGAAGTCGGGACGGACCTGCTGATCCTGCGCAAGGCAAATTTTGACAATGACCGACAGGACATCCAGCCAATGAAAGAAATGAAAGCGGCTGTACGAGAATTCGAAGGTACTGATAAAGTCGAAATTCGCTGGGACAGCTTCCAGCGACCCGTGAAAAATCACAACTGGACTAAATGTTACGGTATCCACTTCCGCACCAATATGGATTCCGACGGTAATGTCTATACCTGTGCCCGTCACTTTTATAAGAATAGTATCTATGGTAATATCATCCGGCAGCGTTTTCGGGACATCTGGAACTCAGCGGAAAAAAATCGAATATTTGCAGAAGCGGAGCAGGCCCGGGAAATGGCCTTGTGCGGCGGTATGTGCCAGGCCGGGAAGGATAACATATATATAGAACAATACCGGGCCGCAGGCAAATAGAGATAACTGGATATACTGTCAGCGAACATAATACGTAACAGGAATTTATAATCTTTTAAAAAGGTAGATAAAATGGTTACAGCAACAAAAACGATGTCTGATCAAAGAATAGACTGGTGGAACATCCAACTGGGCGACGAAGAGGCAGCGGCCGTTACCGAGGCAATCCGTAACCGCTGTATCAGCCAAAGTACATTAACCGCCAAATTCGAATCGCAACTGGCCGAGACACTTGGTGTGCCGTATGTCGTATGTACGACCAGCGGCACCTCCGCACTGATGATGGCCTATATGGCCGCCGGCATAGCCCCCGGGGACGAAGTCATCATTCCCAACCGGACGGCCGTGGCCACGGCCCATGCCGCCATGATCCTGGGAGCCACAGTCGTACCAATCGATGTCCGGCCGGAAGCTTCGATCATTGACGAAACACTTATCGAATCCGCTATTACAGATCGTACCAGGCTGATCGTGCCCGTCCACATGAACGGCAAAAGCTGCAATATGAACGCTATCCTCAAAACGGCCGACCAATATCATCTGCAGGTCATCGAAGATGCCTGCCAGGGATTATTATCCAGATATAACGGCATACCCCAGGGTACCATCGCCCGCTGGGGCTGCTTCTCATTAGGACTGGCCAAAGTCGTCGCCACCGGACAGGGCGGCGCAGTATGCTGCCATACCGAAGAGGATTATATTCTCATGAAACGGCTTCGAAACCAGGGTGTCAATGATACTGATCCCCAACACAATTATAATATGCTGGCCGGAAATTTCAAATTCAACGATATCCTCTCCGCTATCGGAATCGTGCAACTCGATAAAATTGAGGCCAAACTCCGACGCCAGCGAGAAATCCATGACACCTATCGCCATGGCCTCCAGGGACTAAAGAGTATTCGATTTGTCCCGGTTGATACCGATCATGGGGAAATCCCGCTGCGCGCGGAATGTGTTGCCACGGAACGTGAAAAATTATTACAGGACTTAAAAGAATACCGTATTCACACCATTGCACATGTGTGTAATATTAATGAGATGCCCCATATTGGAGGTCAGGGCCCATATCCAAACTCCGACTTCTTCAGCCGTCATTTAATGCTGTTGCCCTGCGGGCCGGATCAACCCCTGGAAAATGTAAAACGAACCATCGATGTATTGAAAGAACTGGATGAACGGTATCAACCCTTTTAATATCAAGAATGCATTTACGACTATTCGCTCCAAAAATATCGATATAAAAATTAATGGAAATTATTCCTGACAACATTCAAGTAAGACCGGAATCGGTCGCACTGGTCGGCTGGCAGGAAGGCGGCGCCGGCCAGATTCATTCCTGGCTGGAAAAGGAAACCAGCCATCATGTCGCCTGCTTTGTAAATCCTGCCGATGAACCGCTGGAGATCGATATCGAGGCCCAGCAGAAAAACCGGGTCTCCCGCCTGTTCGATTATCCCCGACGGGACAGCTTTAAGCAAAAACCCATGATCACTTCCGGCCAATGGGCCGATCGCTTGCTTGAACTCGGTATTAAAAAAGTGCTGATTACCACCAGTGACAACCATGAACGCCTGGAACAGATACACTGTGCCCGCCGAAAGGGCCTGGAACTCATCAATGCCATTCATCCCAGTGTACTGATTATGGAAGAGGCCATACTACACGACAATATCGTTATCCACGCCCGCGCCGTCATCGGGTACAGGGCTGAAGTCCATTCGGGCGCCATTATCAATACCGGGGCACAACTGGACCACCACGATGTGGTACAGGAAGGCGCACTGGTCGCCCCCGCTGTAGTGGCCGCCGGTAATGTCACCATCGGATACTGTGCCTATGTCTGGGCCCGGTCCGTTATTATTAACAAAAAACAAATCGGTAAAGATACCATCATTGGAGCAGGCGCCGTCATTATTAATGATGTTCCCGACGGCGCTACCGTCGTCGGTGTACCCGGAAAAATCATTAAACTTTATGGCCGGCCCGTAAAGGGCTGAACAGAGGATTATTTTACTATGATATATAACAAGACCGATATTACCCCGGAAAATCTGGACGCAGAAATGAATCAACTGGCCCGGCGCCTGAAACTCGATGATATAAACCAGGCCCTGACGTTTCCCCGCTTCATCCTGGTAGAGACCGTACGGATATGTAATGCACGCTGCCCGTTTTGTACGGTGGACAAATGGGACCCGAAAGTGCCTTTTATGCCGGAACCACTTTTCGACAAGATCGCAGACGAACTGATCGAACACGCCGACTGGATATTCTATGTGTATCTGCAAAAAGCCGGCGAACCCCTGCTCGATAAACATATCACCCGCCGAATCCGCCGTCTTAAAGAGGGCGGTATCCGACGAATTAATCTTTCCACCAACGCGTCCCTGCTCAACGAAGCCCGGGCGACCGAACTGCTGGAAGCCGGGCTGGATGAAATTATGCTCTCCATCGATTCCATTCAAAAGGAAAAATACGAGGAAATGCGGCCCGGACTGAAATTCGATACCGTCATCCGGAATATCAAAACCTATTTCCGGATGCGTGACCAGGTCAAACCGGATAGCGTTATACGGGTACGAGGAGTGTCCTTCTATGACCTTGACAATCCCGAGGACCAGGAATCCCTGCAGCGATGGGAAGAATTCTGGGAAGAACTCAAAAAACCGCAGGACCGCATATATATGAAACGACCGCATTCCTGGGGAAACCAGCACAAATGGGATGATCATATCCCCAAATATGACCTGACCTACCATCCCTGTATCCTGCCCTGGTCCACCTTTAATATCAGCTCCGACGGAACTGTCCCCCTGTGCGGCCAGGATTATGACGGAAAAATGCAACTGGGAGACGTCAATCAGCAGACTATCAAAGAAATCTGGAACAGCAAAAAATGGCATGAAATCAGAACCTTACACAGCCGCGGCGACCGTAATGAGTTACCTTTCTGCCGGGGCTGCCGGTTATTTGACCTGGACTTCTCCCTGGAAAAAAACCGGCCCGAAGAACTGCTGGTTTAATAACCACTATCACACAAATGGAGACCATGCAGAAAACGTCCGGACAAGATATTATTTTCCTGGGGAACAATGAACATGCCCTGAGCGCATTGCTTAACTGCAACGTAAATATTCTCGCGGTCGTTCATGAACGGGACCATGATCTGGAATTCAGCCATTCTTACGACCAGGAGATTATCGCAAAAAACGGAAAAGTGATAAGCGTCGAAAAAAACTGCCGGGGCGACCTGGAAAAAAACCTGGCCCAACTACCCCCCGCAGACCTGTTGGTAGTCAGTTATTTCAGCATTCTCTCGGCCTGGTCCCTGAATCTTGCCCGCCTGGGATGCCTGAATATCCATCCCTCACTATTACCCGAATATAAAGGCCCTCATCCGATTAAATGGTGCCTGATCAACGGCGAAAAAACCACCGGTGTGACGTTCATGTCTCTGGTCCCCCAGATCGACGCCGGCGGGATATACCACCAGGAAAAATGTGAAATCACCGATGAGGATGATGCCCTGACCCTTTTTGACAAATTAAACAATCTGGTGCAAAAGGCCTTATCGCCAGTCATGGATAAAATTCTCTCGGGACAATTACAGGCCCGCCCGCAGACAGGGCCGGGCAGCTATTTCCCCAAACTCTCCGGAGATATCCGCTACATCAATTTCAAAAAAATGACGGCCCGCGATATCCACAACCTCACCAGAAGCCAGGTCAAATACGGCGGCAGCCTGGCAACCTGGAACCAGAAACGGCTGGCGTTTGGACGGTCAGCGATTCTGGAAGAAAATTCCCAAAACGATCGCCCCGGCCAAATCATCGCTATCCGAAAGAAAAATACAACCAGTTGCTTTGAAGTGATCTGCCGTAAAGGAACAGTAGAGCTATATTATGATGCTGAAGATCCAAAGGCCGCGCAGGTTCCCCAGGGTGACTGGCTGGGAACATAAATAAATTCACCTGACGCATTATGAAAATCACCGACATAGAACAATTCCATGCCGACTCTTCCAATTCACCGGCCGGCTCTCTGTTCACCTCATACCCATGGGTGCGGGTCCTGAAAAACACCTTCCCGCTCGAATACATCGTGGTCGATGCCGAGGATACCTCTGAAGGATTGGTATTTGTTCAACGAAACGACCTGCTGGGCCCCCACCTGGTCTCTTTACCCTTTACGGATTACACCCATCCTGCCCTGAAACCTGAAGATATTTTCACTCGTCTCGAATTTCTGGCAACATGTTTCCCCCAATATCAGATCACCATCCGATTGGCACTGGAACCGAATAATCCCTCTCCCCCGGCCGGCTGGGAAATTCTCCGCGAAGCAGTATTTTACGAGGTTCCCGTATTGCAAAATGAAGAAAACTTTTCCCGATTCACCACCGGCTGCCGGGGCGCCGTCAAACAGGCCGGAAAACTGGGCACCAAAATCCGTCACCATCAAAGCCTGGATGCCATCCACCGATTTTATGATCTGTATGCCCTGCATCGTCAAATAAAATTCCATATCCTCAGCCCCCCGCTTGCTTTTTTTGAAAATATCCATAAAAACTTTTTCCCCGCCGGCAACGGCTGGATTTTCGAAGCTTCACATGAAGGGGAATTACTGGCATCCGTACTCATCTTACGGCACGGGGAGACTCTATACTACAAATACAGTGCCGCCAACCTCGATAATCTCAAATTCCGGCCCAACCATCTCATTCTCCAGGAAGTCCTGAACCTGGCCCGGGATTTGAACTGCCGCACCTTCAATCTGGGACTCTGTTGGCTTACCGACGACGATAAAGGCCTGCGATTTTTCAAAAAAAGCTTCGGCAGTATTAAAAAACCGGTTACTATTTACCAAAAAACTCCACCTGATTACAATGGCCAAAAAGAAACCGATATCAGAACCCTGTTAAGGAACCTGACAGACTTACTGGTAAATTGTAACCTGAGTGTCGAACAAATCGATCAGGCCGGAAAATTATTATTTCACTATTTCATGTAAAAAGGTAAGATTACATAAACATAATTACAGGACAAGATATGTCGAACTTCAAATACAGTAAAAACCAAAAAGACATGGAAACGCTCATCCAGGCAATGAATGAGAGTTACCCCCCTATCACCCTGCCCCCGGAATATGCCTATTTCGTCCAGGAAAACCTGATGCAAATGCTCATCCGGCTGGCCCGGTACAAATTCATGGTGCGCCAGCTTAAAAAAACCGACACTGTCCTGGAAATAGGCTGCGGCTCCGGCCTGGGCGCCTGCTTTCTGGCCCAGCATTGCCAATTCGTCCTGGGACTGGATATCAATGCCGAGGAAATAGCCCTGGCCCAAAATATAAATCGACGCGATAATATTACTTTTGAACATGCCGACTTTTTTTCCTGGACCTCTGACCACAAATATGATTTCATAGTCCTGTTGGACGTCATCGAACACATGAATGAAAACCTGGGACGCAACCTGGTCGAAAAAACCTCTCATCATTTAGCCGATAACGGATTACTGGTCATCGGTACGCCAAGCTGTTATTCCTATGAATACCAAAGCTCGTACAGCAAGGCCGGCCATATCAAACTCTACGACCAAAAAGAACTGGTGGCACTGGTGGAAAACCACTACGGCCGGGCCCTGGCCTTCTCCATGAACGATGAAATGGTACACACCGGATTCGCCAAACTGGCCTGGTACTACTTCATTATCGCCTTTAATCCAAAAAATAATATAAAATATGGGTGACATGCTTACGCGAAGCAAAGCGGAGCTTAAGCATGCTAACCACCATTAAACATTGCCCTATAAAGTATAAAAAGGATTTTATATGCCCCACAAAGTACCATTCCTGGACCTGCGTATCACCGACCAGAACCAGCGCCAAGAAC
>JAFGHE010000009.1 GCA_016930295.1 Sedimentisphaerales bacterium
AATGGGCGATACAGGACTTGAACCTGTGACTTCCTGCTTGTAAGGCAGGCGCTCTAGCCAACTGAGCTAACCGCCCGGCACATTATCTATCTTATCCGCTCTATAGGCGGGGGCGAATTATCAACGAAATACTTGAAATTGTCAAGGATATATATCTCAACAGGGCAACTTGCCGGTAAATCAGATGTAACCAATTGCAATTAATGGAGTTAGATTGTCAATGGCTGTTGGCGTTTTTAAATAGTGATGGATACCCCATTCCAAAATAGTCTTGATTAACTGTTCATTATCTGACTATGAGGTATCGCAAAACCAGGGCAGATTAGTATTCTGCCGGCCTTAATTTACCAATTGCTAATAATCCGAATATCCCTTAAAAATGTTTTTGGAAATTTGTCATTTCATCCTCTTACTCCATAATTGTCACTGCTTTTATGACGATAAATTAATTATGAACAGGTGTTTTATACCTTAACCTGAAGCACTCGTAAGTGTCTAACTATAAATGAATTATAACATATTGGGAAAACTCGCATGTATCTTAACCGAACACTACCCAAGGGCAGGAATCGAAACTGGAGGACTCTAAATGAGTGACGATGAAACCAAACGAATAATTGTCATTGATGATAATCAGGCTATCCATGAAGACTTCAGGATGATTCTGCTCAAGGATAAAAAACCCAATGAACTGGCAAGCCTGGAGGCCCTGATTTTCGCGGATGAAGCACATGCCACAGATAATCGTATGGATTATGAACTATCCTATGCCTGTCAGGGCCAGGAAGGGGTGGAACGCATTAAGTATGCCCATGACAGTGGAGAGCCGTTTCAACTGGCGTTTGTGGATATGCGCATGCCGCCCGGCTGGGACGGGCTCGAGACCATTGAGCATATATGGGAAATCGATCCCGATATTCAGGTAGTCATCTGCACGGCCTATTCCGATTACAGTTGGGAAGAAATAACCCACCGGCTCGGAGATACCAATAACCTGCTTATCCTGAAAAAACCCTTTGACCATACGGAAGTTTCGCAATTGGCCAACGCCCTGACCGGCAAGTGGGAACTGGCTCAGCAGGCGTCTATGAAAATGCAGGATCTCGAAAAAATTATTGAAGATAAAACGCGCGATCTGATTCAGGCACGGGACATTGCAGAGTATGCCAGTAAAAGCAAAAGCGAGTTCCTCGCCCATATGAGCCATGAAATCAGAACACCGATCAGCGGGGTCATCGGCATGACCGAACTGTTGCTCGAAACCATGTTGAACGACGAACAAAAGGAATATGTAAAGACCATTGGTTCCAGCAGCGAGATGCTCCTGACCATGATTAATGATATTCTTGACTATTCAAAACTCGAAGCCGGAAAGATGAGACTGGAGTCCATACCCTTTGACCTGAAAGAAGCCATAGCGGAAGTGGCCTTTATTCTTACCCCAAAGGCCCGGGAGAAGGGCGTTGAACTCAAGGTCAACTACACGCCGGACATCCCCCAGACCGTGCAGGCCGATCCGGTGCGACTGCGTCAGATTATGTTCAACCTTATGGGCAATGCCGTTAAATTTACCCAGGAAGGCCAGGTCGCGATTGACGTAAACATTAAAGAACACAAAGATGATTCCGCCTGCTTTGAGATTAGCGTGCAGGATACCGGCATCGGCATGGAACCGAAGGTCTGCCAGGCGATATTTGAAAAGTTCACCCAGGCCGACAGCTCCACTACACGCAAGTATGGCGGCAGCGGACTCGGACTGGCTATCACCAGACAGCTTGTCGAAATGATGGGAGGAACCATCAGCGTCGAAAGCACGCCCGGTGAGGGCTCCATCTTCAAAGTGGTTGTTCCCTTGAACCTGCCGTCGACTGATGGTCGGGATGGCACGCAGGAAGGAGCTGAAGACTCGGATACCACGCCATTTTCAGCCCGGATTCTGCTGGCCGAGGATAACCCGGCCAACCAGAAGATTACTTCCGTTATGCTTCAAAACGCCGGCCATACCGTGGATATCGCCGCTAACGGCCGGGATGCCGTGCAAATGGTCAATGCCAATCAATACGACCTGGTACTCATGGATGTCCAGTTGCCAGACCTTAACGGCCTGGAAGCCACTGCCCGCATCCGCCGCGCCGGCTACGAGTTGCCCATCATCGCCATGACCGCCAACTCCTATGACGAAAGCCACAACGAATGTATCAACGCCGGCATGAACAACTCCCTCACCAAACCCGTAAAAAAAGACGAACTCCTCAAACAAATCAAAAAATACTGCGCCCAACCAGGCACCTCCGCTTTAAGCCATTCATAACTATCAAGACAACCTGCCGGTTAGATAAAAATTACCCCTATATTCCTGGTTTTGTTGGTGGTTTGCTAATTGATCTCAGCAGAAACTTTGAAAAAACTTTTTGAGATTCGGGTTTTTTTATATAATAATGGTTTGAAATGGTGTTAATTGATCTTATTAGTAGCCGACAGAAAGGAAGCAGGCACGGATGACAGTGAACAGAAGCAGAAGGAATTTACGGGTGATGGTGATGGTTATGTCCCTGTTGACTCAAGGAGTGGTAGGGCTGGCGGATACAATGCCGGCGGGGCTCCATACGGATATCGTATATGGTCAGGCTGATGGAGAAAGCTTGCGCCTGGACGCTTTTGTGCCCGAAGGTGAGAAACTGCAGCCGGTGATTATCATGGTACATGGAGGCGGGTGGGTAGGTGGCGATAAAAACGATATGAGTCTGTTGTATGAGCCACTTTCTCAGGCCGGTTTCACCTGGTTTTCAATCAATTACCGACTGGCTCCCCAGCACCGCTGGCCGGCTTGTCTGGACGATGTTCAGTCTGCGGTTCGGTGGATTAAAGCCCATGCGTCCGATTATAAAGGGGATTCAAAGCGAATTGCTCTTTTGGGCTATTCCGCGGGAGGACATCTGGTATGTATGACTGCTATCAGGGAACCAGTTCAAGCCGTAGTGGGCATTGCCCCACCCACCGATCATCTGGCGGATTCTGTCCGGCGAGGCGGACTGAGTGAATGCATGCAGAAGCTGTTGCACCGTCCCCGGGCCATAGACAAAGAGGCCCGAGACCTTTTGCAGAAAATTTCTCCGATTAATGATATTACCTCTAACCTGCCGCCATTTCTGCTGGTTCATGGAACAACTGACCAAAGTGTTCTGTATTCACAATCCATTAACTTTCGTGAGAAGCTTTCCGAAAATGATGTGCCGTGCGAGTTGATAACTATTGAAGGGGCTCCGCATCGCATTAGTGAATGGACAAAGTATGAGCCCGGTTACCAGGCGAAAATCGTTGACTGGCTGAGCAAAACCATAGGCGATGATCGTCCCATAGTATTTACCGTCAATGCCGATGGCTCAGGAGATTATACCACAGTGCAGGCCGCCGTCGATGCGGTGCCTGAAAATAATACCAAACCGACGATCATCGTTATCAAACCGGGCACCTACAAAGAAAAAATTGTCATTCCCCGTACCAGGCGATTTATAACATTCAAGGGAGACAGCGCTGAAACAACCATTTTAACCAATAATTTATACGCAAGAATGAAAGACGAAAACGGCGAGGAATTAGGTACATTTCGTACGCCGTCGGTCACGATTGATGCTGACGATTTTTCCGCAGAGAATATCACGTTTGAAAATTCGGCGGGTGATGTAGGTCAGGCGGTGGCAGCGAGTGTCAGGGGAGATCGAATTGTCTTTCGTACGTGCCGTTTTCTGGGTTGGCAGGATACCCTTCTGGATCAGTCAGGTCGCCATTATTACGAAAACTGTTACATCGCCGGACATTGTGATTTTATCTTCGGCGGGGGAACGGCATTTTTTGAAAATTGCCATATTCATTGCCTGAGCGCAAGTTATATTACAGCCGCATCCACTCCGCAACATCAACCGTTCGGATATGTTTTCTATCACTGTAAAATTACCGGCGAACCGGAAGGAGCCAAAACCTACCTGGGGCGGCCGTGGCGCGATTATGCATCTGTCGTTTTTCTGAATACCACCATGTCCGACGTCATCCGTCCGGAAGGCTGGCACAATTGGAACAAGGCGCACCGGGAAAAAACGGCTTTCTATGCCGAATACAATAGCACCGGCCCTGGTGCTGACCCTCAGGCTCGGGTGGACTGGTCGCGTCAATTGACGGCCGAGGAAGCAAAAAAATTTACACTCGAAAAGATACTCTCAGGAGATGACGCCTGGAACCCGATGAGCAGTAAGGTAAAACCGAATTGAGTGTTGGAAACATTGTGGGGCATATCTGTATTTATTACAAATCTGTTCAGGAAAAAGAAAAACATGCTTAAATCTGCCTCCGGTGGATGTAAGCATGCCACCCTGCGAACCGGGCGACCACTTTGGGTCGCCTCTCCGTTATAAGGTTAAGAAGTTATTTTATCATATCCTTCGGCAGGGTTGGGATGGCACCGTTTCGAGTCGGATTGGGGATATACGTTTTGTAGGGATTATAACGGTTTGATAAGATGTATAAGATGAATCGATTTCAGGGAGTGGAAAAAGTGGTTAAAGGGGATTATTTCGGCAGGTTTTTTTGACTTGGTGACTCATGTATTTTATATTTTGGCTGGACCATTCTTTGTCCGAATTAGGATTGCCAGAGTGTTGATGGGAGATATAGTGTCCGGAAAGATGATGCTTACGTGTAATGGGTGTGTAATTATATGTCAAGTAAAGGATAGAAACATGAGAAAAAATTGTTGTGTTTGGATTGTGGTTGTTATGTTTTGTGGAGCAATGGTCTGGATTAGTGGATGTAACTCAGCGATTGTTGCCTATGAAGGGAAGGCCGCATCACTTGAAGATGTGGCCGTAATCTCCACCACAGGGGATTCTTGCCCGATAATCACGATCGACGGAAAACCGGTAGGTTTGCAGTATCGCACGGGAGACGAATATCACCTCTTGCCCGGAAGACATACGATCCGGGTCGTGCAAAAGATGAAGGGATATAATAATATTAGCTGGCGGATTGAACACGTTGATTTGAAATATGATTTTCAAGCGGGACACGTATATACGATTCTCAAAACGAATAATCCGGCCAATTTATGGAACACGGACTGGACGCCCACCATCGCCGAGCAGGGCGAGGTGGTAGCCTTTGCCGCCGAGAATCCCGATTATTTCAAAGATTCGCCGGCCTGGAAGCAGTTGCGAAAGGAAAACGGGTTAACCCCGACTTTCTTTGAAAAAATTGGATTAGCGGGTTGGTTCAACTCAGAATCCACCGAAGTCGCCGAAGAGCAACCCGTCGAAAATCTCTAGTAATCGAATGATACGTCAATCCCAATCAGATAACACCATACAGCCCGCCCCAAAAGCGGGCTGTATTTTTTTGTACATTTTTTGGGCTGAAAATGGGATTTTTGTCAAGGGGCGTTTAAAACCGGTCGGTTTAGGTTGACGTTTGGGTAGACTGGTATTGCCTGGGAGGGCATTTGCGTTCCTGGATTCCTGCCTGCGCAGGAAAGACAGAATAATCGGAACGAAGAAGGTCAGGGCGATATAAGCCAGGGAGCCGATGTGGTATTCGATTTGTGCGTCATGCAATAATCTTTTACTCCCGGGCGTTATATATATATAATATAGTAGGTTAAGACAATTAGACGCCGCTTGATGAGAATATATGAGTTTTAGACACCGCTGACACGTGAAAGGGCTGTGTGTGGAAAAAGTTTGTAAGTATTTGTTGTTTATTGGGTTATGCCTGGCCGGCCAGGGGGTTTTAAGGGCCCGGGAAGGGATTATGCGACCGTTTGAAAGGGGGGGTGGATTCCTGCCGGTCAATGGGATTGATGAGTGTGTGCTGGCGGGGCTGGAGAAGTGGGGCATTGAGCCGGCGAATTTATGTTCGGATGAGGTATTTATCCGGCGGGTATATCTGGATGTCATTGGCACGCTGCCGGACGGGCCGGATGTGCGTACATTTTTGGATGACAGCAGAATCAATAAGCGTGCTTTGCTAATCGATGAGTTACTTGCTCGAGATGAATTTGCGGAATACTGGTCGTTGAAATGGTGTGATATTTTGCGTGTGAAAGCGGAGTTTCCCATCAATCTCTGGCCGGACGCGGTGCAGGCCTATCATCGCTGGATCTATGAGAGTATCCGGAATAACAAGCCATACGATGAATTTGCCCGTGAGATGCTCACGGCCAGCGGGAGTAATTTTCGAGTACCCCAGGTCAATTTTTATCGAGCGATTCAGGGCCAGGAGCCGGCCACAATAGCCAACGCAGTGGCCCTGACATTTATGGGGACCCGGCTGGATAAATGGCCAAAGGAAAAAAGCGAGCAGCTGGCGGTTTTTTTCTCGAAGGTGGGTTACAAAAAGACGGCGGAATGGAAAGAGGAGATTGTGTACCTGGATCCGTCCGCGAGTGAATCTTTGAAGGCGGTTTTTCCCGACGGCAAGACAGTGGAGATCAAGCCGGGGGAAGATCCACGTAAGGTTTTTGCGGATTGGTTGATTAGTTCGGAGAATGAATGGTTTGCGCGGAATATCGTGAATCGTATCTGGTATTGGTTAATGGGGCGGGGGATTATACATGAGCCGGACGACATCCGGCCGGATAATCCGGCCGGTAATCCGGAGTTACTCGCCTGGCTGGAGAAGGAACTCGTGCAGTCCAAGTACGACCTGCGATATATATATCGTTTGATACTGAATTCACGCACCTACCAGCAGTCGTCTATTCCGCGCAGTGACGATGAC
>JAFGHE010000010.1 GCA_016930295.1 Sedimentisphaerales bacterium
GACGCCAGCGTCAAAAGTGCTGCGAGCGTTTGTTTCTGGATTATAAACAGCGGTTTTATTTTCCGATATAAACTTTTGACGGTAGCATCCAGAGAGATATTAGAAATAAAATATTAAAACACCAATGTAAAAATATATATTTATGTCGTGGAAGTTTGGGATTAGATATTGACAATTAATTGGTTGGTGGTAGGATATTATTAATATATTGTAGCAGTACCGACGCCAGCGTCAAAAGTATTGCGAAGCGTTGATTTTGGGTTAAAAACAATGCTTTAAATTGGAACTATCTACTTTTGACGGGAGCATCAGTACCAGGGCATATAAAACGGGTGTTTGCACGGCCGGGATGGTTGTGGCATGGTTTTATTAAAGGAATAACAGGTTGTCCAAGTGGTATCGGATATCGCTGTCTCTGGCGGCCAAGTGCCGGCTGGGTTTTGCATTTGCGGTGTTGCTGATCATCAGTGCGGGATTGTATCTTCCGTATAAATGGATGGACAAGCTGGTGGAGCAGGGCAAGACGGAGTTAGCGCAGGCGGAGGTGGAGCATGTTCTGCGAAGTCATTTTAAGATAGGTGTGCCACGTAAGGGGGTTACGGTTCTTCCTTCGCTGGCGTCCGGTTCGGAGAGGGTGATGGCCGAGTCGGGGACGGCATTTGGGCAGCCTGAGACGGATTGGTTAAACCTGCAGGCGTTGGGACTAGCGAGTACGGACTCTGATGGGGGGCGTGACTCATTAAAGGAGTTGATACCTGAGGATGCGTTTTTACGTCGTGCGGTGCGTCGGTTTGTGAAGGATAAGGATCTGGCGGAGATATTTGAGCTTCAGATAGAGACTGCGGTTGACGATGATGCGGTGAGGTTATCGGAGGACGAATCGATATGGGATTATTTTCATGGATTTTTGCCTTGGGATCAGCCCACGCGTTATCTTCGTGCGGTTCGAGCGGATGTATCGTGTATGGCCTCTGGCTGTCATGTCACCCGAGCGAGCAGTGGTGTGGTGGGCGAGGTTGAAGAATCGAAACCGTTGTTGCCGGCGTCGTTTGGAGAGAATGAGTTAATTGGTGTGATATCGGTAACGATCCCGGCCGGCCAGACCAGTGCCACGCTGTTATTCAACCGGATATTTATCGTGGTGGGCGGACTGGTATCGGGAATACTGGCGATAGTGTTATTTTATCTTATTACGCAGCGATTTATATTGCAGCCGGTGCGATTTCTGCGTGAAGCGGCGGACAATGTGGGAGCTGCGGTAGGAGAGAATCAGGATCAGGGTGAGCCGGACCCGGCCTCGTGGCAGAAGGCGCTGGATATTACGGAAAAGATCAAGACGGGTGATGAGTATGAGGAGATGGCGCAGGCGTTCCACCAGATGCTTCAGCGTTTGAAGCTGGCGCAGGATCGTCTGCGTGAGACGAACCGGGCACTGGATTTGCGTCTGGGCGAGCTGGAGGAGCGGAATGTATCGTTGTATGAATCGAATAAATTAAAGAGTGAGTTTCTGGCGAATGTATCGCATGAGCTGCGAACTCCGCTGAACGCGATTTTAGGGTTTGCCGATATTCTCAAGGAGCAGGCTCAGGTGCGGGAGGATGAAAAGAATATTCGCTATGTCAATAATGTATTGCAGTCGGGTCATCATCTGCTGCGGATTATCAACGAGTTGCTGGAGTTGGCGAAGATTGAGGCGGGCAAGGTCCAGGTGAACTGGGAGAAATGTTCGATCCATTCGATTTTGGAGGTATTAATCAACCTGACCCGTCCCTTATATGAGGGCAAGAAACTTGAGCTGAAACTCAATATAGCGGATGACCTGCCGCTGATAGAAACGGATCCGGCCAAGTTTCAGCAGATACTGTTTAACGTACTTGACAATGCGATCAAGTTTACGCCGGAACAGGGCCGGATTGATATAAACGCGTATTTATTAGAGCATGACACGCTGGGTACGGGGGATTCGGGTTCGGATGAAATGGCATCGTATGAGTCGATGGAAGTAAACGGAGAGGGTGAGCAGTTGGTTCGGATCACGCTATCGGACACCGGGCCGGGGATATTGCCGGAGGATCGTGATAAGATTTTTGACAAGTTTCTGCAACTGGACGGTTCGGTAACGCGGGAACATGCGGGCACGGGTCTGGGTCTGGCGATTGTCAAGGAGCTGGCCCAGATACTGGGGATTTCGATAGCGGTCACGTCCAACATTCCGCACGGGACAACCTTTACGCTGACGGTACCGACGCATACGGCGGTTATGAAAATGGGATGAGTCCGGGGGCGGATTGGGAGATGTAGTGAAAATCGCTACAGAGTATATTCAGTCGTCTCTTCGGGACTAAGATGTATGTATGCAGGACCCAGTGATAAATCACTGGGCTATTATCAGACGTCCCTTCGGGGCTAGTGCTTAAGTGTGTGCCAATTGTTGGTTATCTCTCCGGGACTAATGGTTAAGTGAGTGCTATACGTTGAGTACCTCTGAGGTGTAAAAGAAGTGGGGCGGCTCAGAATAAATGTTGGGATCGTTTGGTTGGGATTCTTGATAAAGAAGGGGGGATGAGCCGCCCCGTTGGATCAACTTAATACCGTAAGCCGTAATTTTCTGCGCTATCGTTTAGATTCACTTTCCTTTCCGTAAAATAACCTGGTAAATGGTCGAGCGCATTTTTTTTTGGCACCTGGTATAAGATTGATTTTTGCTATAACGACCTGATTTTATTATTCGATATAAATTTTCCTCCGGAATTATGTCCATTTAAATGTAATCCATCAATGCTCAAGCGCAACGCAAGTCACGACCTTATTATATTAAATCGTTTATTAGCAAGACGTTACAAGAATTTGAGTAATCCGCTCGTCATCGCTTCAGACGGATTATCTAAATATATTATACACTATTTTTTATATATATGCAAGAAGATGCGCCCGTCAAAAGTAGATATTGGCAATTAAAATCGTTGTTTTTTATCCAGAAACAACCGTTCGAAATACTTTTGACGCTGGCGTCCAAGAATTGGTCATTAAATTTGCGAGTTTCGTATAGCTGGATTTGACTGGTGACGGTTCTGACGATTGCGTGGGATCAGGAGTTTTCCTATAGGGTGTATCGATTTGAGAGGTGATATTATAGAGGTTCTGGGTGGTGATATTGGAAGTGGTTGGTCAGATTTTTTCTCCGGGTTTTGCGATTCTGGTTATTTTGAAGGCTCTGTTTCCTCTGAACTGGCCGATTTTTCCGGCGAATTTTGATTTTCCTTCGATCTGCATGATGAGGTCGTGTGCGGCTTCCTTTTCGATTTTGAGTACATCGCCTTTTTCGAGGGCCAGTAGTTCACTGACGCGGATGGTGGTTTTGCCCAGAAAGGTGCGTGCTTTGAGTTTGGCTTCTCCGACATTTTTAATGATGGAAATGCGATGTTCCTTGAGAGATTTTTTCTTGGAGTAGCTGAACCAGTCCTGGCTGGCGAGTCGTCCTATGATGGGTTCGATGACGTTAAAGGGGATACACAGGCTCATGGAACCGGAGCGGTTTCCCATTTTGATTTCGAATCCGATGACAATAACGACTTCGTTGGGTGCGACGATTTGGACGAGTTGAGGATTTGATTCACTTTGAACGACCTCGAATTCGACGGTAATGACATTATTCCATGCTTCGGCGAGGGTATCGAGTGCTCGTTCGATGATCCGGTTTGCGAGTCGCTGTTCGATCTGGGTGAGAGGTCTCTGAGGGATATAGAGTTCGGCATTACTGCCGCCGAGCATGCGGTCGATAATGGGGTAGATAATCAGGGGGCTGATTTCGAGGCATATTTGTCCTTCGAGCGGGTTGGCGCTCAGGAGCGAGAAGGAGGTGGGAGTGGGCAGAGAATAGGTGAATTCGGCATAGGTTAACTGTTCGGTGGATCGGACCTTGACCTCGATAATGGTGCGCAGATACCCGCTGAGAGCGGCGCCGAAATTACGAGCGAACCGTTCGTGCAGTCCTTCAAAAGCCATCATCTGGTCTTTACTGACGCGTTCTGGCCTTTTGAAGTCATAGGTATGGATATCGCGTTTATGCTTATCGAGGATGTCGCCGGCCGGCCCGTCCGCGTTCTCATCTGAGGCTTCGACCTGGCCGCCGGCCACGGCGTTCAATAGAGCATCCACCTCATCCTGGTCAAGGACATCGGCCATAAGGACACACTCCTTAATGGGTAAGATATTGCCGTAGCAAGCTTTATGCTATTTTTATTTTATTTGGTTTTTTTTTCTTCCGGGCAGAGGATCTACGTTGGAAGAAACACAGTTTACTTATCGGACATTTGGGGTCTTAATCTTTAGTTTGGACTTGAATGGCACGAAGGGACGAATAGGGCAATGGGGTTGGATGTTATAAGTGGTTTATTTTAAAGTTTTTATGGTTCGATTTTTTCCAGGTGGAAGCTGATGGGGGTGAGTTTTTTGTTTATGATTTCGATCTGTCCGTATCCCAGTGGCAAATTATATTGGAGTTGTCTGAGTTTTAAGGAGGGATCGAGTTCATCATCTTCGTTAATTTCCAGGAAGATATGCGTTTTGCTTTGTTTGTATGCGGAGACGGCCTCGGAGGTACCGCGGCATTTAATCGGTTCTTCCCAATGGGAATTATCATCGATAACGACCCGGAAACGGCCTTCGATATTATATGGATTTCTGATTTCGAGTCTGGGCGAGCGGATAGTATCAGTAATGAGATTGTCTTCTTTAGAGAGTTTGACTTTTACTTTTTTATTTATGATACGATTATAGGGTTCGACCACGGCTTCGAACTCTTCGAGGTTCTGAGCGGCCCGCCGCTGTTGGTCATCTGACAAGAGGACGGCTGCGGTGGCGGACGTACCATTGGGTATATATGCCTGAATTTGTGGTGGTTCGATTTTTTCGGGAGTGAGTTTAATGCCGTCGGGGCCGAGGACCTGTACGGGAATGGTTTGTAAGACCAGGCGTGTGACGCGGAACTGTAGGGTTCGGGGCAGGCTGGCAGTAACCCAGAGAGAACTTTGTCTGTTTTTGGAATACAAACGATCTCCGATCAGGTCGGTGACCAGTACGGAGTAGTCCTGGGTAGGCCCTTGTTCGGGGATATATCCTAACTTTTGGATATCTGGTATAATCAGGTTCATATAATCATCTTTAACCCTTAATATTTTTTCGTTGGGTCCTTCGACGGTCAATTTTACTGATTTTCTTATATCAGGTATTGGTTGCTTCTGGTCGTCGAGATACTGGACGAGGAGGTCATCGGGTCCGGTGGGCAGTTCGATAATGACATCGACATTTTCCTGTCGTGTAACTTTGTTATCGGCCAGGACCCAGACGAGGCAGCTGAGGATGAGGACCATGAGGCCTGTTTTAATGTGTTGCCGGTTTATGAGGTTTCTCCGGGCCGGATTTGGTTGTCTCGGTTTTTTTTCCATGATTTTTACTAAAAGTGATGAATATCCATGCCTAAACTTTGTGCAGGTCTGCAATTCATGTGGTGAGCATTTGAACAGGTGAAAGAAAGTATGGCGTCTTTGACAAGCCTGTTTTGGCCATGCCCAAGCCTTTCGGGGTTGAGGCTGGCGTCCATTTTCATGTTTATTATTTTATTCATTCTTTATCCATATCTTCCGGAGCTTCCGGGAGGTTTTCCAGGGCTTTTTTGTCCATTTTTGGTGATATTTTAGTCAGGGACGAAGGCGGGGGAGCGGTCGGTTTTCTTTTGGTGGCGGGCACCATGGTATCGAGCAGTTGAAGTCTTAATTGTTCGAGGGTGAGCATGCGTGCGAGTTTTCCGTCTGAGGCCAGTCCGATATGTCCGGTTTCTTCACTGACGACCACGACGACGGCATCGGTTTCCTTGCTGAGTCCGATAGCGGCGCGATGTCGAGAGCCGAGCAGTCGGTCGTATTCACCATGTTCTGCCAGTGGGAACTGGACGCCGGCGGCGGCGAGTCGTCGGCCCTGGATAATGACGCCCATATCATGTAAGGGCGAGCCGGGCCAGAAGATGGTGTTTAGGAGGTCGGCGGAGACGCGGGCATCGATACGGGTGCCGCCAGCGATCAGGTCGCCGAGCGGCACTTCTCGTTCCAGTGCGATGAGGGCCCCGATTTCTGAGCGGCTGAGAAAGGCGACGGCGTCGATAATCTGTTCGATGACCTGCTGCATCTGGGGTACGGCGGTTCGGCTGAATCGTGTTTCTCCGAGTCGCATGAGACCGCGTCTGAGTTCGGGCTGAAAGGCGACGGCGCCGACGACCAGTACGGAGACGAGGAAGTATTTGAAGAGCAGCTGGATACGGTCGAGTTCCAGGCCCACTCGCTGGGAGAGCAGTCCGATGGCCCAGATACCCAGGAGGAGGAATCCAATTCCTTTAAAGAGTTTTTCGCCGCCGGTTCCGCGGAGGAATCTGATAATGGAATAGACGGCAAACCCGATCAGGAGCAGTTCCACGAGCATGGGCGCCTTGTCATAGGAATCCCAGACATATCGAATATATTCTACAATTTTATCCCACATGGTTTTTCATTATAATGTATTGACTTGTATTTCTGTGCTGAGCCGGTGTATAAAGTATCATTCATCGAACTCATCACCCCGGAATGTCTGGCCCAGATAGGTTTTCCGGACCAGGAGGTCGTTTATTAGTTCTTTCGGCTTTCCATAGGCTAAAACTTTGCCTTCATTTATTATATAGGCATTATGGCAGACTTCCAGGGTTCTTTCGACATTATGGTCGGTAATGAGGATGCTGAGTCCCCGTTCCTGGAGTCGGTGGATTTCGTTCTGGAGGTCTTCGACGGCGATGGGGTCGACGCCGCTGAATGGTTCATCCAGGAGGATGAGGGAGGGGTTGGTGACGAGTGCCCGGGCGATTTCGAGTTTTCGTCGTTCGCCGCCGCTGAGGAGTCGGGCATGTTGTCGTCTGACCTTGTTGAGTCCGAACTGGTCGATGAGGTCATCGGCGCGATGATGCCGGTCGCGTCGGGTGAGGCTCATGGTTTCGAGGATGGCCAGGAGGTTTTGTTCGACGCTGAGTCGCTGGAAGACGCTGGGTTCCTGGGAGAGGTAGCCCATGCCCATGCGAGCCCGTCGGAACATGGGCATTTTGGTAATGTCACGTCCTTCGAAGATAACATTTCCGCCGTCGGGAGTAATCATGCCGATGGTCATGCGGAAGGTGGTGGTTTTGCCGGCGCCGTTTCGGCCGAGGAGGCCGACGGTTTCTCGTTCATGCAGGACGAGAGAGACCTGATCGACCACGGTCCGGCCTGCATAGCGTTTGAGCAGGTCATGGGTTTCGAGCAGTACCATATCCATTCCGGCTTACTCCACAAAAAAGCCCAATTTACCTTTATGGGCAAATGGGGCTTATGGTTCACAAGGAAACGAATTGAGACTGTTTAAGGTCGTACAATTTCGGTGATCTCCACCTCCAGGTATTTCTGCCGATGCCCAGTCCGGCGGAGCGAGTTTTTTCGTCGTCGGAACTTGAGTGGGTGGAGTTTTGGTCCATGAGAGCGGCCGTTGATTTTTCCGATGACGCGTGCGCCATCGACGCGTGGTTGGCCGATGAGGGTGTTCTGGTCATCCCGGAGATAGAGGACCTGGTCAAATTCGATGGTGGTCTGATCGTCCGCCAGGTCGCGGAGTTCCACGGCGAGTAAATCGCCCTGCTCTACTTTATATTGTTTGCCGCCGTCGTCGATTATTGCGTACACCTGTCAAACTCCTTAAGCTTGTCTAATATCTTATCGAAACAGGGTATTATGGCATTTTTTTGGTGTTTGGCAAGTTTTTTTTCTTTTTATTTATGGATGGGGAGTGGTCGGGGTGTGGTTATTGCTGTAAGTATCTGTTATAAAATGGATTACAGGGAAACGAGTACGAGGCGGGGGTGGGCATGAGGAAGAAAATTAATTGAAGCACGATGAAGGGTGAGTTTTCAGCATTACAGGGAAGTTGCCACGGATCGGTGAGTAGTCGGACTTGTCGGACATTTCGGACGGGTCTGACATGTCGGGATGAGAGTATGTCCTTAGTGTGCTGGTGTGTACTGGAGGAGGTGAGCAACAGGTTTCGTCTTTGACTGCGCCGGAACACGGGTGAAGTCATTACAAGCTAAAGCTTGAATTCTTAGCGCGGGTAATGAGTTGGTATCGATTGGTAAGCGATCTGATGGTGGACACAAGGAGCCGCACGATTCAATCTTCAAGCTGGAAGTTTGAGCTACATTTAAGCATGCCACCCGGAGGGGAGGGTGGCATGCTTAAAAGATAATGGTTTTTATTAGTAGAGTTCGAAGTTCAGGGTGGCGTTGTAGTTTTCGAAGCTGAGGGTGAACTCTATGGGTCCCATAGTGGGGTTGAGTTTGACCTGTGAGATTTCGATATTGAAGGTTCCCTTGAGCAGGTCGAAGTTTACGGTAGCGAGTCCGCCTTCGAGGAGGGGGACTTTTTTGCAGGTGTATTTATCGTTTTTATTAGGTGTAAACTGGAACTGGGGGATGGTATAGGTCTGCTCGGACCACTGGATAGTGACTTTTTGCCAGTAGAAGTTGATATTGGAGTTCTGGACGGCGATGGCGCCGGAGATGGTGAGGGTATCGGTGGTTTTCCACTCGAGTCCTTCGGTCTGTACGATTACGTCATCGATGCGCAGGGCGTTAGCGGCGCCGGCGAGCAGTTGCATGGGTAAGGGTTGGAGGGGTCCGTTGATGATGTCTTCGTCGGCCTGGGCGGTGCCGGAGAAGTCCCCGAGCTGGATATCGACGAACACGGGGCTGCTCAGGCCGGTGAGGTCGATATTTTTAGCTTCCAGGCTGAACGTCTGATTATTGAGATCAAACATAAAGGAGGTGAGTGCGCCGGGTTTTCCTTTGTATTTAAAGACACCTTTTCTGATGCGTCCGAGTCCGAAGTTGACGGACTCTTCAAACAGGGCGCCGAATTCGGAGCGGATGGTGGCGCTGAGGTATTTTCCGTCAACGATTTGTTCTTTTCCGGCGGGGAAGAAGCCTGCGACCTGAATGGAGTCTTGGCCGGCGTATTTTCCGGCTTTGACGGTACATTCGGTCAGGGACATATCGGCGGCCAGTTCGACGATGACGGCTTTGTTTTGATCGAGGGTGACCGAATTACTCAGGGCCAGTGAGTTGTCATTATCGGTGCCGTGCCAGGCTTTGACGCGATAGCCGGGGTCCGGTGTTACGGAGAGGGGAACGATGGTATTGAGTTCGTAGGTGCCGCTGGTAGCGGGGATAACGCCCTCACCGCCGTTCAGGTCATAATCCAGAGTAACCTGATGAATAATCTGTTCAAACTGCGCCCCTACGGTTTTATCGGAATCCATCAGGACATCATTGGTCAATGCCAGGGAGGTATCGTCTTGGGTGTTGGTCCATTTTTTCAACCGGACCTCGGCTGCGGGAACAGCCGTTAGTTCTACCAGCGTGCCCGATGGATAAGCTCCCCGGGCAGGAATCACGATGCCATCACCGGCCACTACGACATTCAGATCAAATAATTCTACCTGGTTCTCATAGGCCCCCATATCCACGTGTTCGTTGACAATTCGGTCATTCCCCAGTATATCGGTTTCACCGGTATTCACGGTATTGGCGCCGGCGTTTACACAGGGTGAGTTCCAGTCGATCTGATAGTCACCCTCTATCCACAGATCATAGTTGGGATCAACCGGAAGGCCGCCGGTCTGCCAGGAACCCGGGTTATTAAACATCGGAGATTGATTGAGGTTACCCTGACCATTCCAGTCGCCTTCGATATTGGAGAAGGTTACTTTAATCGACTCGGCCTGAATCGAGTCCGGGTGGTTATCCCATAGAATACAATTTGTCAGGAGGGGTTGGCTGATTAAGCTCAGGATTGCACCGGCGTTATCGGCGCTTTGATTCCCCACAATGGTGCAGTTATTGATTTTGGCATTGGAAAAGCTATTACAGGTCACAGCCCCGCCTGCCTGCAGGGCGGTGTTTCCACTGAGGATACTGTTAGTGATATGGGCAACACTGTTATAACAGTAGAGTGCTCCGCCGTCTTCCCAAGCGGTATTACCGCTGATAATACTGTTACGGAGAGTGGAATCGCTTTTGACGTCATAGATTCCACCGCCGTTTCCGAAGGTGGTATTTTGACTTATCCGGCAGTTGTTGATGAAAGGGGTGCAGTAATAGGCGTAGAATCCCCCCCCGTTTTCGGAGGCGTTATTGCCGTTGATCATGGAGTTGGTGATATTGAAATAAGCGTCTGTCCCATAGATTCCGCCGCCGTTTTCGGCCGCGGTATTATCAGAGACGCTGCTGTTGCTGATGGATACGGTTCCGTAACAGGCGTAGATACCGCCGCCGTTCCCGGAAGCGTCATTGTCGCTAATGATACAGTCTTGAATACAGGGATTACTCAGGTTGGCATAGATACCGCCCCCCTTGCCGGCGGCCCTGTTGCTGGTGATTTTGCAATGGATAATGGAGGGACTACTCCCATTACACAGAATAGCCCCGCCGTTTTCGGCATATCCGTTTTGGATGGTTATGCCCTCTATCACGGCATTGGGGTCTTCAGCGTTTTGGAAAATGAATCCCCGGTTGGGATCGCTCACATCGGCCCGGCAGTCGATAATACAGTTATCCGGGTTGCCGTTTTCGGAACGAACGGTAATGATTTTTCCCAGGAAGTCAAGATCATTATTTCCTTTTCCGGTATAGATTCCCTCCTTAATAACAAGCACATCTCCCTGGTTGGCGATATTGATGCCGCGTTGAATATTACTAAAGGGATAGGCCTCAGAGCCGTTTTCGATACCCGAATCATTTTCCTTGTCCACGACTAAGGAAATCGGATCGGTTACCTCGAATTCAACTCCCTCGCTCGTTTGATATTTATAGGTTACCACTTCAATCTCGCCGCTTTCGGCCCCGTCGGGGATCACGCAATATATTTCGGTATCAGTCCATTGAATAATTTCGGCGGTCAGATCGTGGTTAATCAGGACTTCACGAGGATAAATTTTGAAATTTTCCCC
The DNA here is from genome assembly GCA_016930295.1 of Sedimentisphaerales bacterium. Taxonomy (GTDB): domain Bacteria; phylum Planctomycetota; class Phycisphaerae; order Sedimentisphaerales; family SM23-30; genus JAFGHE01. The sequence continues at coordinate 11,056 of JAFGHE010000010.1, forward strand.
TTCGATTTTCATATAGGTTCCGGGAGGGCCGGATGCGGGTATCAGGCTGGTAATTTTGGGTGAGGCAATTGACACGGATGAGGTATCCACGAAATCGATGCCGCCGCGATTACCCGATATAATTTCTCCGTCTTGTGATTTTCCGGTCCACACGATTTGATCCTCGAACAGGTAAGAACTGGAATTATATGTGGCACTTACGATTACGGGGGTATTCGAAGGGATGTTGGTAAAGGCGTAGATGCCTTTTGTATTGGTGTTGGTGGTATAGACGTCCTGGCCGATCCGGGCGGTCACGGTGGCATTATAGAGGCCCCGGCCTGACTCGGAGGTGACGCGCCCGCTGATGATTTCCCCGGTTCCGTCGGTAAAGATGTTATAGATACAGGCATGGATGGCATTATAATACGGGGTTTGTGTATCACAGGGGTCGGTATCGATTTCGGGCAGATTATACCAGGCGTCAAAGTGGCCTTCCCAGCCCATATTGAGATGATGGTAAAGAGTGGACGAATCATAACCATAGCCATCGCACACGAGTGCATGTCCGGCGCTTCCGTTATCGACTCCCAGCAGGACCGGCAGGCCGGCGTCGAGGTTGGGATTGATCATTCCATACAAGCCGGGTCCGATGTTTTGCCATATATTACTTCCGCCCAGAATGGCCTGGCTGTATTGAAAGGTATTTTCCAGGGCATCCCTGGCATCGCTCATGTAGGCTCCGGAGGCATCATGTCCGTAATTCATATGCACGGCTATTCCGGCGTCATAACACAAGGCTCCGATTGCCTCTCGTTGTTTGGTGGTGAGTGAACAATCGGGAGTAAGCGGCATTTGATACCACAGGTAAGGCCCCCCCAGTCCGTCGCCGCCTCTGGAATCTGCCATGGATTGAGCGCTTCCTTCGACCGTGATATCATAGGTATGCACACCAATACCGTTGACGGGATACTCATGAAACTTCATTAGCTGTGCCATGGCCGTCGCCACACAACCGCTGATGAAATTGTAAGGGGACTGGTAATCGTTGGGAGTATAATAATTGTAGCAATTCCACCCGCAGACGACGCCCTGGCCCCATTTGGTTTGAATCCGTGGTTCGACCCGGACGCCATATACGCCGGCGGGATCATCCACGGGTCCGGCTAATATTCCGGCCAGAGTGGTTAATTGCAGCCATTTGTCCTGGGCGAGTGCAACTTGTCGGGAGAGGTCAGACCCGGGCGTCACGTTGTTTACCAGTACCAGGCGATCGGCCAGGTCCTGGCTGATGAGAGCACCCAGGGGATTCTGCCAGGAGGGATCGTAGATGCCATATTCGACCATGGCGATAATGGGTTCGAGTCTATCATCGGCCGCCACGACCACAAAGCCGGCGGGTTGAATATAGACGATGTAATAGAGCGGCTGGTTATTATCCGGATAGGCTTCGATCCGGGTAATCAGTTGGTTATAAGTTGTTCCCAGGGGCTGCGGGGAGCTATTAAGCCAGCCGGCAACGACCTGTTCGGCCTGTTCGGCCGTGGCAGGCGCAGCCCACCCGTAAGAGGCCGGCAGTACCAGCGTCAGGATTAAACACCATAGCGCGAAGAAGATGGGGGCGCCGATGCGTGTTGATCCTGTGCGTCTGAGCGATGACCGTGTTTTCGTGTTTGTTAAAGAACGATGTGAATTAATTTTTCTTAATGATATAATGATCATTCCTCTTCTCCCCTACACTAAGATAGGTGTCACTAACCAGGTTGGCTTAAACAGCCGGACTAAACATCTCCTCATCCCAAACAGTAACTCAGTGATCACGTTGGCTGCACTCTCACTGGGTTATGTTTTTTTCATTAAGTCATGCCAGAAGGTTTACATACCTTATGGCTTGACACAACTATCATTAACGTTTATGTCCAATAACAGATCTCCAGAACCAAGACATTAACGTATGTATGTAAGCATTATGGTACTCAAAAATGACATAAAAGTCAAGTTTAAAACGTGATTAAGATGAGAAGGTAACCGTCTATTTTCAAATTGAAGTTAGTTATATGGACGGGACAGAATGAGTATGAGAGCGTAAAACATCCGATAAAAATATGCCGGTCGCACCTGATATTCATCCGGGCACAGGAATTGGAATGGCGATTTTGTCTTTTTTATAAAGACCATGGATTTTCAGTCGGCGTGGATCACGTAACTTGTTGAAAATAGAGAAGATAGGTAAATATCATTCTGGTTTTCGAGGTTAGCCTATTCTTACAGGCGGATGAATTTAGATTTAATGATTGCCATAGGGATCGAATCGAATTATACTTTTGGTTTTTATGGTGTTTGATTAAGTCCGCAGGGACAATAATTTTTTGGAGTCATTTATGAATATAATTAAATGGTTTCGCAAGAACACGAAGAAGCTGCTGGCCTTCTTCGGTGTTTTACTGATGGTCGGATTTCTTTTGCCCAGTTTTTCCGGCCGTGGCGGTTGCAGTTCCAGAGGACGCAGTCCGCTGGATTTTCCTCTGGGTCATATAACCGATGCATCGGGTAATCAGCAGGCAATTACGATGCAGATGTTGCATACGGTGGATAATCATCTTCTGGCACTTCAGAGTCTTCGAATAGAACAATATTCATCGATGCTGAAATCGATAAAGCAGGTGGCGGCGGAAGGTTATTCTGCCGGGGTGCTGGAGGAGATCAATCCCTTTACGGTTGAGATAGCGAATGTGCTTTTATTTGGCAACACGGAGAATGCGCAGTGGTTTCGTCAGGTTTTGCGTCGTCAGGCCGGGACCTGGGCCGAGACTAAACAGGAAGAGGAAGAGTACATCAGGTATGTGGATGAACTGGTCGGGTCGCAACCGGAAAAGGGCAAGTTATATTTTATTCTTTTGGCGGATGAGGCTAAGCGTATGGGTATTCATGCCACCCAGGATCAAATTAGTCAGATGATTCGGCTGGTGCAGAACTGGTTTAGCCTGCTGAGACAGATGAATGCGTCGCAAGCCCAGTACATTCCCTCGTTTTCGTCTGTTTTGAGTCAGTACAGGATAACGGAAGATGAAATGCGTGATACGGTGGGAGATTACCTGTCTATTTTGCGATATGCGGATCTGGTAAGCCGGAATCTTGCCTTGAGTGAGGTTCAGTTACGAAAAAAAATTCTGGATCAAAGCGAGCAGAGCACGGTTTCCGGTGAGTATGTGACCTTTAATGCGCGTTTATTCCTGGATCGGGTTCCAGAACCGAGTGAGGAAGAGATAGGGGATCAATTCAAGAGATATCAGGATATTGCCGGCGGGGAGCCGGACGAGGAGAATCCGTTTGGTTTCGGGTATCTTTTGCCCGATCGGGTACGGGTAGAGTATCTCAAGGTGGATGTTAGTAAAGCGGAAAAGATAGTACAGGATGAATTTGAGAAATTAGAACCTGAAGATCAGGAAGAGACGCTGCAGCAATTCTGGATTAATAATAAGTTACTTTTTCGTCAGGAAAGCCGAGAGAATGACACTCCGGATGATCCGGGCACTCCGAGTTATTATGATCCGGAATTTTATGAGATAGCGGATCAAAAGGTATTACCGGCCTGGGAGATGCGAGAGTCACTGGATAAAGCGGAGCAACTCATTCTGGCGGCCAGACAGTTAGCCGACAAGGATATGGCCCCGCCGGGTGAAGGCGATACGGACAGGGTATCCGGCGGGAGTATCGCTGATTACGCGGAAATTGCCGATCAGCTTAACACGGGGCCGCTGATACTTGAATATGGAAAGACGGAGTATTTTGACCGGAGCAATCCGCCGGTGGGGCTGCAGTTTGATCGAACCCGGCAGTCGCGTCGGGGATTTCCGGTACAGGACTTACTGGAAATGCTGTTTAAGTGTGAGCCGTTATTTAAAGGGGTTCTGACACGTCTTGATCCGCCTCTGGTTCGATTAAATGAGAACATATCTGACCTGATGACGGTGGATTATGGTAATAACGTATCCACGTTTTATTTAATGCGTATTACCGGGGTGGATCCGGAGCGTCCTGCGACGTCACTGTCAGACGACGGTCGGGCCGGTCCAGCCGACCGGGAATTTCTGGAGCCCAGCACCCTGAGGAAGAAAGTGATTTCGGACCTGAAGGAGTTATCCAGTTTTAATCTGGCCCGAGACCGGGCCAGGGAATTTTCCCGGGAGGCGGCAGCAGACTGGGAGGCGGCGCTGGACCGGACTAAAAAGGCATTAATGCAGGATCCCAATCGGCCCGTATCGCTGAATGTGAGCGATCTGGCATCGGTACGTGACCAAGCGGACCGTATGTTGAATATGTTACAGCAACAGGATCCGCAGAATCTGGATAGTCGTCTGGTGTCAATTTACTTGGATAATATCGAAGAGAACACGCGTTTGTTGAAGGAGTCCATGAAGCTGGCCCGTGAACATGAAGAGGCGGGGGGGATTCCCGCAGGAGAGGAAGATTCCTCTTGTCTTGCAGTTCTGGAGCAGCCGATACAACAGCGGTGTCTGGTATTTAAAGAGCTACAGGTGACCCCGCCATACCAGGAGGACTATCAGCGGCGAAAGCCCCTGATCACGGAAAGGATTCTGCAGCAGAATCAGCAGTTGTTCACGGTTATTCATTTTAATCCGGAAAATATAATTAAGCGCACCGGTTTTACCGTTCCGAAAGCAGCTGAAGTTCAGGAGGGTGAGTAAAACAGGAATATCCGGCCATATTTTTGACCAGGCCGGCACAGAGTATTTATAAATAACAATAGAGGTATCTAGAGTATATATTTAAACATATGTATCCTTCATAGGCGTTTAGAATGAGTTTGGCAAAAAGATGGTTTTATATTTAAGGAGAAGAAGATGAAGCGATATTTACTATGCATAGTTCTGGTGGGAATGGTTATGTGGCTGGCGGGCTGCAATGATGTCGTGGCGCAAGAGGTGGAGCAGGAGGTTATGGTATCGGGAGAGAGCAAGGCGGAAAAAGAGGAGAGCAAAGCCGCCGCCCCTGATCCGGAAGGTGTCGTGGTTACGGTGGACGGTGTGTCCCTAACCAACAAACAGGTCGATTACATGTTGAAGCACAGAATTGGTCGGGGCAGTCGGCTGAATGCCATTAATTTCTGGATAGAGCTTCAGGTCCGACAAACGGAGGCCAAGCGTCGTGATTTGCACAAAACAGAGGAAGCGGAATTTATTTTAGAGTTATATCAGGACAACTATCTGGCCCGCCAGTTTTTAGGTGACGCCATAAAAAGCGAAGCCCCTCCGGCGACCGAGGAAGAGGCTCGTGCGGAATATGAAAAGACCATAGAACGTTATAAGCAGCCCAAAATGGTTTCGGTGCAGCAAATTGAAGTTAAGGATGAGGAGACCTGCAGGAAGGTGCTGGCAGCTGCTGAGGAGCCCGGTTCGGATATTAAGAAACTCTACGATGAGTATACGCCGAATCCGAACAGGATGAAGGGTCGGATTCTGAAGGCCGATGTTCGCCGGCTGACAAGCGCTCTGGGCGCTGAGTCTGTGCCGGCGGTCATGGATGCGCAGGAGGGTGCTCTTCTGGGTCCTCTCAAGACGAAAAACGGTTTTTCAGTGATAAAGATAGAAGAGGTTACGGAGGCGTTTACGCAGCCTTTTGATGAGGTCAAGGATCGTATTTTGGGGGTGCTCAACACTCAGAAAGGCAATGAGTATCTGGCGAAGTATTTTGAGGAGCTCAAGGAGAAGGTGAAGATTGTCAAATCGCCGGAGTTAGAGGAGCTCGAATCACAAGGGCCCGCAGAGGGTCCCCGGCCGGGCGGCCCTCCAGCCAGAATGAATCCTGATAATCCCCGGCGTCCCGTTCCCATGCCTGGCGGACGGGGAGGCTCTGAAGCGGGATCGAAAGGCCCCTAAATTTTAGTAGTCCCAGAGATACGGATAGCGGTATGGTGATTTTACACTCCGGCAGCGGTCCGGGTCGTTTAAAGAATGGCCATTTTATTGGTTCGGCCCGGCTGATATCCATACTGACTCTGTTGAGCCGGATTTTGGGATTAGTACGGGATGCGGTGTGTCTGGGTTTTTTCGGGGCCCGGGTGTGGCATTTTTTTTTATTACCGTTTATGATCCCCAATCTGTTCCGTCGTTTATTTGGCGAAGGGGCGTTATCGTCGGCGTTAATACCGGTATATACGGAGCAGTTACAAAAGGATCCTCAGGGCGCCCGTTTGCTGGCTCGCAGTCTGGTGACCCTGCTTATAATTATTCTGTCGTTTTTGACCCTGGTAGGTGAGGGGATACTGTATATATATTGGCAGTTTGGTGTCGGGTCGGTTAAAACGCATCTGGTTTTATCTCTGGCGGCGATTATGCTGCCCTACATGATATTAATCTGTACGGTGGCGACGCTGGGCGGTATTCTGAATGCTCATCGCCATTTTTTTGCACCGGCGGCGGCCCCGATTTTGCTGAATGTGTGTATTATCGGTGCGGTGGTATGGTTTCGCGGGTATTTTGGCGACGATCCCTGGGAGCAGATATTTTCCGTGGCGGTGGCGATTCTGGTGGCGGGTATTTTGCAGTTGGTGTTACAGTATCCGTTTCTGCGTCGTGAGGGAGTGAGTTTACGGCCGCGATTTGTTTTTTTTGATGATTCCTTAAAGAAGGTTATCCGTCTGACGGTTCCCATGCTGGTGGGATTGTCCGTGGTTCAGATCAATACATTGATGGATTATGTGATAGCGTCGGCGCTGGCCGGTGAGGCGGCGGGTGAGACGTTTACGGTGTGGGGATATACGTTCACATATCCGGTGGTGGAGGGAGCGAATTCCTATTTGTACTGTGCCAACCGGTTATATCAGGTTCCGTTGGGTATATTTGGTATTGCGCTGGGGACCGCGATATTTCCATTTTTGAGCTGGCATGCGGGCAGGAAGGATTATAGTGCGTTTGGCCGGACTTTGGGACAGGGATTGCGTATAGTTATTTTTATTGCGTTGCCGGCCACGGTGGGCATGATAGTTATCCGTCATCCGCTGGTGGCGGCGGTATATGAACGGAGGAATTTCACTCCCGGCGATACTCTGGCGACGGCCTGGACGTTGTTGTTTTATTCTCTGGGTATCGGGGCCTATTGCCTGCAGCAGATTGTGATTCGGGCGTATTATTCTTTTCAGGACTCGCTGACGCCGGTGAAGATTGCGGTGCGCATGGTGGTTCTGAATTTTGTACTGAATGTCATTCTTATCTGGCCGCTGGCCACGGGCGGGCTGGCGTTGTCCACGGCGTTGTGTGCCACGATCCAGGTAATCGTCCTGCTGGTGATGCTGGTTCGGCGTTATGATATCAAGGTGACCACGGACCTGCTGCCTTCGGCGATGAAGACGGCGGCGGCGACCCTGGTGATGGCGGTAGCGGCACTGGGGGTGTTATACCTGCTGCGGGCGGAGACGTCAGCAATTCAGTTGCTGGTTACAGTGTCTTTGTGCGGGGCGGTTTTTACGGTGGCGTCACGGCTGTTGAAGAACGAGGAACTGACGGCCCTGATGCATCGGCAGGCGCCTGGAGCAGGGGAGGTGGAAGGTTGAAGGTGATAGGTAGAAGGCTGAAGTTTGATAAGGTTAAGAGTTGTTTTACCCATCGCTTGTCGCTGCGCGACAAACGCTGCCACCCGGAGTGTGTGGTGTACACTGGAGTAGAGGAGCATAGGATCAGGCGAACAGGTAAAAGAAGCATACTTAAGCTGCGCTCTACTGAGTGTAAGCATGCCACCCTTTAATTTTAGTTTTATTCCAGTTCGACGGTTTGCTGGTATTGGGGGACGGAGGATTGCCAGCCGGTTTTTTCGTGGATATATTGGCTGAAATTTTGTGCGCTTTCGGCTTCGCCGTGGACGACGAATACGTGTTGGGGCGGTCTTTTGAGGCTGGTGAGCCAGCGCATGAGTTCGTCGCGGTCGGCGTGTCCGGAGAATCCGTGCACGCGTGCGATACGGGCGCGGACCTTGTGCATTTGTCCGAGGATACGCACCTCTTCGGTACCGTCAAGGATGATCCGGCCGAGGGTGCCGTTGGCCTGGTAGCCGACGAACATGATGGTGCTTTCCGGTCGTTCGATGTTATTGACCAGATGGTGTTTGATGCGCCCGCCGGTACACATACCGGACCCGGCGATAATGATGACGGTGCCCTTGATATGGTTGATGGCTTTTGATTCGCTGGAGGTATGGCACATGGTCAGGTTGGCCAGCTCAAACGGTGATTCATTGCGCTGCATCATCTCTTTCATGTCCTGATCGTACATTTCCGGGTGATTATTAAAGACCTCGGTGACCTTGATGGCCATGGGGCTATCGAGAAAGGTCATCAGGTGGGGGATGCGGTCCTGCTGGAGCAGTTCATTAATATGATAGAGCAGTTCCTGGGATCGTTCGACGGAGAAGCTGGGCACTACGATATTGCCGCCGGCCTGATGGGTGGCATTGATGATATCGGCGAGTTGGTCGTTGATGTTTTCCGTATCCTCATGGACGCGGTCGCCGTAGGTTGATTCGACCAGAACGTAATCGGCTTCCTCGAACACGGTGGGATTGCGCAGGATGGGTTTATCCCATCGGCCCACATCGCCGGAGTAGAGTATGATGCGTTTTTCGCCGTTTTTTTCGAGGGTCAGTTTGATCATTGAGGCACCGAGAATATGGCCGGCGTCGTGGAAGCTGGCTTCGATACCGTCGGCAACCGGTACGGGCTGTTCGTAGCGAACCGGGCTGAACAGGGGTATGGTTTCTTCGACGTCTTCAACAGTATAGAGGGGCTCAACGGGGTATTTGCCTTCGCGGCCTTCCTTTTTATGCCGGCGTTTTTTGTATTCGGCATCTTCCACCTGCAGTTTGGCGGCGTCGAGGAGCACGATTTTTCCGATTTCGGCGGTAGCGGTGGTTGAGAATACCTTACCCTGGAAGCCCTGCTGCACCAGACGGGGCAGGAGCCCGCAGTGGTCCACGTGGGCGTGGGTGAGCAGTACGGCATCGATAGTGCCGGGCGGCACGGGGAACTCCTGCCAGTTGCGGTCGCGAAACTGACGTTCCTGATACATTCCGCAATCGACCAGGATGCGGGCGCCGCCTGCCTCCAGTAAACTACACGAGCCCGTTACATTTTGGGCCGCACCGAGAAAGCTCAATTTTATCTGCATATCAGACCTCTTTTTGTTTGGGGTATGTCCGGGGGAAAACCAGTTTAAGACCTTTTTGGTTAGTTTATGGCCCCAACCGTGGTTGGTATTATTCGTTTCGTTATTAGACATTGTTTATATTATTTAAAAGTGTTTCAGATGACGGTATCCGTTGGTCATGATTTTGATAATTTTTCAGTCGTCCCTGGCGGGACTTTATAATTTTTAGCATCTCAACCCACCGACAAATCGGTGGGCTATTTTCGTTAGTCCCTCCGGGCCTTGTAGTAAGAATCCGCTGATGGCGGAATTCTGATAATTTGTATTCAGTTCTGTTGAGAATACTACTATGTTATTTTATCAGATTTTATAGATGTTTGCAAGGTGAATAAATTTTGTATAGACGGAGATAGACGCCAGCGTCAAAAGTATGTGGCAGCTTTGATACTGACTTATAAAGCCTGTATTACATTGTTAAAATTGACTTTTGACGGTAGTATCAGATGGGACAGATAGAATATTTTATTGTTTTTCGAGGATGGCGATGATGAACAGTATGAGGAGGGTCTGGATAAAGACGAGGAGGACGCCCAGTGGTGAGAGTTCGTTGAGGAAGGTGGCGCCGAGTCCGGTGCAGGCGGTGGCCAGGTAGATGGTGAGCACAGCCTGTCGGTGTGTCATGCCGCGTCGTACGAGCCGGTGGGAGAAATGCTGTTTATCGCCTACGAACGGGCTTTTTCCCTGTAACATTCGGATGATGGTTACGCTGGTAAAGTCATAGAGGGGTACGGCCAGTACAATCAGGGGCATAAGGGTATTAAACCAGGCGCCGCTGAGGTTGGGATCCTGATGGTAATAGGTGGTCTGGATGGTGGCTACCGACAGGAGCAGTCCGACCAGGAGAGACCCGGCGTCGCCCATGAAGATTTTGGCGGGGGCGAAATTAAAGACCAGGAACCCGGCCAGGGCGCCCATGAGCAGGACCAGCAGTGAGCTGACAAAGACCTGTCCGCTGCTCCAGGCGGCGGAGAGGATCATGCCGGCACAGATAAGGCCGATCCCGGCTGAGAGGCCGTCCATATTATCGAGAAAGTTGAATGCGTTGATAATGACTACCATCCAGAGTATGGACAGGATGGAGGTGACCCAGGGATTTGGTATAAAGAAACCGAACCGGACCTTGCCCACGACCACCAGTAAAAAGGCGGCGAGGAACTGGACGAGCAGTTTGGGGGCGGGTCCCAGGTGTTTTCGGTCGTCGATCAGGCCCATGACATGGAGCAGGGTGGCGGCGGCCAGCAGGATCAGAGCCAGTCGAGCGCGGCTGGAGAGGCCGGGAATATGGATGGCCAGGGTGTGCGGTATGAAATCGGGTGGGGTATTCTGGCTCCAGATATAGGCGGCGGTGGCAGCAAAGATAATGGGCAGCATGGTGATCCAGAAGATCACGATTCCACCGCCGAGTGCTATGGGGTGGGTATGGATTTTTCGGTGGCCGGGCCGGTCCACAAAATCGTGTTTGATGGCCCAGCGTTTTACTATGACTGTCATGACCAGGGAGCCCACGAAAGCCGCCAGTCCCAGGGTTAAAATGTATTTGGATTCGGAAGTAATCATGGGTATGTTTTCATACCTCGGAATAATTAATTTCACGGGCAATAACGTTTACTTTATTAGACATACTATGTTATTGAATATTAAATATTAAAAAGCAAATATAAAAACCACAGATTAAATAAAAATTTGGCAGGGAAAGTGTTGTAATAATATATGACGATGAGTTCTGTATAGTAAACCACACGGAGTATCCTGGATCCCCGCCTGCGCGGGGATGACAGTGGTGCGCGGGGATACATTATCCCCAGCCCGGGGCAGGTGGTTACATTTTTAAAATTTACTATGTGGTTTTGCATTTCTATTTTTACTTTTTGATATTGGTATTTTCAGGTGTTTTCCAAATTTTAATTGCGATACACTTATTGTTTTCTTTTAGTTGTTCTATAACCTGGATACGGTGTCCATTAATTTTTGTCGGGCGGCGGTGAGGAATTTGTGGTAGTGTTCTTCGGCGTAGTCGGGGTAGGTGTAGGGCCAGCTTTGCCATTGGCCGCGATGGTAATGGAGGGTGGCCTCGGCGTACATTTGTTGGCCGATGTATATGCGGTGCGAATAATTTTTGGTGGTGGCCAGGACGAGTTTGCCGGGGTCCACGTAGCCGGGATCAAGGTTGATGGGGCGGGTGACGGCGAGGGTATGGGCGATATCGCTGCGGCTGAATCGGTCTTCGAGTTCGTTGCTTTGATGTTTGATTTGGGCCAGGTCGCCGGGGTCGATCAATTGGGCGAAGCTGACAAACCGGCGGAGCAGTGGGCCACCCATCTCTTTTTCATAATAGTTGGTCTGGCTGAAGTCCATAACCTCGCTTTCGATATCGACCGGGCCCCAGAGGGTTTCCATCTGCCGGCGGGCCTCGGTGAACAGGGATTCATCCTGGGTTAACATTCCCACAATCAGTTTTACCGGTTTGGGTGGATTTGTTCGGCCCATGTGAAACCTGAAAGAATTTAAGTTAATCCACGATAAGTACCAAAGTCTAAAGATGAATACATGCTTATGCTTCGTTTCACTGCGCAAAAGCATGCCACCCGTAACAGGCTCTGTGGGGATTAACTGTTTAGTTCGTTATATAGTTTTTTTACGAGTTCCTCGATTTTGTCGGGTGCGTCCTTTATGGGGACGGTTTGGCGGTCGGGTTCTCTTCTTAGTTTGATTTCGACATTTCCTTCGGCGAGAGTTTTTTTTCCGACGGTCAGCCGGATGGGGATTCCGATGAGGTCGGCGTCCTTGAACTTTACGCCGGCTCGTTCCACGCGGTCGTCGAGCAGTACATCGAGTTTTTTTTCTTTTAGCTTCTCATAAAGTTCTACGGCGGTGCGCGCCACGTGTTCGTCGTCCTGATTCAGGGAGGTAATGAGCACCTCGAACGGGGCGATACTGATGGGCCAGATGATGCCGTCCTTGTCGTTGCCGGTCTCGATGGCGGAGGCCACGATGCGGTTGATACCGATGCCGTAGCAGCCCATGAGGCAGGGTTTCTGGGTGCCGTCCTCATCCAGGAACAGGCAGTGGAGTTTTTTGCTGTATTTGGCGCCCAGTTTGAAGACCTGTCCGACTTCGATGCCGTGTTTAAATGTTAAGGTTTGGCCATTGCGGGTATCGCCCTGAACGGCGTTGCGGATATCGGCGATTTGTATAGTTTTTCCTTCCAGCGGGAAATCTCTGCCCGGGACCACGTTGCGTACATGGTAATCGGTCTTATTGGCCCCGGTCACGCCCACGGCCATGGCGGCCACGCCGTGGTCGATAATCACTTTATGCACCTTGGACGCCAATCCCATAGGCCCGGCAAACCCGACGGCCGCACCGGTCAGATTGATAATCGTATTTTCCTCGGCCAGTTCGATATGTTTTCCGCCCATGGCCTGGGTGAGTTTTTCCGGGTTGATATCATGGTCGCCGCGGACCAGGGTGACAATTACTTCATCGTTCAGAGAGTAAATAAGTGTTTTAATCATGTCCTGTGGCTTGGTTTTCATGAAGTTACAGACCGCGTCGATGGAGCCTACGCCGGGGGTGTGGACCTCTTCCAGGGACGGGATATTGCCGGGGGCCGGCTGTTTAGGCAGTGGATCGACGGCGGCTTTTTCGATGTTGGCGGCGTAGGAGCCGTCGGCGGCCTGGACGATGATATCCTCGCCCGTTTCGCAGGGTATGGTGAACTGATGGGAGCCGGACCCGCCCATTTCTCCGGATTCAGCTTCCACGATGACATAGTCGAGTCCGCAGCGTTGGAAGATGCGGCAATAGGTGTCGTACATGCGTTTGTATTCGTCGTCCAGACATTCGGGTGTTACGTGGAAACTGTAGGCGTCTTTCATGATGAACTCACGGGAGCGGAGCACACCGAACCGGGGGCGGAACTCGTCGCGATATTTAAAACTGATCTGATAGAGGTTGACGGGCAGTTGTTTGTAGGACTTGAGGTCGCCGGCCACCAGGGCGGTGATCGCCTCTTCGGCGGTGGGTGAGAGCACGTTCATGCGCCCGTGGCGGTCTTTGAATTTGCCCAGGGTCTCGCCGTAGTCCACATGGCGGCCGCTCTGCTGCCATAGTTCCATGGGCTGCACCGAGGGCAGGAGCACTTCCTGGGCGCCGGCGGCGTTCATTTCTTCACGCACAATCGCGATGACCTTGAGCAGACATCGCCGGCCGAGGAGCATATAGGAATAGGTCCCGCTTGCCAGTTTGCGCATTAAGGCTGCCCGGAGCATTAACTGGTGACTGGGCACCTCCGCGTCGGCGGGCACCTCTTTGACGGTCGGTATAAAACATTTACTCCATCTCATATAGAATTTTCCTCACAAAATACGATTATAAAAGGGTTTACGGCGTGCAGTCCATGCCGAATATATCAAATTACCCATTATACCGATATTTCGCCGCCAACCAAGCGCCGATTTTTAAGAAGATATTCAAGTCGGATTTATCACATGGTTTCTGCCTAAGAGAAGATACGGATTACTATGTGTATGATCAGCATCAATATAGCCCAGCCAATGAACAATATCAGGCAACCTACTTTGAAGGCTTTTCTTTCTCTGTCCGGGTTTGATATTTGTAACAGGTCATGATCTTCATCGGTAAAATCTTCATCGATCAGGCCTCTGTCATCCAGTTCTGCAACGATAGCGATGAATCTGCCGGGCCATTTATGTTTGTCTATGTTTTCAAAAACATCCAGGAGTTCGGTATCTGAAAAGTTTTTTATTATCCGGGCATATTTGTGGTCTTATTCGTCCGGGTCGAGTGGGGTGTTGGCCCATCGCTGCTGGAGCCACTGGAGAGTGGCGCCGGCGGCGAGCATGATGAAGGCGCCCAGGAGCATGGAGATTCCTTTTCC
>JAFGHE010000115.1 GCA_016930295.1 Sedimentisphaerales bacterium
ATGAAACCGCCCAGCCAGGAATAATTTTATGATTTTCAGGAATGTGAACAATGCCTGATTCAGGTTTAATTGCCATTGCCGGTATCATCGGAGTGGGTAAAACCACACTGGCCCAAAATCTCTCCCCCATGCTGGATGGAGAACTGGTATTAGAGGAGTACGACCAGAATCCATTCCTGGCCCTGCAAATTGCCGGTGACCGGCAGGCGGGCCTGGCCTCCGAGCTTTTTTTCCTGTTGAGCCGGGCCCGACAACTCAACCCGTATAATCTGAACGGTACCAGGCCGGCGGTTTGTGATTATATTTTCCAGAAAAATCGTATCTTCGCCGCCCGATACCTGGATGAGCATCAATTTGCCATCTATGATGAGGTGGAATCGGCAGTAAAAACTCAGATAGTCTCTCCCCGGACAGTGATTTATCTGAAAGACAGCGTGGAAAACTGCCTGAGCCGAATTGCCCGGCGCGGCCGGGATTATGAAAAACCAATCACGGCTGACTGGTTGAAAAAACTGGATCATGATTATGAGAGTCTTTTTCAAAGCTGGGATATCTGCCCCGTAATCCGGGTTGATTGTCACTCATGGGATCTGCGTCAGCTGGAATATGTATATAAGATTGTCCAAAAACTTTAAAGTTGAGGTATAAAGATGCCCCTGGAATCATTACATGTGCTTGTGTTGGGAATTGGATGGTATATAGTTTTGCTTGCATCAGCTACCTTCCATGAAGCAGCTCATGCTTTAGCCGCCTACAAACTGGGAGATAAAACGGCCTATCACGGCGGTCAGGTGTCTTTAAACCCCATCCCACACATACGTCAACAACCGATAGGCATGATTATCATCCCCATCATTTCCTATCTGACCAATGGATGGATGATGGGCTGGGCCAGTACGCCCTACGATGCGAAATGGGCGAATACCTATCCCCGGCGTTCAGCACTCATGTCATTAGCGGGCCCGTCGGCTAATTTAATACTGGTGCTCCTGGCAACCCTGATGATTCATGTGGGGATGCGACTGGGATGGTTCCAGGCACCGGACCAGATTGGTTTTACCCGGGTCACCACGGTAACCAGCGGTCAACCGCACTTTATGAATAGCATTGCTGTTATGGTAAGCATGCTGTTTACTCTGAATCTTATCCTTATGGTATTCAACCTGATCCCCTTACCTCCTCTGGATGGAAGCGGCATGTTACCCCTGTTTCTGCCGGCGAGTGTAAGCCGACCCTACCAGAAATTTCTATCCCAGCCCGGAGTTTCCCTTATCGGGATTATCGTTGCCTGGCGTTTATTTTCCTATCTGTTCGGCCCGATTCTCCTTTTTGCCATTAATCTTCTCTATCCCGGCGTTACTTATCAATAGTCCGGCTAACCATTACGGCGGACATTTTGCACATATCGAACGAAACAGCATGGTACTGAGGTATCTGTCTCCCCGGTCGGCTATTATGGTGACTACGGTCCCTGATTTCATATCTTTGGCAATGCGCAGGGCGCCGGCTACCGCGGCGCCGCTGGATATACCGGCAAATATTCCTTCTTCCATGGCCAGTCGTCGGGTCATCTCAAAAGCCTCACCGTCTTCCATAATGATAACATCATCCAATTTGAGTGGGTCATAGATATCCGGCACAATGGCTTCTTTCATGTTTTTCAGCCCCTGGATAGTGTGCCCCTCGGTGGGTTCGACGCCCACGATTCTGACATGATTGGAGTTTTCCTTGAAATAGCGTGACACGCCCATAAGAGTGCCGGTGGTCCCCATACCGGTTATGAACACGTCAATATCCCCTTCGGTTTGATTATATATCTCCGGTGCCGTGGTTTCGTAATGGGCCATGTAATTGCTCTCATTGGCAAACTGGTTGGGCATGAAATATTTATCAGGCTCTTCATCTATGAGTTTATGTGCCATTCGGATAGCGCCATCCGTTCCCTCTCCTGCAGGTGTCACAATCACATCGGCGCCAAAAGCTTCAAGGATACGGCGCCGTTCCGAACTGACACAACCCGGCAGGGTCAGCTTGACCTGGTACCCTTTAGAAGCCCCGATCATAGCCAGGGCGATACCGGTATTACCTGATGTGGGTTCCAGAATAATCTTTTCTTTGGTAAGCAGTCCTGCTTTTTCGGCGTTTTCGATCATATACAGGGCCGGGCGATCCTTTATAGAACCGCCGGGATTGGTACCTTCCTGCTTGGCCATTATCCTGACCTTGTTATGCGGATTAATCTGTTTCAATTCTACCAGCGGAGTATTGCCTATTGATGACAAAATACTCATGAAATTTTCTCCTGAGTCTCATATCAGTATGCTGATTATCGTTTATATGATACCATAAATCGGGTTGTTTTTACAGCAAAATTTAATTCTTTATATTAGTGTTTATTTGTCTTATAGTAATTGAATCTGTTTGACGATAAAAATTGCTAAGGTTTTAATATTTCTATGCTTATAGTAAAAACCATTCATGAGACGCGAATTCATATAACCGAGGCACGAGCCCTGGGAAAAACTATCGGACTGGTTCCCACGATGGGCGCCCTGCATGAAGGGCATTTTTCCCTTATTCGGCGCTGCCGGGATGAATGTGAATATTGTGTGGTGAGTATCTTTGTGAATCCCACCCAGTTTGGCCCGAATGAAGATTTAAATAGATACCCCAGACCCTTTGAGGCGGATACTCGAAGTTGCCGGGAAATGGGAGTGGATTTAGTCTTTGCCCCTGAGCCGGACGAGATGTATCCCCATGAAAATATCACCTGGGTCCAGGTCGAGAAGCTCTCCGAGCATTTATGTGGCGCCTCCCGGCCGGATCATTTTCGCGGGGTTTGCACGGTAGTGGCCAAGCTATTTAACATTATCCAGCCTGACAGTGCCTATTTCGGCCAGAAAGACGCCCAGCAGGTCGCAGTCATCCAGCGTATGGTATCTGATCTGAATATGCCGGTTGAAATTCGCTCCTGCCCCATTGTTCGCGAGCCTGACGGCCTGGCCATGAGCAGTCGAAACAGGTATCTCAATCCTGAGCAGCGTCGGCAAAGCCTGTGTCTGTTTGAAGCTCTAAGCCTGGCCCGCGAGTTGGTATGTGGGGGCCAGGCAAATTCTGCGATTATTATCGAGCACATGCAGGAAATAATAACCTCCCATTCCGAAGTCCGAATAGACTATATCTCTATTGTTGACAATACCTTATTACAACCTCTGTTAAAAATTGACCGGCCCGCCCTGATTGCCCTGGCCGTGTATATAGGTCGTACGCGTTTGATTGATAATATTATTGTGGACCCCCCCGCTTAAAAGTCTTACAATCTTATCAGCTTAAGTTATTGAAAGTAAGTATCTTCCCATAGTTTTTAAATATGTTTTTGTTTTTACGTTTAATATTTTGATTCGAACACTGATTAAGTAACTTTTATTAAATTGCCATGCGACTGAGACTATTAAAATCAAAAATTCATCGAGCTACGGTTACAGAGACAAAACTCCATTATTCCGGCAGTATTGCCATCGATCGGGACCTCATGGATGCGGCCGGGATTGTACCTTATGAACAGGTGCTGATTGCTGATGTTACCAACGGCACGCGTCATGAAACCTATGTCGTGCCTGCGGAAAGAGGGTCTGGCACTATCAGCGTCATGGGAGCTGCCGCTCATCTGGCCCAAACCGACGACATTATCATCATTATGGCCTTCGCAGACGTGGAAGCCGACCAGGTCGGCCAACATAAGCCTAAAATAATTGTCGTGGATGAAAATAACAGGCCGATAAAATAGTAGTACTAAGAAGCCACAAACTTTTATCAATTTAATCTGGATTAAAATTTCAGATCGAACTTTAATACCATTAGGGATACATCATAAATGCATCCTCAATTAATTACTATTCCTTATATCAACCTTGTCATACCCAGTTATGGTTTTATGATGGTGCTGGGTTTTCTCAGTGCTTTGTATCTGGCCCGAAGTCTATGCCGGAGGCTGGGCGAAAATCCGGAACATATAACCAGTTTCGGCTCGTATGCGCTACTGGCCGGGGTGATCGGCGCCCGTATTTTCCATGTGATTCACAACTGGTCTGATTACCGGGACAATCTCATGGATGTTTTGGCGGTCTGGAACGGGGGCCTGGAGTTTCTGGGCGGCTTTATCGGCGCCCTGGTGGTGATGGTATTATACTTCCGCAAACAAAAGCTCAATATCTTTAAATTTCTGGATATCCTCGCCCCGGCCCTGATGTTAGGCCTGGCATTCGGGCGTGTCGGCTGTTTGCTTAACGGGTGCTGTTTCGGCGCCCCGACCGACCTGCCCTGGGGCATCCGGTTCCCTGTGGTTCAGGACTATACGCACAGGACCGCCGGCTGTAAGAAGAACGTGGCCCCCCAATACAGTATTCCCTTTTATTACCAGATTACGGTTGACAAAGACCGTGATGAAACCGGCGAGCCGCTGCTTCGATTGCCGGATGAATATTATGCCTTTAGCAATGGCACGGGCCGGATTGTATATGATCCAGCTATCGCTGCTCAAAGTGATGATATCCATTTTGCCCCTCTGCCCCCCCGGATGCTTTCCAGTGAACAGTTCCGTAAACTCCAGGACGGCACCTACCGGATGTTCCCTGTCCATCCCACCCAGATTTATTCCAGCCTTAACGCCCTGTTGATATGTATCATCCTGTTATTTATCACTTTGAAATTCCGTAAATTCGACGGCATGTCGTTTTCCCTGATGCTCATCATCTACGGGACCATGCGTTTCTTTCTGGAATTCCTGCGCGCCGATAATCCCCTGGAATTCGACGGACTCACCATCAGCCAGAACCTGGGCATCATGGCCATCCTGACCGGCATCATCATGTTATTAGTCCTGAAACGCCGCCGGCCTGTAATTGATAAATGAAGATGACCCTTAAACCAGGACAAAGTAAAAACGGCTTGTGCGGCAAAAACATCTCCATGGATACTCTCGGAAATTACTCCCCCCCAGCGGATTAACCGTAGATCTATTCTACCAGCCCACGTCTGGGTGGCATTGGGGGCCGGGGTGGCTGTGAGATGTGTGTGAAAGGTTGATTTTGAACCGTGCCGGGATGGGCCGGGATTGGTGTAAAATTTTGCAGAAATCGATATAAATAGATTGCAAATGGGGTGTGAATCGAATATAATAGTGTTAGAAACGGTTGAATACGTATAAAGAGCTTGTTTTTGGGTATTTCTGAGACGTGTTAGGCGAAAATCTTCGTTTTGCCGCGCCTTAGTGGGCCGACCGTAATCCGTTGATGATGAATATAGAGAATCCCCGAAGTGGGCGAAAGGCAGGGAAAAATGTTTTATTGTAAAGGCAACTTCTAAAAATGTGTTTTAGAGGCGTTATGAGTATCAATAACGGCTATTGGGATTATACGGACGCCAGCGTCAAAAGTATTTCGAACGGTTGTTTCTGGATAAAAAACAACGATTTTAATTGCCAATATCTACTTTTGACGGGCGTATCTATACGCTATGCGAAAAAAAGACGGTAGCATCAGAAAAACAACCACGAAAGATTAAACATGATAGAAATAGTTACTAATAAAAAGAATGCCATGCGGATTTCCGATCTTTTACATCGTCAGGGAGGTTCTGCTGATAAGGCGTTACGGAACAGGTGCGAAAAGGAAAAGATGACACGCCTGGATGTTATCCTGCAATGGGGCGACCCGAGGAAATGGCAGGAATAATCCCGACTAGTCGGGATTCGAATCAGCTTCTCAGGTTCAATTTGTAAAATGTGTAGGTGCCCCCCTCAAGTGAGACCCTTTCAAGTAACCACCTTTGGCGGACAAACGTTGCCACTCACATAAGTTTAGCCACACACTTGTTTATGGTGCGTCGATTAGCCAGAAGGTGCTGAGGGCGGCCAGGTCGTGGAGATTGACGTGGCTGTCGTGGGTGATGTCGGTTAGATAGCACCAGTCGGTTTCATCGCAGTTGGATTCGAGCCAATAGTATGCAAAGAAACTTAAATCAATGGTATCTACATCGATATCCATATCGAAATCGCCGGCGATTGGAAAAACTTCATCGGCGCCCATATCCACGCGCCCGTAGGTTATGCGTTCCTGGCCGTCCATATCCGTTTCATCCAGACCGGGAACATAACTCGGGTCTCCGGAATTTATACAAGGTGAATTCCACTGCAAATGATAATCCTTACCGATCACATCAGACAATAAAGGGTCTATATCAATACACCCGGAACCGCTGCTGCCCCCCTGGACACAGGAATACAGGGGAACGGCACTGTTATATAATTCATCAGGACTGTTGCCCCAGAGAATACAATTGGTAATATTTCCGCTACAATTATACAATCCTCCTCCATTATTATTGGCGGTATTGCCGACAATGGTACAATGGTTAATAATGCCATTACAGGAACCTAAACCGCCACTACTAGAATCAGCCGTATTGTCGGCAATAATACAACTGGAAATCAAACCGTGGCATGCAGACAACCCTCCGCTATAAACAGAATTATTGTTGATTATTGAACAACTGGAAATAATACCGAGACAGGCGGACAATCCGCCGCCATAATCGGCAGTATTACCTGTAATCGTACATTTTTCTATCGTAGCCATACAACTGTTGCCATAGATTCCTCCACCATTATTATCAGGGTAACTGCCAGTGGCATTTCCACCTGTGAGGGTAAAGCCGCGAAGTATGCAATCGGCCGTTTCGCTGCCGGAAAATGTTACCGGCCGGCCGGCTGCGTTGGCGTCAATGATGGTATCCGCTATGACATTTGGGTCATTCGGATCGGTTGAAGTCAGGGTGATATCAATACCTTTAAAGCGGATATTCTCATAATAGACGCCGGGAGAAACAATCACTGTACTTCCCTCAATAGCGGCGTCAATACCTTCCTGAATTGTGGGATAATATAAAGGAATATATATGATACCCCCCACATAAAGCGTAATATCCACATATTGTGGGTTGTTAATCGCGTAAGGATCTGACACCTCTAATTGACATTGGTGCATGCCTGCGGTTAATCCGGTTATATCGACATTAAAGGTTACATCATCCCATTCACCGGTTGAACTGCCACTGATTGGAACCGGTTCCAGCCAGGAACATTCTTCGGTAACCTGCCAATACAAAACAGCGTCGCCACTATTTCGGATGGAAAGTATCTGATCGTCAGGATTAGCCTGGCCCGAGAAGGATTCAAATATATATGACGACTGGGAAAGTTCTATGGTGGGAGCAAAGATTTCCAGTTGGACAGATACCATTTGAGGACTATTCGAGGCATTGGGGTCGGACACGGTAACATCATAATTATAAATGCCATCACTCAGACCGGCACTATCCACACTTATGGCGACATCATCCCATTCACCGGTTGAAGTGCCAGTGGTGGGAGTTAAATCCAGCCAGGAGCATGCTTCGGTGATCTGCCAGTTTAAGGCGCCTCCGGCACTGTTTCGGATAGATAGTATCTGATCGTCAGGGATTGGACCACCCAACCAGTATACAAATGAATATGATGTTTGAGAAAGCTCTATGGTGGGAGGCAAGATTACCAGTTGGACAGATACTATTTGAGGACTATTCGAGGCTTCCGGGTCGGACACGGTAACATCATAATTATAAACGCCTTCACTCAGACCGGCACTATCCACACTTATGGCGACATC
>JAFGHE010000116.1 GCA_016930295.1 Sedimentisphaerales bacterium
CCTGCTATATCGATGCATTCCAACCAAGGGATTACGTTTGACCTCCAGGCCATACGCAGAACGATTGCAGGCGGAAAGATCCTGCGGTTTACGTCACTATTCGGCGTCTCGGAAAGTATCGCTCTTGCCCCTACATTCGATCCTCAAAGCGTTCTCAATTTGGGAAAGGTCAACTGCTGGGTGCTGATCGACGGCCAAGCAAGATTCAACCGCAACTCGGTGTCTTACCAGCAGGGCGCAATAGAGATTGAAGTCGATATCAGGGATGAAGACCGGTTTCTGACGCTTGTGGTCACTGAATCGGACGACCGGCGTGCATTTGACTGGGCGCTGTTTGCCAAGCCGTCCCTGCGCATTGAAATGGACTTGAAGAACTGATAATACGCTCTCCGCGGGCATGAGCAGCAGACTGTCACGGGCTGTGGATCGTCGAAAAGACTAATAAACACAATGTTTTTTAGAAAGCGAGGAATTATGATGAAGTTACTTAGGGCGATGAGTTTAGTGTCTGTTGTCCTTGCGCTGACGTCGGTTGGCCAGGCGGACTTGGTTGCGCACTGGACCTTCGACGAGGTCAGCGGCCCTGCCCTGGACATCTCAGGTAATGGCTTCAATGGGGCGATTGTCGGCACGGTCGGCCAGGGTCAGCCTGGGAAGATCGGCAGTGCGTACGCATTTTCCGGAGCCGGCTGGGTAGACTTTGGTGTCGGAACGGTGACCTCTCGAATCACGAATTTCCCGATTACTATATCGTATTGGATCCAGAGCACGGCTGCAACGTCAACCGAATGTGCCGTATGGATGGGCAAGAGAGGTGATGATAGCCACTATCTTCAAACCGGCATGAAAAACGGTAATGCAAATGCAGGCTATCGAAATCCCGATTTTGACTCGGCTTCAGCCTGGAAAGACAGAGGAACAACCGCCACTGAAGCTGATGGCAATTGGCACCATATCGTGGCCGTGTACCCCGATGCCACTGTGCGTCATGTTTATGTTGACGGAGTACTTGCTGACAGTATGAGCATGACCCAGTCGTATATCACAGCGACAAACCAGGTGGCGGTCGGAAATAACAACCGAAGAAGTTCTCTGACTGATGCCTTTGACGGCCTGATCGATGATATGCAGATATGGGACGAAACTCTGACATCCGACGAGATCTCGGCGGTTTATGTAGCCGGTCTCGGTGATGTGGCCACTGATCCGCTTCCTGCGGGCAATTTTGTTGATCCGGCGATGACGACTGCACTTTCGTGGATTGATCCTGTCAAATATGAACCGGAAGTCGGATACAATCTGATTCTTCGTAAAGCGACCGAAGCGTCTGAGCCGAATTTCGCGGCTACTGATAATATCATTGAGATCACGGATGCCACGGCTGTGTCTCCGATGACAATTGCTCTGGACTATGATGCAACCTATTACTGGAAAGTGGATGCTTATGAGCCCAATGGTGTCGCCAACAATCCCGCAGATGATTTTCTTCATCCCGGCGTTGTCTGGTCGTTTACGACGCTGCCGTCGGTTCCGGTGATTACCGTCGAGCCGTCTGATGCGGCTGCGGCCGCCGGCGAAACAGCCGTGATTGGTTTGGAATATACCAGTCTCAGTCCTTTGAACAGCGATATCTGGGAGTACTCTCCGAATGGCGACTCGAACTGGTATGCTGCGGGCGGCACAAGTGTTATCGATGAAAGCGGAACTCCGAAGACCGTCACGCTGACGATTCCGAGTGTTACTGTCGCCGATGAAGGTTGGTACCGCTGCACGATCAGCAATGACGGCGGCACCACGAATATCGTTTCCGACGGAACGGCGGGGCTGGTCGTGAAGCGCCAGTTGGCTTATTACGAATTTGAAGGAAACGCTAACGATACCAATAACGGCGGCGGCATCAAGAATGACGGCATCCCGGCAATCTATCCGGATGCATCGCTTCTGCCTGACATCACTTACGCCGCGACAGGTCTTGGCGGTCTTGGTGACGGCGTTGTGTTTAACGCGGCAACCGCTGACACCGACCCCAATCAGAGCTATATTAAACTGCCCATGACAGCCTACCCGAACGCGAATGTCGGCGGCGGATTGTCCGCCGGAACGATTTCCTGTTGGATTAAGCCCAAGACGACGGGTACGGTTATTGGTGCTTTTAACGATGGCTTAAATACGGCGTTGCAGTTTTCAGTCCAAAATACAACCAGCTTAAGAATGTATAAACGGAATGACTTCCACAACGAAAATAACATATATTTCAGTCCTTCCAATCCCCCTGACGGCAATACGTGGTATTTTGCTGCCGCGACTTGGGGTGATGCAAACGGTCAGTTGAGGACGTATATTGCCCCCGCGACGGGAAATGGGTACCTCGAAGATATCGTCAACGATATTCCCGATAACTATGCCCCCTGGCAATATGCACCGTCCATTGGTGGGGCGAATAGTCGTGGTACAATCAATACCTTCCTGAGGGCCGGCTCCATGCTGGACGATCTGAAGATTTACAACTATGCGTTGAGCCCCGAAGAGATCGCGGCCGAATTCCAAGCGGTTACGGGCAATACGCTGTGTATTGCACCCGCTTTTGCAGGAAGCTACTATGATACAAACGGGGACTGTGTTGTGGATTTGACGGATTTTGCAGACTTCGCTGCGGCATGGCTCGCCACCGGTTTGTATTAATCCTAAGCAGTGATTTGTATTACCTCCCGGCCCGCTGGATGGCGGGTCGGTTTTTTTACACAAGAAAGTTTTCGGGTGTTGCGTGAAAATACCCGGTTTTGACAGTTGTAAAGTAGGGTGTGTAGTAAGAAGTAAGTCGTTTAAGCCATTAAAGTTAACTTTGATGGTGGGAATAGGAAGAAGCGTTTAATTTTGTGGAGGTGTAAAGATGAAAAGGTTACTGATGTTATGTGTATGTGCGGTTGTTTCGATTGGTCAGGCGGGCGTCATCGAGTCGTTTGACTATGATGCCGGTGTTTTAGAAGGATCGAATGGCGGAACGGGGTGGACCGGTGAATGGAGGAACCAATATTCAAGAAATGGTCGAAACTATGTTGTCGCCGATTCCGGCTTGACGCACTTCAGCTTGCCCGGCGAAGCGGGCAACGCCGCTTACAGTCCTGGCGATGGAACTCGTTACCAAAGAAACCTGGATCAGACCTATAGCTCAGGCACGGTTTACTTGAGCTTTCTGCTGCAGATCGCCACGGACGTAGATGCTTATGGGGCGCTGGAGCTTCAATCGGGTAAGGATGCCGATCCGGGCCGGGTGTTCCAAATCGGAATGCTGCGCAAGGATGACGGGAGTGACCCTCTCCCGAGTAATGATGATGATGGTGATCATCAATTCGCTGCCAGTTCACGCAGTTCTATCGGCGGCAGCCGCCTTGACACGGCCGTCTTAGGCGCCTTTGATCCGGGGGCTCATCTTTATGTAGTGCGTTTTGATCTGGATGCGGATGTTGCGTCAATCTATTTCGATCCGACCGACGCAACGGATCTGACCACCGGTGGTTTAGCAGTGGCACTGTTTGACGGATTTTCGTTTGACCGTGTTGGTATCGCCAACTTTACCGGAGTCGCCGGGACAACGGTTGACGAAATTTATCTGGATACAACAGCGCCGGTCCTGGTTCCCGAGCCGGCAACGATGGTTTTGCTGGGATTGGGTTGTCTGTTGGCTGCACGCAAGAGAAAGTAGTCGTCTTCCTGCGAGTCCGGGTATTATCAGTGCTGCTGACTGCGTGGGTTTGTTTGTAAAACGTAACAATTAAGTCTGTTAGAAATGTCTTCGGGACAAGTAAATTGTGTCCCGAAGACATCTTTGTAAAAACATTCGGGTAAATGCTGTGTAATGACGATGTAGTGCCGAAGGGGGCGAATCCTGAATACTGCTATTATATATTTGATTTTGATACTAACGAACTGATCAACAATCAGTGTAAGTACGTTTATCGTATGATTAAGTTTGCCAGTGGGGTCGACAATAACACTAATGGAAATTATTTTGGTGTTTTCTGCCAGATAAGTCTTTGAGGAAACAAATGATGAGAAAGTTCGTGCTCTTTTTAATGTTCGTTGTTTTTGCGTTGATGTCAGTTGGGCATGCGGATCTGATTGCTCACTGGACCTTCGATGAGTCCAGCGGCGATGCCCTGGACAGTTCAGGAAACGGCTTTCATGGGACGATTGTCGGCACGGTGATCCAGGGGCAAACCGGGCGGATCGGCAGGGCGTATGCGTTTGCCGGAACCGGCTGGGTCGATTTTGGTGTGGATACGGTTACGGCCGAAATCACCAG
>JAFGHE010000117.1 GCA_016930295.1 Sedimentisphaerales bacterium
ACGCAATCTCTGCGCCGCGACCAACGCATTATGCAGCCCCCCCGCAATCGACAAATGAACTCCAAGTAGCAATGTATCTCTGATCATGAAATATTATATAATTATCTTGTTCTATAAATCAAGGCTTACAGAATCATTAAATAAAAAAAGCTGCCCGATGATTCAGGCAGCTTTTAATTAAAACAATCTTTCTAAAATTTATTCATCTGTCATACTACTGTGGCAACATCGCCTCCAGTTGAGCCAGTTCCGCCTCAGTCACTTTTTCCTGTCTCAGGTCGCCGAAGATCACCTGGTATCGTCCATTATCAAGTCGCCAGCGAATCAGTACCAAATCCGCCGCTCCGGGGGCTACTTTGTCACCAAAGTAGGCCGGCGCCCGGTTTTGCGTGGCCAGGGTTCCGTAATAGACCACCATATACTCGACATTCATAAAGCCCTGTCCCATTTCTTCGTGGGTCATGCCCGGGTCCCGGCCGGTATTCTGATAGTTGGCCATCATTGCATCACGCATCTCATTAGCCAAAGCCAGAGTCTGTACTGCCAGCGAAGACGGATAGCGCCCGGTAATATGGGCATAGAATCCCAAACCATTAATCACGCTCTGCTCATTATCGGATAATTCTAATTCACCTATGGTATTATAATCATCCGGGATTACAGGCTCAAAATCGCTCGCCGTCACTTTAACATCCCATTCAAACGCGTAGCAGAACATGCTCGTGACTGTTTCCCCATCTTCAGAATACGTCTCGACTTCGATACTTACCGGAAATTCCGTTTTCAGATCCACCCACAGACGGGCTACCGACCGGCCGGCCCCATTACCCGCAAGGGCAAGGTCGGTTGATTCAAAACCAAACACCTCAATTCCGTCAATCATAGCGACGCCCAGTTGAGTGTACGGATGGGCGATAAAGTCCTCGATAAAATAGTGAGGATCGAAATTTTCACGACTGTCCTTTAGCTGTTGCCTGAGTTCATCGGTCATATTGATACGGGCATACATCTTGTCTTCCGGAATAACACAGATCATCGATGCTTCCTGCGGAAGAATATAGGTCGTATTGTAATATTTGGACCGGCCCGTTTTCTCGTCGGTAACAAAGGTCTCTACACGCGAACCATAATCTCGTGAGACCAACAACTCAAATTCCGAATGGTCTGGATTTTCCACCGGCATACCTGCCACCTGGGGGGCATTGGTCCTCATCCGATAGACAAAGGAACGGATCCCCCTGATATTTTCCAGTACATTAGCCAGAGCCACGCCGCTGCTGCCGCCGCTGGGAACAAGATTCAAGCCTATTAATACTGCTATAAAGATCACCGCTGCCGCGGCATATTTTGTTATTCTGTTATGCATGATTGTTCTCCATTTATATTCAGGCCGGGCTCCGGCTTTGGATACCGAGGGCAACGCATCAAGTGCATCACCCAGGATTCGGGAATCCGTCTCGGAACCGGCGGTTATGGTTGATTTCTCAAATAAACTTTTTATGTCATCTGCTGGTTTCATTTTTTCACCTGGCCATTCAGCAATACCCGCAGCTTATCCATGCCATATCGATATCGACTTTTTACCGTGTTGACCGGGATATTCTCTGTTCGAGCTATCTCTTTAAACCGCATATCGCCGTGCATGTGCAAAACAATGACTTCGCGCTGATCCTCCGGCAGTTGCGCCAGAGCTCTGCTCAGCAATACCAGTTCTTCGCTGCACACGACTGTTCGCAAAGGACTGCTCGATTTCGATGGAATCGGGTCATTCGTATCCAGATTCACTGGATTCATCTTCCTCGATCGTATCCGGTTACGCGCCCGGTTCGCCACACAGGTTGATAAATAACCTTTCAAACTGCCTGTGAGCCGGAATCCCGGCAAATCCTCTACGAACCGCACAAACACATCATGCAGCACATCCTCGGCACTACTATTATCATTTAAAAGAGCGATAGCCAAAATCAGCAGGTGGTCCCGGTACTTCTCGTATATCTGCCGCAACGCGTCCCTGCTGCCTTGCCTGCATCTTAAGATGAGTAATTTATCTTCCATTAAGTCTACCTAACGAAAATAACAAACGCTTGTCAATAATATAACACCCAATCACCCCATTTGGGTCTAAAGAAAATTGATTTTTACTACTAAAACCAACCAACAACATCCCGGGCACAATGATAACTCTATCTATAATAGATAGTTACTCAAAACTTGCAATAGTATCTCACAACTATTAACTTTTTATTCTTTGTGCCTTCTTGTCCCGTCGTAGTCGCAAACGAAGACGGATGTGCCCCGGCGCGCCGGGATGGCTTTGTGCCTCTCTTACAATATCTTGACGTTAGCATGATTTTACGGGATAATTTCCGTTTAGATCCTTATTTGCATGAATATGACCAGGAAACAAAAAGAATGGCAAAAAACTCAACGATTGCTATCGACTTGGATCTGGCTCGGGAAATCCTCCGGCGTGAGGCTGGTGCGGTGGCCCAACTCGCCGAACATCTGGACGGCAATTTTAGTGTTGCCGCTCAAATGATTTACGATTGTCTCGGCTCAGTGGTAGTCACCGGCATAGGCAAGGCCGGGATTGTCGGGCAGAAAATATCCGCAACACTGGCGTCAACTGGTACGCCCAGTCATTTCCTGCACGCCGCCGAGGCGGTTCATGGCGATTTAGGCCGGCTCCGGGACAAAGATATCGCGATTGTACTCAGCCATAGCGGCGAAAGTGAGGAAATCGTCCGCCTTATCGCTCTGCTCAAGAAACTTCAGGTTAAAATGATCGCCATTACCGGCAATACCAAATCCCCCCTGTCTCAACACAGCGAAGTGACCCTCTGGCTGGGAAACCTCGAAGAAGTGGGCCCCCTCGGCTTGGCGCCCAGTACTTCGACCACCTGCATGCTGGCCCTGGGCGACGCTCTGGCACTTACCGTGATGAAAATGCGTAATTTCCAGGCCGATGATTATGCCCGTTACCATCCAGGCGGAGCTCTGGGCCGTAAACTCATCACCGTAGAACAGGCAGCCCTCTTCTCTCACGGCAAAACCCTACCCCTGGCCCCGGAGACCTCTACTGTGCAACAAGCCCTGGAACAGGCTGAAAAATCCGCAGCCCTGCGCCATGGTTGTATTATTCTAATCGATACTCAAGGTAAAATGACCGGCCTGCTCAGCGACGGCGACTTGCGACGGGCCATTAGAAACACCGGTGAACAGGCCCTCAAACTGCCGGTTAAAAAGATTATGACTAAAAACCCCAAAGTGGTCCGACCCGATACCCTCGCCAGCGAAGCCATGGCCATCTTCCATAAACACCGCATCGACGAAATCCCTGTAGTCGACAAGCAAGGCAAACCCGTTGGACTCATCGACGTCCAGGATGTCGTGGCGTTGAAAGTATTGCAATAACCGATTTAGTATAGTGTATTAAAATCAAATATTAAAAATCAAAATGCAAAACGACAAAGAAAATATTAAATACTATAGAATAATCTCCCAAAGTAATATATGAATAAGCAAGCATCAGAAAATAATATCGACATTAAATTACTCGTTATGGACGTGGACGGCGTCCTTACTGACGGCGGCATTATCGTTCAAGCCGACGGTTCCGAATCAAAGAAATTCCATGTCCATGACGGGGCATGGCTGAGAATATGGCGCCGCCAGGGACTGGAAACCGCGATTATCACCGGGCGCCAGTGTCCGGCCGTGGCCTACCGTATGAAGGACCTGGATATCGATTATGTCTATCAGAAAGCCCTGGTCAAACTGGAGGTCTTTGATAGACTCCTGGCTGAATCCGGCGTTCAGCCGGAACAGATTGCTTACATCGGCGACGATGTGTTCGATATGCCGGTAATGACCCGGGTCGGATTCGCCGCCGCCGTGGCCGATGCCATGCCCGATATTCGTGAATTAGCCGATTACGTCACCACCGCACCCGGCGGACGCGGTGCCGTGGCGGAACTGATACGCTACCTGCTCAAACGAATGAACCTCTGGGACAAGGCAATGGAACGTTACCGCCGTTAACAAGTGATAACGCCTCGCCGACCTGACAGGTCAGGAGAATTCATGGCCAAAAAAATTATTCTGCTCGTATCAACGCTGATGGTGGTTCTTTTATGCCTGTTGATCTTCCAGCAGACTATGAAGGATGTCACCGCGCCTACCGAGAGACACTCTATACCGGACATCCCCATCAAAGAAGGACAAGCGGAAAGCGGCCAGACCTATAATATTAACGGGAATAGAATTGAGGACGTAAAAATTGAAGGACCCACCTTTAAAACCCTGGATGAAGATGGCAATGTCACCAGAACATTCGGTTATGACCAACATCTCAGCGACCGGGACGATGCTATTGAGGTTAGTGAGCCCTGGGTTAAAATCTATGGCAAAGATAACCGGATCATCGACATTACTGCTCCGCTGGGCCAGGTCCCTCTTGATGTCAGCGACGGTCAATTGCAGCAGGAGCCCACGCGCGGGTCACTCCTGGGTGGTGTTCATATCGAAATCTATCAGCTTCAACATACCCCTGACTTAAATATTCAGGATAACACCCGGAAAAATATCGAATACATAGTTGATATGGATCAGATCGATTTCGAACGGGAATTTTCCCAGTTAAACAGCAGCGGAAAAATAAACGTACAGGGCCGCCAGATAAGCCTGCAGGGGGCCGGCCTGACCATGCAATATGACCAGGTCAATGAACAACTACAATTACTGGTTTTAAGACAGGTACAGGAACTACGCATCCAGGCCGATCTTTTTGGCAGTTTATCCCAAAAATCGATATCCGACTCAACCCGTTCACTCGATAAATCCTCGCCCGAAAAAATAAAAACCGCCAGGAAACCCGTCCCCTACCGAATAACTCTTTCCGATGAGGTGGCCGTCGTTCAGAACCAGAACAAACTATCTGCCGATAAAATCGAAATCTTATTAAACCAGGATTTCTCCCAGACACTCGACCAGGGCGCCTCATCTCAAACAGACGATAAAATGACATCCCCAAAAACAGGGACGTCGGCAATCGAAGATGATACCCAGACAACCATTTTAACCTGTAAGGGTTCCTTAAGAATCACGGCCGCCGGCAGTATCGATAATCCGCTCCTGGAACGAACCGAGTTCGTCGGGTCCGGCCGGCCGGTCAGGATATGGGACCTGGCCAACCAGAATGTCCTCGCGCAGGCGGATCGGATTCAATATTCTGACCTGGACCAGACCATACAACTGCTACCCGTTTCCACCCCCGGCGATGTCTCGTTATTTCTGGGTCCCCAACAATTCGCCCGGGCGCAAAGAGGTATCATGTTCGATCAGAACAACAACCAGGCCCGCCTGTCAGGTCCCGGCACGATCCAAAGCAATACGCCCCAAAACGATCAACCTACTGTGATCAATTTCCAGGATGAATTGCTCGTCAAGTTCACCGGCTCCGATTCCTCAACATTAACGTCTGAAGGCCGGCAGATTCAATGGCTGGAATTTACCGGCCTGATGCAGGCTGATATTGAAAATAACCATATCCGAGCCGAAAAAGGACGCTTGGACTTTTTTGCGTCTGCTCCCTCAAAAAATTCCAAATCCGCCCTGCCCCCCGTCCGAACCATCGAACTGCACGGGTCGGTCAAAGCCTCCGATAAAGACAGCTACGTCTCCTGCCAAGACCTCAGCGCCAAATTTGCCCAAACGGCTGCAAATGAATCCGCCCTGAAACTTCTTACTACTGCCGGCGACGTCCGGTTTGAAGATCCTAACTGGCTCGTTCAGGTCAGCCGGGAATTGCAGTTACATTACGATGAAATTTCGGCTCCAGCCAAACCTCAACTCTCACAAACAGATTCTGATAACGATAAACAGCAGACATCCTCATTCGGACTGGGCCGTTTTGCAGACCTGTCTCGACCTGATTATGTCCTGGCCCAGGGCCCTGCCGGCGGCGTCATCATAACCAATAAACAGGACCACTATCAAATCACCGGGGACCGGGCCGAGGGAAATCCAAAAAAAGGCTCCATGAGTATTTCCGGAAACCCCGCCCGGGCCGAACTGGCCCAACAGGGTAAACTCGAAAGCAATCTCATAACCATCGACCTGAACGCCGAAGTCTGCTCCATACCCCAGGAAGGGAAAATCGTCCTGATCACCGATATGGATATGACCGGCCAGAAAACAACCGAGCCCCTGCCCCTGGAAATCAGTTGGCAAGACCGGTCTGAATATCATCTCAACACCAACCAGATTGATTTCTACGATGCCCGTGCCCAGATAACCCAACTCTCCTCGGACGGGCGCATGGTTAATATCCTGACCTGTCCCCGCATGAGCGCTATCCTGGGTTCACAAACGCAACCTCAAACCAGCCGGAAACTGACTGAATTTACTGCTCACGGTCCCAACGTGAAACTACTCAGTACCCGCTACGCGCCCGCTGATGATGTCCTGACATCTAATATGGAACTCATCTGCTCTCAATTAAGGTACCATAAATCCTCCGACCAGTTACTTCTCCAGGGCGAGGGAATCATTGAGATTATTGATTATCAGCCCCGCAAAAAACAAACACCCCGCTCACAGAATTCGCTCGACAACCTGCTGGCCGGCGCCTTTGCCGGCCCACAGGAAACCGACCCCGCCTATTCGCTCATCCATTTCCTGGACCAGATGCTCTATGACATCAATACCTCGGAAATTATCTTTCCCAATGGAGTGGCCCTCCACCGCGTGCCTCTGGCCAAAAAACTGAAAGCCCGCCTGGACGATAATTTAACGGAAATGGAAGGCATGGTCCGCCTGCATTGCGATAAACTCAGAGTCGTTCAGACTTCCTCAGATGAAAAACCCGCCCCCCCTGCCGGCACAGAGTCGCAGGCCATCGACTACTTACAAGCCTATGGCAATGTCATCTTCGAGGCCAACCAGCCCGGCAGCCGCCGATACTTCTTCGCCGGGGATGAATTAACCTACGAAAAAACCCAATACCTCGTAAAAATCCGCGGCACTGAAACCAGCCCCGTCCAGTTCATCCTGATGCAGCCCGGCCAATACAACCACATGCAACTCCTCCGGGCCGACTACCACCTCGCCACCGGCGACTTCGCCATCAAACCCACCGGCCACTCCATCCTCTCCCGCAGCTTCTAATTTAATGTACCCGTTTTAGAATTTTTAGACAGAATGGACAGGACCAGAAATATTAACTATTAAAAATCAAATAGTAAAAACACATATCAAAATGCAAAAATAAGGGTGGCATGCTTTTGCGTAGTGAAACGAAGCATAAGCATGCATGACTCCGTTGTCATCCCGAGTGCAGCCGAGCGACCTGATAAAATATCATGTACCACGGCCGTGTCGGCCGTGCTAACCGTCGGATTCTCCTTAGTTTCTCTGTAAAACAACATTAATATTTACACGATAAATCGCGAACTCTCAGCGATCCTTCAGAATACCCGATACCCCATGGGATACTCCGTCAACGCGCTGAGAGTTCAAGCTTTAGCTTGGTCTTTTTCCCTTTTATCTGCCAAGCTCCTGCAGTACCAGTTCCGCTAATTTGAGAAGGCGTGAATAGTACTCTTTTGCCTCACCATCCAACTCCGGCAGAACTTTATCCAGAGCATTACGAAAAACAGACAAGGTTTTCAATCCTGTCGGGATCAAGCGAACCTTTTTTTTCGATAAAGCTACTGATACATCCGGCAGTGAAAGTATCCAGCGAAACCAGACATTCCCCGGCTATTTCCTTGTCGGCTAATCCTCTTGGAAAAGGGACTTGATAACGTTCGAACCACAATTTTTGAATCTCTTCCATATCTAGACCCCTGCCTTTCATACAGTACTTCTTCTAGTTGGTTGTCCATCACTTACCCATCAGATACTCGGCCACCGCCTGAAAGGCGGGCAACGAGGTGGGGTCTATTTTCAGGTTGCTGGCCACGGGGAATGATGCAAAGCGGACTAGGACCACCTCGGCAGTCGGATTGATATAGATGGTCTGTCCATGCACACCGCGCGCGGCGAAAGCGTCGTGCTTGTTGTGATAACTCCACCACATGCTGCGGTAGCTGCCGCCCTCGAGCGTTTTGTAGCCTGCTTTGGCAAAGGCCTTCTTGTCGCCGCCGGTCCGAATGTTTTCCACGACCTCCTTCGGAAACAAACGTTGCCCATTGATTTCTCCGCCATTCAGCATCAGCAGACCAACACGCCCCAAATCCCGCAATCCGGCGCTGAGTCCCCCGCCCGCGAACGGTGTCCCCTTGGCGTCTACGGTCATGTAGGCATCCTGC
>JAFGHE010000011.1 GCA_016930295.1 Sedimentisphaerales bacterium
CCGGGCGTATCAATTATATTGATTTTAAATTCCTGACCCTGCGGATCGATATATGGAACCGCACAGTTCTTGCTTAATATGGTAATACCACGCTCCCTCTCCAGGGGATTGGAATCCATTATCAGTCCATGCTGGCCACCAGCCAGTTTGTCCAGTTCTTCACCTCGGAACATGCCCGACTGATATAAAAGCTGATCGACCAGCGTTGTTTTACCATGGTCAACATGGGCGATAATAGCAACATTACGTATATTTTCGATAACCATATATCTTTATCGATACACTCCGTGTAAAAAATCCAGGGAACAGGTCTATTTTCGCATGGCCTGTTCTTTTTGTTCCCGGCGCAGGGTAATTATCTCTTGTGCGATCCGGGCCGGCACCTGGGCATATCTGGACATTTCCATGCTGAAGGTCGCCATCCCTTTACTGAGCCCGCGTACGGTTGTCGCATAACCGAACATGTTCGCCAGGGGAACCTCGCAGCGCACTACAACATAGTTTTCTCGCTTTTCAGTTTCAAGGATAATCCCACGCCTGGCGTTGATGTCTCCCACAATCGCCCCCTGATAATCCTGAGGTGTTTCTACTTCAACGATCATAACAGGTTCCAGCAGACAGGGAATGGTCTTTAAAAATCCGTTGATAATAGCATCTCGGGCTGCGATCCGGAAGGCCATTTCGCTGGAGTCCACACTGTGATACGACCCGTCATCGAGACACATTTTACAGCCGACGATTTCGTACCCGGCCAGAGGTCCTTCCTTCATCGCCGCCTGGAAACCCTTGTTCACCGCAGGGATATATTCGCCGGGTATCCTCCCGCCGGTGATATTGTCTTCAAATTCATAGAGTGTCTGGGCATCCGCAGGCAGTGGAATAATTCTTCCCACCACATGGGCGAATTGACCCGAACCGCCGGTCTGCTTTTTATGGCGATAATTGAACGTCGCCTCAATGGTCGGTGATTCACGATAACTCACATTCGGTGCTCCCATCGTTACCTGGGCCTTGAACTCGCGGCGCATCCGCTCTATGTAAACATCCAGGTGCAGTTCTCCCATACCCGCAATAATCGTCTGCCCGGTCTCCGGATCTGTAGAAACACGGAAGGTGGGATCTTCTTTCATAAATCGGCTCAATGCCCTGGCCATGCGGGCCTGATCCGCGGAACTGGCCGGCGTAATCGCCAGGCGTATCACCGGGTCTGCCACGAATATGCTTTCCAGCGAATAATTGATACCTTCTCCGCACAACGTATCCCCACTGGCACAATCCGTCGCCAACAAAGCCACGATATCACCGGGCCCGGCATCCGTCACATCTTCCCTGTCATTGGCGTGCATGCGCACAATACGACCGATACGCAGCGTTCGGTTGGTGCGCACGTTACGATAGCTCTGACCCTTCTCGAGTCTGCCCTGGTACACACGAGTATAACCTAACTGACCGAATGCCTCTTCGGTTATCTTGAAAACCATCGCTACCAGCGGCGCTTCCGGATCACTTACCAGCGGCGTCTCCGCTCCTTCATTTTCGTGGTTACGGGCAAAGCAGGAGCGATCGAGGGGGCTGGGCAGATAGGCACATATCGCATCCATGAGCGGCTGGACACCTTTATTTTTAAAAGCCGATCCCATCATAAGCGGCACAATGTCACGGTTGATGGTTGCTTCGCGGATCGTCTGATAAATCATTTCCTCAGCGACCGGCTTATCTTCCAGCAACTGCTCAATCATGTCATCGTTGAACATGCTCAGATCTTCGAGCATTGCCCCCCTGGCATGGCCGGCAGCCTGGATATAGGGCGCGGGAATCTCCCTGCGCACGACCGTTTCGCCGTCCTTGCCCTCAAACGTGACTGCTTCCATGGTAATTAAATCGATTATACCCTGAAAATTTTCTCCTTCTCCCATATTCAACTGGATCGGAACCACGTGGAGTCCCAGTTTTTCTCCCAGCTCACGTCGTACCCGCTCCGGGTCCGCCCCGATGCGGTCCATCTTATTGATGAACGCGATACGAGGCACACGGTATCGATTCATCTGCCGATCTACTGTGACCGACTGACTCTGGACCCCACCCACCGCACACAATACCATAATGGCGCCATCCAGAACCCGAAGCGACCGTTCCACTTCTATGGTAAAGTCCACATGGCCGGGAGTGTCAATCAGATTAATACATTTATCATTCCACTCCACATGGGTAGCCGCCGAGGTGATGGTAATCCCTCTTTCCCGCTCCAGGTCCATAAAATCCATGGTTGCCCCGCCATTATCATCGTGTACTTCCTGCATACGATGAATACGACCGGCATAAAACAAAATTCGTTCGCTCAGCGTCGTCTTGCCGGAGTCTATATGAGCTGAGATACCAATGTTTCTAATCTTGCTGATTTTCTCCATTTTTCCTTAAAACCAATTCTTTCATTATATATACTCCTGATGCTACCATCAAAAGTGGATATTGGGACTTAAAACCGTTGTTTTTAATCCAGAAACAAGCTCTCGCAATACTTTTGACGCTGGCGTCACTCCTGAACTATTGAATTTTTCTGTTTTTATAGTTTCTTTCACGTTTAATTAGTGATTCACCCCTTAAGGTGGTGATACACCCTTTGGCCGTGATTTGCCGGGGTACACTTGGTACTTACACCCCTCCCGGAATGAGGTAATCCGGCATCATACCATGAAAACACACGGGAGCACAAGTAAATTTTTTCAAATTTAAGTATGCCCCTCCTTTTACTATCTGGTCATGCCACTAGAATAGTCCTATATCGTATGTAACACCAAGATGATTATACCCTCTACCCTCATATTAAAGGACACCTGGAATGCTCATAAAACCGACTTGCGAATGACCGGTTCAAAAGTGACCGCTGTAAAACCATTATATAAAGGAAGTTACCGATTTACCGGTCTGGCCGAAATAATGCCTTCTCTGTCGCTCTCCCGGAGAGCAGATGAACCTTTCCCCTGGACCATACCAGCTAAAAAAAAACAGTCCTTTAACTATGGGGCAATTTATTTATCTGAATTGGCCAGACAATATAAAAACTTTTTCCCTTTGATATACATCTCCTCTCCGACAATAGCCGCAGCGCAGTCGATGGGATCATCAAGCTTGTTAACCGCCAGTACCTCAAAAGTATCGGTATTTTTCAATACATAGGCCGTCCCATCACGCCCGACAAAGTACACCCGATCAGCCGCACCCACCGGCGAGGCATAGATGTTTTTAATCCCTTCCAAATCTTTTTCCACATAATACGGCTTACCGGTCTGGGCATTATAACAGGAGATCACTCCATTGTTGCCGGAACACACGTAGATTTTATCACCATACAGAAGCGGTGAAGGTACATACGGGGTTCCCTTATTTACTTCCCAGGCAATGGCATCCGTTCCGGTCAGGTCGCCGGTTTTGCCCAGCTTGATGGCCTGCAGCTTGCTGCCCCGAAACCCACTGGTACAGAAAACCATACCAAAGCCCAGAACCGGCGTGGGTATGACATTCCGGGTCTGGCCGCCGCATTCCCAGATAAGCTCGCCGCTGCCGGCATTATAACAGCGGGTGCGATTGGTACCACTGACAATAATTTGTGTCTGACCCTCAAACTCCGTGACAATCGGAGATGTCCACGACGTACTTTCATCACGAGACTGTTTCCATACCTCTTCTCCGGTCGTCTGGTTGAGTGCACAAATAAATGAGTCCCCTTCATGGTCTTTCAGAACGATGAGATTATCACCGGCCAGTGCAGGTGAATTGCCTTCGCCAAAGCTGGCGCGTGTGTTCTTGAGACCCAGATCCTTTTTCCATTTTAGATTACCGTCCATATCAAGACAATACACCCCCCGCGATCCAAAATTCGCCCAAATCAATTTCCCGTCTGTAACCGGGGAATAGGAGGCAAATCCATGATCCTGATGATGACCTTCGTGCGGAACAACCTCGCAGACGGTTTTCTCCCACAGCATCTTTCCGGTCTTTCGATCCAGACATACTACCTTAAATTCATAAATATTTATCGGAGTGGTTACGCCGAATCGTCCTCCTCCTCGTCGTCCCCCGCCTGGTTGTCCGGATTGCTCCTGATTCTTCTCTTCGGGCGTTTCAACCGCACCTTCGGGCTTCTTGTCCGTTTTGACCGCAGACTGGAAAAAAATCTTATCTTCCCATATAATCGGAGACGAATTGGACCCGTCACCGGTCAATTCAACTTTCCATTTAATATTCTCCGTCTCGCTCCACGTAATAGGAGGATTGCCTTCAGGTGATATCCCCATCATATGAGGACCGCGCCAGGTGGGCCAACTGTCATTGCCTGAATCTCCATACGCTACAGTAACTGATAAAATCAAAATGACAAGAATTCGAAGAACAGCAAACTTTCTCATGATGTTTCCTTTTTAATTAATAACACAAAACTGATACCTACATGGCGATATCCTACTATTTTAGTAGATAACGCATTGAATCATAACTTTATTTCAAGAAAAAGAAATTAAAATATTATCATCATTTGGTTACCGCCACGCTGGAATTCGTAGGGAACGTGACGGATTTCAACACATAAGCCCTGCTTTTCGAACTCGGAAATTATCGGTTCGATATACGCCGAGCGATTGATATCCAGGTCCACAAGGGGAAAAATGCGAACCTGGCCGGCCACCCGGCACATTTCCAGAATGGCCCTCTGGTGAAACTCCAGGGTCAACTGGCCGGTGTATAGAAACAGAAAATGGGAACACAGGGCCAAATCGAACTGACGCCCGGCAAAGGGTAACTGCGGCAGGCTCGCCGGGAGATAACGGCCTTCCTCTCTGCCGACCTCGTAATCAGCCAGAAATTCTTCCATAGCGGCCATGCGGATACGTCCCAGTTCTTCCACTGACCTGATAGTATCCCAGACGAAATTATCCCGGTTTTTACGGGTCTGGGCGATGACCTCGTCGAATCCGGTGCGGATTCGTTCCCGGAGTTGGCAGTAAGCGAATTCATAAATCGGATCACACGATATGACCCGGCAGCCGCGTCGTTTCATCCGACTGTTAAAACCTGCCGGGCCGTCGCCACAACTGATAATCCGAAGTTTGAGGTCATCATCGGTCAGATCGAACATCCGGACGTATTCATCAAACGAACGACCCCAGGGAGCAATGTCATTCAATTCGAAAGCCATCGATTATTCAGATACTCTCGTTAAAAGTAGATATTTGCATTTGAAAACATTTTTTTTGACCCGGAATCAACGGTCCACAATACTTTTGAGTCCGGCGTCTATCCGTGTTCTGGTAAAATCTCTATACCCGGAGGGTTATGCTCAAGAGCGGATTGGCGAACGGCATCGAGTACTTTCAGGTTGCAGATAGCATCACGGGCAGGGCAGGGTAAAATGGTTCCGGAATGTAACCGATTCTGGAAATCTTCCACACAGCGTGCGTAAGGGCTGTTTGGGGATAATGTCCTGGTAATTTTTTCCTCCTGTCTCTTCAGTGTCAGAATTATTTCCTCTTTGGGAGTGAAAGGCCAATTACTCGAAATAGTTCCCTGTGTACCCACGATGTCCAGGAACTGGTCGCCCTGATAAGCAAAGGAACAGTCAAAAACAGCTTTAAGACCGTCAGGAAATTCCAGTATGGCCGACGTGGTCCAGTCGGCGCCGGTCTGGGGGTTTTTCGTCATGGTACCAAAAGCGCGGACCGGTTCCGTGCCGGCCATACGCCGAATGAGGTTCACACAATAACAACCCAGGTCCAGAAGTGCACCGCCGCCCAGGTCAGGCTCATAACGAATATCGCCGGGCCGGTTGAAGAAAAAACTGAATCCAATACGGATCATCTTCAATGGACCAATACTATCGTCTCGTAACCAATGTTGAATGATCTCATACTGGCCGATGTATTGATACATAAATCCTTCCATCAGCAGCCGATTCTGCTGCCCGGCCATGCGGACCATCTCACGGGCCTGCTCGGCATTCAGGGCCAATGGCTTATCGCAGAGCACGTGTTTGCCCGCCTGCAAAGCCCTTAGAGTCCAGGGATGATGCAGACTGTTCGGCAGGCCGATAAAGACAGCATCAATTTCCGGATCGTCTAGCAGTTGCTCATAGGAGCCCCAGGCCCTGGGAATATCGAGTTCATGGGCCCACTGCTGAGCCTTCTCCAGGGAACGGCTGGCAATAGCGCTTATGGAAGCATTGATTTCTCGCAGAGCCGGTATCCAGCGGTTACGCGCAACCCGGGCACAGGAAAGGATCCCCCAGCGAATTTTTGCCTGTTCGGCACACATACTATTGATTCCTTGTCTCTTCGATATTCTAACCGGGGTAGTCGGGTATGTAAATAAAAAAGGCCGTCCTATCAAAACTTGAAGGACAGCCTATAAGAAAAGGTAGCGGGAGAGAATTTATTTAATTTTATATACTGATCTTTAGATTATCAGACTATTCATTTGATGATCCATCATTTCCGAGAGGCTACTACAGCATTTTCCTTAAGTGCTACATCAATAACCAGTCGGCCCAGGCTGGTACCACAGGGAATAGAAATTATGGGAACACCACTGGGATAATTGACTTTATGCTTGCCCACAACCACACTGGGAACGGAAATCGAGGTATTGTGCGCGGGAAAATCCTTCTTGGCATTTCCAGCGATCATATTTGAAATCTCGCCGATGGCGTCAATACAGTCCCTGTCTAATTCCTTGACTTCGTCCCCGGTCAGTGCTGAAACCAGTTCAAACGCTATAACTTCAGGTAAACTTAAAACCACACAGCCACTCACATCTCCGGTGAGTCCTATAATACTGCTGATATCAAAAAGAGGCATATTATCCTGCTTCAAGTTTGGTTTACCTAAAATAAATGGCACATTAATCATGGTGTCGAACACGTTCTGTATCGATGAAATAAATGGATTTATATATTTAACATCCATTTGAAACTCCTTTTGGGTGCCTTGATACGCCTTTTAACCCATTGTCAATATCTTTATCATCGGCATTTTCCAGATGTACTTTATCAATATTTTGGCCGGAAATTGGTTTTATCTGTTTTACTGAACCATATTTATCAGGGTTTGAGCTATATCGTCCAGAGATGCGATTTTTTCCGCTGCTCCCACTTTTATAGCCTCTTTTGGCATACCAAATACAACACATGATTCTTCATCCTGGGCGATGGTACGAGCCCCGGCCTTTCGCATTTCCAATAAGCCCCTGGCCCCGTCACCGCCCATACCGGTAAGAATCGCACCCACTGCATTGGCGCCGGCATATTGAGCCACAGACTGGAACAATACTTCCACACTGGGTTTTTGATGACAGACAGGCGGTCCGTCTTTTATCTGGACGTAATAGGATGCGCCGGAACGCTTAAGAAGCATATGGTAACCGCCCGGACCGATTAAAACCCGACCCGGGATTACATGATCACCATTTTGGGCCTCCTTCACTTCCATAGCACATAGTTCATTTAGACGCTGAGCAAAGGATGCCGTAAACTTCGCCGGCATATGCTGGACCAGTACCGTGCCTGGTACATTAGCCGGCAATGCACTTAAAACCGTTGTCAAAGCCTTCACACCGCCGGTCGAAGCACCCAGGGCAATTATTTTATGGGTTGTCCGGGTGAGACTCAACCGTTGCGGCCTGGTTGATTGAGCACTATACAATTCCATCGTTTTCGCCAGACGAGCCCTGGAGGCAGACTGGATTTTTTGTATTAACTCCTCTGCCAGATCATCCACGCTATACGCCGTACCGGGTTTACACATCACCTCCACCGCTCCGGCTTCCAGCGCTTCCAAAGCCATTTTGCTCCCCTCGGGGGTAAGAGAACTGACAATTATCACAGGCAGCGGATGATAGCGCATCAGTTTACGTAAAAAAGTGATGCCATCCATACGCGGCATTTCAATATCAAGGGTCAATACATCGGGCTTCAGTGATAAAATCTTATCGCGGGCGATATAAGGATCAGGAGCGGTACCAACCACCTGGATTCGATGGTCCCGGTTCAATTGCTGATTCAGTATTTTGCGCACGACGGCTGAATCGTCCACAATCAATACCTTAACAGGCCGCTGAGTGGTTGATACTATGTCGGTCATTGACTTTCCTTGTGGATGGTGAATACCTCCGGCCTGATTAATCCCGGCTTTGAGCCGGCTCGAGCACGGATAACAAAACCTTTCTTATTACCTCCGGAGTAAATGGCTTATGAATAAACGACTGGATACCCTGACTTTGCAGCATATCAATCCGGGTCTTGCTGGCCTCGGTGGAAACCACGACCACCGGAATATGACAAAATGATTCTTCCGCAAAAATCTGCTGCGTCATTTCCAGGCCGTTCATCTCAGGCATGTTCAAATCCGCCAGAATCAGATCAACCTTATGCTGTTTGAGTATTTCCAGCCCCTCACGGCCGTTATCCGCTTCCAGAATACTTTCGGTCGGAATACCTGACATGGAAATCGTCTTTTTCAATACCATCCGGGTAATTGATGAATCGTCAACTATTAGAATATTATAAGGCATAAACTTACTCCCATCTTCACGATTTGATATACGTTGCCGGTTGAATATAACCATATTTATGATTGATACCGGTCAGAGATTCCGAATGACCGATACATAACAATCCCCCCTTATCCTGGCAGTTCCAGAAGCGGTTCACCAGCTTCTCCTGAGTGGCCTTATCAAAATAGATCATCACATTGCGACACATGATAATGTCAAAAGGCCCGGTAAACGGCCAATTCTCCATGAGATTCAAATAACGAAATCGAATTATTTTCTGCAGTGACTGTTTAACCTGGTAAACCTTTACCCCCTCCATTCGATTCGGCACGAAAAACCGGCTTTTTTGAGCTCCATTGAGGGGCGCAATACGGTCTTTATCATACGTGCCGGCCTGGGCCCTTTCTAATATCCGGGTGGACACATCGCTGGCTAATATTTTTATATCCCAATGCCCTTTACTCTCCAGACATTCGGTCAGGGTAATGGCCAGGGAATACGGTTCTTCCCCGGACGAACAGCCCGCAGACCAGGCCCGGAGCGTGTGGGCGCCCTTACCTGCCTTACTCTCTATCAGGGTGGGAATAAAATGTTCCCTGATATAATCAAAATGTACCTTTTCCCGGAAAAAACTGGTCAGATTGGTACTGATGGAATCGACCAGCGAGTAAAATTCCGTCCGGCCGGCCTCGGAAAGGGCAAAGTCGATATATTCGGTAAAGGAATTATATTTATACAGACGCATCCGCTTGGCCAGACGAGCTCGGACCAGGGACATTTTACCATCATGCAGATTAATACCACAATGCTGGTAAATAACTTCACTGATACGCTGAAAATCCTTTTCCGTTAAGGGCAGGTTGGTGGTGTCTAAAACTGATATCATTGTAATCCCGTCCATTATTATCAACAGAGTTTTAAAAACCAGTATCAGGGGGCTGTTTCAACCCGACTCGATTCCTGCTGCTGTATGGCCAGATTAATGAGGCCCGGCACATCCAGAATAAGGCTTACATTACCATCGCCCATGATGGCCCCGCCCGATACCCCCTTGATATTACCCAGATAGTCACCCAGACTCTTGATGACCACCTGCTGCTGATCGAGAAGACTGTCCACTTGCAGACAGGCACGCTTCTGTCCATCGGCTACCACCACAATCAATGCCTGGCTACAGTCTGTATGCTCCGGTTCAATGCCAAATAACCGATACAATCGCACTAACGGCACTAATTCGCCCCGAAGCAGCACCATCTCCCCCCGGCCTCCCTGAACCGTTTTTACCTGGTCCGGCTCTGGACGCAAACTCTGTTCAATCGAGATGGTAGGAATAATATAGCTTTCCTGACCCACGGTCATAACCTGTCCATCAATGACGGCCAGTGTCAATGGCAGCCGAATACTAAAGATGGAACCTCTGCCGGGTCGGGAATCGATGTCCACCCGACCGCGTAGCGCTTCGATATTCTTTCGTACAACATCCATCCCGACACCCCGGCCGGAAACATCTGTTATTTTTTCCGCGGTGGACAGCCCCGCATGAAATATCAAACGATATACATCCTGATCCGACATCTCCTGTCCTTCCTTCACGAGCCCGCCGGCGATGGCCTTCTTAAGTATTTTATCACGGTTGAGACCACGCCCATCATCGGTAATCTCAATGACAATATTACCTCCCTGGTGATAGGCGCTTAATTCGATCCGACCGACGGGATTTTTACCGGCTTTTTGCCGATCCGCGGCCGGCTCGATACCATGATCCACCGAGTTACGCACCATATGCACCAGGGGATCGGCAATCGCTTCCACGACATTACGGTCCAGTTCCGTTTCCGCGCCACTTATGGAAAATTCAATCTCCTTACCTGCCTTGCGGGAAAGATCCCGGACCAGACGGGCCATCTTTTGAAATACACCCTGGACCGGCACCATCCGCATGGACATCGATAGCTCCTGGAGTTCACGGGTAATTTTTTCCAAATGACGACCATTACGCT
The DNA here is from genome assembly GCA_016930295.1 of Sedimentisphaerales bacterium. Taxonomy (GTDB): domain Bacteria; phylum Planctomycetota; class Phycisphaerae; order Sedimentisphaerales; family SM23-30; genus JAFGHE01. Next base: position 10,539 of record JAFGHE010000011.1, read on the forward strand.
CCAGACGCTGATTCGTATGGAAATGTTCCTCGACATCCCGGCTTACCATCGACTGGGCGATGACCAGTTCACCTACCATATTAATCAGGGCATCCAGACGACTGGTCGTGACTTTAACCGTATTCTCTGTGGTTACCTTTTTAGTATCTCTGCCAGGGCTGCCGGTGGCGGCCTGTTGAATGCGCAACGCCTGATCAATCGCCGGCGGCGCGGTCGCCTCTTTATCAACCAGAATTTCTCCGACTTTCTTATCACTCTCTCCGCTTCGCTGTTCATGGAGAGCGTCTCGAACCTGTCTGGAAGAAGCCGCACCCTCGTTCACCAATATCTCTCCGATTCTCGGTTTCGGACTTTCACCTGCGGTACAGGTCTTGATCCGCCCAATCAGGCCCGTAAGCTTAGGATACGTTTGTACGGCTTGATTTTTCTCCACAGCCTCGGCTAATCGGCTCAGCATCTGCTTCATCACATCCAACGCTTCAAACACGACATCGATGCTGCTGCCGCCTAATACCAGATTACCTTTGCGGGCCATATCCAACAAATTTTCCGTAGCATGCGCCAAAGAGCCGATTTGCTTGAGATTCAAAAAACCGGCCACTCCCTTAATGGTATGAAAGGCGCGGAAAATAGAATTGATGACCTCGGTATCTTTGGGATTCTCTTCGATAGTCAGTAAATCCGCTTCGGCCGATTCGAGATGCTCATTCGATTCGTTGATAAAATCCATTACTAAAGGTACATCACTCTCGGCGATTACTAAATTGTCCTGGGCCGCAGGCTCAGTTGTCTTCGGGGCCGGATCGGATGTTTTAGCTTCAGGGTTCTCCCGGTCAGCCGGCGGCGGCGATGATTCACTTACGGATTTGCCACTCAATTCGGCCATACTGTTCTGAAGCCAGTCTTTGACAAGGAGAAGCTTTTCACCGGGAAAGGTATCCTGCTCCTCTGCCAGTAATGTTTCCGCTTCGTGGCAGACCCGGGCTACGTGTTCCAAGCCCATGAGAGCCGCTTCGCCCTTGAAATTATGAAGTATGCCTTTGATCACAGCTCGATTTTCTTCAGACGGATCCTTTTCAGCCGACAGAACAGCCGCTTCCAGATTCGCCAGGACATGCGGCTGGTTGGCCATAAATTCCCGGAATATTTCCTCGTCAACATTTTCCGGCAGCACAATCCCACCGGCCTGTTTCGACTCATAGTTCACTTCAGTTGCGACAGATTCCTGCACTGGCAATGAAACGTCAAGACCTAACTCCGCGGGAAATTTAATATCCCCCGGTTCTCTGCCTTCCCGTACCTGATCTATTAATGTTTGCAGGCTCTGTACTGAAGTGTTAATAACTTCTATCGCTTTGCCACTATCGCTGATATCCTGAAGAATTATTTTTTCAATAATCTCAGCCAGTTTCGAAACAACACTCGTTATCAGGTCGGAATAGGTGCAGACACCCGTATCCATCTGCTCTATCTGCTCCGTTATCTGTTCAAACTGAGTGTGAATCCCGGCCAAACCCTGTAAGTCATCAGCCTCTGTCATGACCAGTTTCAGAGCTGTTTCTTCGAAAAGTTCTTTGATTCGGTCAATACATTCGCTCATTGTGTTCCCTTTGAATTTATGGTACCTACCCTAATCAATCTATAATCATACATCGGGGACATTAAAGACCGGCTTTAAAACAACTTAGTAAGTACGCCAACGAACTCCCAGAATGTCGATGTAATCCGATAAATACACCTTAAAGGTGTAGTTATCACCCCTTAAACCTCCACTGCTGATTCTGATTTTCGCCCTGCCTGGATAGGATTGAGCCGCCTGATATGAGTATTCTGATAACAATTTTTAGTGCTCTGGAGATTATCGCCCCTCACTGGTGAATATAATACCCGGCACTATTACCGTCTGGTCGTGATGTAACTGTCATCCGTTATCTGACATAGCATTCATATAACTCTTATTACCAGACGGGTATCATTCCCACCGGACCAGTTTCAATAGTGACGGATGACGCCGATGACAACACCCTGAATATTTAACTCTTTTATATGGATCGGTTTAAAGTCAGAATTCGCCCCTTCCAGACGATATCCGCTCGGCTCCATATAAATCTTTTTAAGGGTCGCTTCGCCGTTCGGCAACAAGGCCACCACAATTTGACCGTCGCGGGCCCTGCCGGTTTTTTTCACCAGAACATAATCCCCGTCACGTATCTGCTCATTAATCATACTCTCTCCCCGAACCCGCAGGGCAAACGTCTCCTCACCTGTTTCAAACAGCGTGGTCAGGTCCAGCTCGTCGCAATCCTCATTCGCCTCTAAAGGAATCCCCGCGGCAATATCTCCCACCAGCGGAAAACTACCAGCCGATGACAATCCTTCTTTTCTGCCAAAATCCGTTGTATCGTCAGTTCCCTCCGACAAAGCCGAAATCAGCTTCAAAGCTGATTTATTCAGTATCAAAGAGCGTGTCTTGTTGGCCTGACGACGCAACAATCCTTTTACCACGAGTGCCTCGACGTGCTCGAAGACGGTTACTTTGCTTAACTGCAGGTGACTGGCCAACTCCTGCAAGGTCGGGGAACAACCACTGTTGCCGCGATAAGAGTATATAAGACAAAGTATCTGTATCTGTCGCGGTGTCAGATTGCAGGAGTCCGGTTTCGACTGTTCTTGCTTTGGTCGGCGAGATCTCGAATAAGTCATCATCACTACTCCCCAGTTGAATTCGACGATACACATGCGTATTTAACGCAACATATATATCATGGGGGGCCAGGGCCGCCGTATTGGCAGAGGCCGGCTCCTCGTGCGATTCCACTTCTTCTTTACGAAAGCCATCCAGAGCTCTGGATAGAAAATCCAGGCCCCGGAGTAAACAACCGGCTATCAGGCCAATCTGGCCAAATAGACCGGTCGAACCATATTGGACACGCCCATCGGATTCACCGGGCCAGCCTTTTTGATAATCACCACCCGGACCAAAACGACAAATCGGAATTTTTACCTGACTATCTGATCTGTGACAAACCATCCTTTAATCGCTCCCAGGCATAACCTTGACGGCGAACAAGACCTGCACATGTGCTGTTATTAGGTTTTTGTTAGGTATTATATCTATCGGAGAGGTTCTCTTTACACCATGAAATTTATGTCGATTTATCCTGTATATTTTCTAAGACCTGAAAAATAAATCCCTGGGCATGCCATAATTGGGGCATATATAAATTACCGGCTTTCGCCGGACCGGCTTGTGCTGAGCCAATAGAACTGTATTAACTCAATGAAATAAAACAAGTTAGATACAAATTCCTATACATTAATATAGGATGATATTTCATCCCCTGTTCACAGAATACTGCGAATAACATATCCCCGTGTATCAGCCCCTTAACTGTTTACCGTCAAGTTTTCCAAAAATCATGCGACCGGAAGATTTCTGCAACACAGAAGTAACCATAATGTCCACCTCACGACCAATACCACTCCGGCCGTTTTCTACCACAACCATTGTGCCGTCTTCCAGATACCCGACACCCTGGTCATGCTGGTCGCCGGGCTTGATTAACCTGATATTCAAAACCTCACCCGGTAATACCACTGTCTTTAATGCATTCGCCAGATCGTTGATATTGATCACATTCACTCCCCGAATAGTTGCCACCTTATTGAGATTATAATCGTTGGTAATTATTTTCCCGTTCATCTTTTTAGCAGTCGAGACCAGTTGCAGATCGACCGGCTCACTTTTCTCGCCGGGGGTCAAAGATATCTCCTGTACGCTGATATCAATATTTACATTACCCTGCATCTTGTTGAGCATATCTAATCCGCGCCGACCACGGTTACGTTTCAAACGGTCGGCTGAGTCCGCGATGGTCTGCAATTCATTCAGAACAAAACGGGGAACCACCAGCGGTGAATTGATTATATTCGTGGATGCAATATCCGCAATTCTGCCGTCAATGATAACCGATGTATCCATAATCATCGGCATCACTCCTTTGGTCTGCTTGCTGAATTCCACGTACGGTATGACAAAACGAAAATCGTCTTTAGTCTGTAAAATAAATGTAATCGTTATATAACAGCAGAGAATATTAACCATTGACTTGATACCGTTTTGGGCTGTGTAAATCGCCTGATGAGGCTGAATATTATGTGATTCATATATTAAATCCAAAATATAATTAATAAGCATGCCAAAAACCAGACCCATCAATACCCCGAAAAAGATGCCGGCAAACGCGTACACTCTTTTACGGGGGACGAGTAAATCGATAATTATTCCCAGAAAAAAAACACAGAAACAGCCAACGACCGCCAGGAGCTGATAGAATGGGGCATCTTCCACATCATCAATATCAAAATCAAAAGCACCTCCCTCACGAAAACCCAATAACATAACCGCCATAACTACCAAAAAGAATAATATACGTACCGCCCAGATTAACATAATAAAATCCTCAATAATATAATACAAAGTAATATAAAATCAGTATAATATGTTAATTATTCAATAATCTAATTCGGCCTCCAGGTCAAGTAAAAAAAGTATAAGTAATATTACTTCACCCGCTGCCAAAATAGAAAAACCGACGATTTATCTCGCTCCGGGCACCATATCGCCGGGTTGGGTTTATACCGTCAGAGTGCTTAATTCATCGTCCGGAAAAAGTCCGAAAAAATATTCCCGATTATAAGCAATTCGGGCCTGGTCCATTTGTGACTGAGCCAACTTTATCCGGGAACCTAGAGCAGCCTGACGGGGGCCGGACCAATCTGCCAGACTCTCATTCAGACCATGAATCAGGTCAAATATTTCCCGACGCTGCCGGCTGCTCCCTCGGCTCCGGCGCAGCCTTTGATTTTCCTGGATGGCCTCCTCACGCCGGCGCAGAAGCTCCATAGCCCCTGCCTCTTTATCCGAATCAAATCTCATAGTTCGACCGGGATTATAGTACAGATCGCGCTGCTCGTGTCGAAATCGGCGCAGGGCCGCCTTGATCTCTGCTTCCGGGGTATAATTCCCCAGCCCCAGCCACATGGTTGCCGAACCGCAACACCAGGCAGGCGCCGGAATCTGGTAGAATCTCTGGATAAATTCGTCTGACACCTGTTCGTAAGCGGCCCCGCCGATACCATGCACAAAAAAATCACCCCAGAAGAGCCGGCAAAAAACGGTCATGGTCAAGGCACGCGCACGTATAGAGAAATCCTTCCGTTCCATAATAGTAGTCACGATGATGTCACGGATTGCCTTGGTGTCGTCTTTGGAAGGCAAGACCATCTCCGCCAGAACCTCCGATCCATCACGTAACAGATATAAAGTATTGTCTTTCCGCTTAAGAAACAATCTTCGTCTTTCACCCCCCGGTAACATCACCCAGAAAGGAACCTCGATAATTGACCGATCCGCGCCCTCACTCAAATCCCGCACCGGCCGGGACATACTGCGAATCTTATTTTTCTGCCGATAGACTCGTAATGCCTCGTTATAACACTGATGCATTTGTCTGGCCCGGATCAACCCGTCAGCGATAAATTCCGTGAAAGCCTGCGTCCCCGACATGACTGAGACGGGAAGCTCCAGGCAGGGCAAATCCAGATTCAACCTGAGCCGATGGTTGATACCACAAAAAAGATCCGTCAGCTTCTCACTGGCATGCAGGGACGCGGCCAATACCTTCTCCAGCCGCCGGCAGCCGGCCCCGATAGGTTTGCTATCAAAAAACGCCTTCAATTGCTCGCGAAAACCCGCCAATTCATCCGCCGAAGGCAGAGGCTGATTTTCCACAGGTATGTGAGAATCAAAATTTCCCAGAGACAGATGTCTTAATTCTAATCCCTCACTCCCCACGTCCGGCAGGCTCAGGGATAAATTTTTTGCTGTGTCGGTATCTACTATAATATTGACCACCACCCCGCCACTGAGCCGGGCCAGATGACGGGCCAGATAATATTTAAAAAGGACACCACAATGATAAAACTGACATTGATGACCCGTAACTATCAGCGCTTGATCATCCCGGCTCTCCAACAAGGGTACGTTTAACTTTTGCGTATAATGACGAGCCCGCTGGAGTATCTCCCGCCGGATTCGACGCCGTCTTTGCTCCAGAGGTTCTCCCCACACCTCGACATTTCCCTCAGGCCACACGGTAAGATTATAGTGAATATCAGATTTGATCGCTTCCAGGTCCGGCCATATAAACGTGTCTCCGTGTGTTCCGGGAGTTGTCAATCGTATCGGGTCTGATTTTACTCTCATGAATCAACAGATCCGTTTCTACTGCCTTTGAAAACACACGACTTTTCCCAATCAAATTGTTGTTTTAAAGCCGACCCGTCTTCTTCAACGCCTTATGAAAGACGTCCCGGTAATGATCCAGACGTGTCTGATGATCATCCAGCTCTCCGCCAAAATGACGGTCCGGATCAATATAAATCAGACTGACCGGTATCTCCCGCACACGCAGGCCGTGATGAACCGCCTGGGTCCAGAATTCCAGGGGAAAGGCATACCCCCTTTCGGTCAGTTCCAGACTATGGATCTTGTCCGCCCGATATGCTTTAAAACCACAAAAGGCATCCGTAAGTTCCAGACCAAGCTTGTCCTTAATATCTCGGGTTATTTGCTGGTTAATCTGACGCCGCTCCGGGGGCGGATCCCCGTTGCGGGATACACCCGGAATATATCGCGAGCCGCTGATAATGTCGGCATCATCCGCTTCGATAGCACGGAGAAAATCGGGCAACTGGCGGGGCTCGTGCTGAAGATCACAGTCCATAGTAATCAACCAGTCAAAACCACACCCATGTGCAAACTGAAACGCCTGGATCATACTGCTCCCATAGCCGCAATTATCCCGGTGACTGACCACGCAGATATCCTTCCTCCGGGCCAGGATCATACCGCTGCTGTCCGTGCTCCCGTCATTGATTACCAGCACATTTCTGATATACTGCTCCACCCTGTCGAGTACCTCGTTGAGGCTCTTTTCCTCGTTATATACAGGAATAGCCAGTAATACCTTTCTATCGGAACTTGCTTCACAGGTCGTCATGGCTTCATAGTGTAACAAAATCCCGTCCCATGTCAATACAACTCTGAGTCGATAGACCATCATCACCCTTAAATGCCACAGGAAAACAACTATTGCCTTTATAGCCTATCGAAAATATAATAGTGTGTGTGATAAATGACTGCTAATTCCCGATTTAGTGTAGGAAATAATACTCACGAACCGAAAGCTCCTATACCAGTTAATAATATGCTCGACAGAAATAGAGATGAAAAATTGGCCCAGCCCGGCCAGGAACCGACCTGCGAATCCGAAGAATCGGCCGGCATTGTCCAGACACAACATGTCCGGCTGTTCAGCGATTCGCAGAAAATGGTCCTGGAATCAGGCCAGTCGCTGGGCCCCATCGATGTAGCCTACGAAACCTATGGTCAACTTAACCAGCAGCGTAACAATGCCGTCCTGATTATCCATGCCCTATCCGGAGATGCTCATGTCGCCGGCCGCCATAATCCCGACGACACCAAAACCGGCTGGTGGGATATCATGGTCGGACCGGGAAAACCTTTCGACACCAATAAGTTTTTTATCATCTGCTCCAACTGCCTGGGCGGCTGCATGGGGACGACCGGACCCAGCAGCACCAACCCGGCTACCGGAAAACCCTACGCGCTGAATTTCCCCATCATCACCATCGGTGACATGGTCAACCTGCAGGCCGAACTACTCAACCACCTGGGCATAGAAAAACTCCTGGCCGTCACCGGCGGCTCTATGGGCGGAATGGCCGCCCTGGAATGGGCAATCCGCTATCCCCAACGCGTCGCTTCGGTCATACCCATCGCCACGACTACTCGCCTCTCGGCCCAGGGTATAGCCTTTAATGCCGTAGGAAGAAACGCCATTCTCACCGACAGACATTTCCAAAAAGGTGACTATTATCACACCGATCAGTTTCCCAATGCCGGTTTATCCGTCGCACGAATGGTCGGGCATATCACCTATCTGTCCGAGGAAGCCATGCACACCAAATTCGGACGCCGGCTCCAGCACTTTCAGGACTACCAGTACAATCTGGCCAATGAGTTCAGCGTGGAAACCTACCTGGATTATCAGGGAAGCGTCTTTGTTGACCGGTTCGACGCCAACACCTATGTCTATTTCACCAAGGCCATGGATTACTACGATCCGGCCCGCCAGTATGGGTCCCTGCAAGACGCCTTAAAACGCATCCAGAGTCGGTTTTTAGTTATAAGTTTTTCCTCGGACTGGCTCTTTCCGCCACGCCAGAGCCATGAAATTGTCAATACTCTGATCGCCTGCGGCAAGGATGTCACGTATTGCAATATCGAAAGCTCCTATGGCCACGATTCCTTTCTGCTGGAATCCAAACTGCAGGGCGGTTTGATAAAAAACTTTTTACATCAGATGCATCAATCTCTGCAAAAGGAAATAACGGCCGACCTATTAACCAAATCATCACCCGAGCCCACTCATGTATTACCAAACAGCAGGAAAATCCGGCAGGCCGGCAGCATATTCGAAGGCTCACGCGTGGATCACCATCAGATCGCTCACCTGATCAATCCCGATAGTAAGGTCCTGGACCTGGGCTGCGGCGACGGGGAACTTCTGGCTCTGCTCAAACAACAAAAGAATATCCGGGGCATGGGTGTCACGCTCGGCCAGAATGATATTCTCGCCTGCACTGCTAACGGGGTCAGTGTCATACAATACGATATTGGAACCTGCCTGGATAATTTCGCTGATCAATCCTATGACTATATTGTCCTGAGCCAGGCCCTCCAGGTGATCCGCAAGCCGGAAAAAGTGCTGCGGGAACTGCTTCGCATCGGACGAGAGGTTATTGTCAGTTTCCCCAACTTTGCCTATTGGCAGGGACGCTTACAATTATTTCTCAAAGGAGTGGCCCCCGTCTGGAAAACACTGCCCTCTTCCTGGTTTGATAAGCCGGAAGAATCCGTCAATTATATGTCCATTCGGGATTTTGAAAACTTCGTGCATAATCATCTTCACGCCCGGCTGGTCAAACGCATTCCGCTCTCCAGTTCCAACGGGCGCGAAGTCAGATTCCTGCCCAACCTCCTGGCCGATGAAGCCATCTTTGTCATTGCGGATAAATAGAATGCCTGATTTAACAACCAAACTCCATAATTTGAAAGAACGGATACGCTCGTACCGTCGCGTCATTGTCGCCTATTCCGGCGGGGTCGATAGTACCTTCCTGTTAAAGGTCGCCCTGGATTCTCTGGGGCCGGATAAGGTGCTCGCTGCTATCGGCCGGAGCGCGTCTCTATCCGGCACGGAGTTTGATACTGCCGTTAAAATCGCTCAAGAACTCAGGGCCGACCTCGAGGTGGTATTCCCTCAGGAGATGAGCAGCCCTGACTATAAAGCCAATCCGCCCAACCGCTGTTATTATTGCAAAACCCATTTATATCAAGTACTTAACGATATGGCCCGGAAGCGAGACTATGATGTGGTCCTCTCTGGTAACAATGCCGACGATCTGGATGATTTTCGCCCCGGCCACCAGGCCGGCTCTGAAATGGGCGTGGCCAGTCCACTTCAGGAGGCTCAACTGACTAAAGACGATA
>JAFGHE010000012.1 GCA_016930295.1 Sedimentisphaerales bacterium
ATTGACTGCTTCTGCTACCGCGGCGCATATTCACGGCCCTGCATCACCTGGTTTTAACGCAAGTCCTATTTTTACGCTTGCCGGGATCACCGGGACCAGCGGCTCCATTGCCGAACAGACTTTTTCCATCAGCCCATCACAGGTTGCTGATTTGAAGGAAGGTCTCCATTACATAAATATCCACAGCAGTACATACCCGGGCGGCGAAATTCGCGGGCAGCTTATGCTTGTACCCGAGCCGGCAACCTTGTCGTTGGTGATTCTGGGAGGGCTGTCGCTGCTGCATAAGAGGAGACGGTGAAGCTGGCATTTCGTGGGAGTATGATGAAAAGTCTCCAAGGGGAGATCTCCGCGGGGTCTGCATCTAAACTATGCGGACCCTCTCTTTTTTTATACAACGGGTATGATTATTCGGCGAGCAAAAGAAGCACGTGGTTAATGTCGCTGTATTTAGCCGCGTTCAAATGGGAAATTTCAAGCAGGATCAGTATAAATGGCAGTGGAACAGAATTATCTTGACCCTGCAGTTGGCTTTTGGGTAGAATTGCAGATGCAGATGTATACTTAACAAGTATCGTTTTGCTGCGAGGATGGCCACAGAATTCATTGAAACGATACAGTACCGCGCCTCAGACGGACAATTTCATTCAGGATCGTTATAGTATGAGTTCAAATGTCGTCTTCGAACCGTTTAGTATGGGAAATACAAATCAGTTTTCGTATCGGAGGACCCACCATGAAACGGCCAAGGATTTTTTTTAACGGCATAGCAGCCTTGGAAATAGTACTGATGCGGGTCTTTGTATTGACTGCTCTGACAGGAATAGCTTTAGGCGCCCCGCCGGCGTACCAGACCGCGGTCCAAAATTCCAATCCGCTCTTGTACTATCAGCTTAACGAAACCACCGGGCCTGCTCTGAACCACGGCAGCCTGGGGCCCGCTTTCGATGGTCAGTATTTTGGCACGATTGGCCGGCAGACGGCTACAGCCCAGGGCGACATGGGAGTATCTTTTGATTCGTCGGATGACTACCTCGAATCTTTATCTGTATCCCCCGCGTCATTGAACGGCAATGCTACCTTCACCATTGAAACAGTAATATTTCTCGCGACCAACAGCACTGCGTTATGGTGGCCACCATTTTTGCATTGGGGCGACGGGGGCGGCAACCGAACAGGAAAGGAAGTCTTTTTCAGTCTGCAACGTGACAATGCCAACAGGGTTTATGTCGGATTTTACAATGGTGGATTGCGCACTCGCCTGCCTCTGACGCTGGGGCAATGGTACCACCTGGTCATGGTGCGTCAGGGCGGCAGCGACAGTTCTACGGGTACCACTCTGTATATTAATGGCCAAAGTGTGCCTCTGGAAGTCGACTCGGACCTTTTTCCCGGTGTGCTTGTCCCGGCACTGACTGTGTCCACATTTCGCATCAACCGCGCGCGGGACGTTACCCGCTATTTTACAGGCATCATGGATGAAGTGGCGTTGTATGGCCGCGTCTTAACTGCCGAGGAGGTCAACAGCCACTTTGCCACCATGGGCAATGCCTGTTTGGCCCGGCCGATTGGTGATATCAATCTGGATTGCCGTGTGGACCTGCAGGACCTGGCTTTGCTTGCGGCGAACTGGCTCCAATGTGGCCTGCAAGACCCCACTGCCTGCCCGTAAATGTAACCGACAAACAGGCACAGACCAAATAACCCCTAAAGTCGATGGGCTAGATGCTACCGGCTAACCATGACTAATATCGAATGACTAACCACGGAAACCAAAAGGGTCCTTATTTAAGGTAAAATCTGAAAAAAATGGAAGTAAGCTGGAACATTCCCGCCTTTGACGCAGTCTTTTTTAATAGAATTGCCGTGGGTGTTAAAGGTCTAGTCCTGTGTCAAAAATTCAAATTAAATAGGACCCATAAATGCCAGTAAGATATCAGCATACACAAAAGGGCGGCTTCTGGTTTTATGTTTCAATAATTGTGTTCTCACTCATTTATTTGTGGTTGCTTGTCTCTGCCGGAAATAGACAAGTTCTGGATGCCGAGAAGATTGCTTTAGTTATGCTCCCCATTTTGGGGGGATTTCTTATTTTAATGATGTCCGGCCTGACTGTGACGATTGACGACCTGTCCATTCAAATTCGATTTGGTCCGGGAGTGTTCTGGAAAACATACTCACTGACAAAAATCGCCGATTGCCAGCAAGTCCGAAATGGCTGGTGGTGGGGGTATGGGATTCGATGGTACATTGAAGGTTGGCTGTATAACATTGCTGGTATGGATGCGGTTGAAATCACATTTAATAATGGCAAAAAGATTCGCATCGGCACGGATGAGCCGGAAAAACTGGCTCTGGCCATCAAAGAAGCCATAAAATAAGTTTTCTCCCATAAGAAAATAAGGTAAACAGGAATAGACACCTGATGTCAATAACTAATCCCATAACCCTTAATCCGACAGGAGTAAATGATGCAGGTCAAATTTGAAGTCTTTCGCGGCGTGTTTTCCACCTGGCAATCTTTATTTGCCCAGGCGGCCGAGTTTGCCTCCCAAATCAGCAAAGACCGCCTTATCGGCATCTCGCACTCGGACGACCATTCCGATGGCATCGTCACCGTCTGGTACTGGTCCGAATAATACCCCTTATCTATCCATTAAATATGACCCAAAAACGAATAACCAAATTCTGCCATCTGAACCCATGAAATCCATTTATCGCCGTAAATAAAGTGATACCCAATGGGTATGATGATTCCGCGGCGGCCATAGGCCGCTTTTATGCCGCGTGTATTCACGGGGTAACGTTACCCTGCAGCCGCGGTGATAAAGCTGTTGCTGGAAGCTGGTGGTTGAAAGCTATATTAGCCGCGACGAAATGGAAAATTTCAAGTACGATCAGTATACAAAGGCGGTTTTGGCCTGAAAACGCCTAAAAAAATAAGCCTTGTAAGTCTTTGACTTACAAGGCTTTGTGTTGACTGGGTGAGTTGGGATTCGAACCCAAGACCTACGCATTAAAAGGACTGAAAAGCCCCGTCGTAAGTTCTTGTAGAATATACGCTTATGTTTATCCTATAAGGACTTACGACGTTGTGTGTATACTGGCCTGTCTGTTGTGTTTGGGGTGTTTTTACGGTCAAAGTGACGGAAAATTTGACGGAAAATTTTTCCCTTTATCTGGCATTTGTTAGGAATAAAAAAAATATTTTAAAAATCCGGACTATGTACTTTGCAAAAAAACGGGAAACACATTATGTTACAAACTAGCGGATAGGTTGATCGCCGAAAAGGTGAATAATCCCAGCACCCTGCCGCCTTAAAATTCTGGGATGGTTTTCGGGATAAACCGATAATGAAAAAAAATATAGTACAGCGTAACACAAGCACGCCTGAGCCTTCAGATTTAATTTCACCAGCACGCAACGGAGACAAAAATAGTCTCTTTTTAATTCTTTCATTTTATCGACATAGATTTGCCCAAAAAGCGGAAGCATTGCAGAAACTGGAATATAATATTGTGGGAATTGTAAAAAAATAAAAGGGACGCAGGAAAATCTTTCTCACTCCCCAGCGTCCCCGAAACACCTAAGCAATGTTTAGGGTACCTGTTGCGGTAACGTGAGTCAAGTCTTTTTCCTGCCGAGATACAAACATTATTCAGGATGTAGGTACTCTAAAATGGCAAATTGCCCAGTTGTTTATCTCACCAGCGGGAAACCTGCCCCGGCTTTAATGACGCAGGCGAAGCGAGGGGGGCATTGTGAATAATCCCACCCCCCAGACCATTTATCAATCTGACGGCAAGCCAGTCGCATTCTTGATGACCGAAGACGAGCTTGTTAAGTTCCTGCGGCTCGACCAAGTCAACATCCAGCACCCTGCCGATACACTTCGTCGATACCGTGATGCTGGCCGGTTAAAAGGTATTCAAATCAGCAAACAAATCCTCTACAGGCTGCCCGATGTTCTGGAGTTCCTTGAGCGACAAAAGGAGGCTGTGGCACGATGAAAGATATGCTTGATGCGGCCCTTAAATATGCATCGATGGGCTGGAAGGTTTTCCCACTTCACGGAATAGTAAATGGCAAGTGCACTTGTAACAATCCCGATTGCAACAGCCCCGGTAAACATCCTGAGACCGGCCACGGCTTCAAGGACGCAACAGGAGACCAAGAGAAGCTCAAACAATGGTTCGGCAATGGTTCTGCTCGTAATATCGGTATCGCAACAGGTGAGGCGTCTGGGTTCGATGTTGTGGATATTGATGGTGATGCGGGCTGGAAGTCCCTGCGGGCCGGGATTGAGATTTTTGGTGATCTACCTGAAACGATACGCCAGCGGACGGGAAAAGACAACGGGTATCATTATTTGTTTAACCATATCGACGGGTTTAAAAGTAATGCCGGCGGATTGGGGAAAAATGTTGATGTTCGTGCAGACGGCGGCTATATCGTGGCTGCACCATCCACTCATATATCCGGCAGAACCTATGAGCTAATCGGTGACACCGTGCTGGACTGGCCACAATGGCTGGCCGGCCGGATGCGGAATCGTTCAGGGGGGACTGATACAGGCCAGGAGGCCGGCACAAAACATGCGGCCAAGGATGCCCCTGTTATTGAAGGGGAACGGAACGCCAGCTTGACAAAAATAGCGGGTTCGATGCGGAGGCAGGGATTGAGTGAGGCGGCGATACTTTCCGCCTTGTTAGTGCATAATGCATGCCGATGTTCACCACCATTGTCAGAAAATGAGGTCCGTAGTATTGCGCGGTCAATCAGCAGGTATGAGCCCCAGCCGGACACAGATATTAATACGACAGATGCCGGGGCGGGCGAAATGTTTGCGGATAGTTTCGGCGGACAATTCCGGTACTGCCATTCCACGGGAAAATGGAGCGTTTACGACGGCCGGCGATGGAATGTCGCAACGGGTGAGGCGGAGGCACGGCGGGCAGTGGTCCAGATGGCCAGACGGATCCGGGACGATGCCCTAAAAATGTCATCCGCCCAGCGGGCATCTACAGAGAAATTCGCCCGGCAACTGGAATCATCCGGGAAAATTGACTCCTGTCTGAGAGAGGCACGATGTATAAAACCTATTACCTGTGTGATGGCTGATTTTGATAGCAGCCCATGGCTACTGAACACACCAACAGGGACCGTAAATCTGCAAACCGGGAAGCTGCTCCCAAACCGGCCGGAGGATATGATTACGCAACTTACCAAGGCGGCTTATGATCCGGATGCGGATTGCCCACGGTTCAAGCAGTTCTTGTCTGAAGTTATGCTCCACAATGAAAAGCTGGTCCAGTATATTATCCGTCTTTTAGGATATTGCCTTACCGGTGATATTCGGGAACAAATATTGGCCATATTTTATGGTGAAGGTTCAAATGGCAAGTCGGCTTTATTAGACACCATCCGGGGGCTTTTAGGGGACTACGCCACGGAAGCCGCACCAGACTTGTTGATTCAAAAATACAACAATGAACACCCATGTGAAGTGGCGGACCTGTTTGGTAAGCGCCTTGTGATTGCATCTGAGAGCGAACACAGCGCATCTTTAAGACTGCCATTACTAAAACGTATTACCGGCGATGCCTCTTTGAAGGCACGTTTTATGCGGCAAGATTACTTCACATTCACCCGGACATTCAAAACAATTCTGGTAACAAATAATAAACCCATCGTCAAAGAAGATACCCATGCTGTGTGGCGGCGTCTCAAGTTAATTCCATTTAATGCCACGTTTTCAGGTTCAAAGATGGACAGTGGGTTGCGGTTAAAGCTTGAGGCGGAGTGGTCTGGGATATTAAACCTGCTTATCCAAGGGTGTTTGGAATGGCAGAATTTCGGATTACAGGAGCCGGAGGAAGTCGAAATTGCAACAGATGAGTACCGGCAGTCACAAGACCCGCTTGCGGACTTCCTGAATGAGTGTTGCGACTTGAAAGCGGGTGCGGTGACTCCGGTTTCCATATTGAATGACAGCTTTGAAGAGTGGGCAAAAAAGGTGGGCAAAGAGAATGACAAGGTAGATTCGCGGGCCTTTAATCAGTCACTCCGGGCGCGCGGGTGTAGGTATGAAACCCAGTATTACGACGGCAGAACCCAGAAAGTCTGGGCCGGTGTCGCGGTAATTCGGTAAGAAACAGGGCGCCAGGAATGAAATCGGTAAGAAATGTAAGCCTATGTATAGCAGAGTATTACGGTCACTTTAGGGTAAAGTCTTACCACTCTTACCACGTTTTCCCGTTAATCCTATAGAAAATCGTTTTTGGAGATTAATCAGGAAATTCGGTAAGAATGGTAAGAACGGTAAGAAACAAGACAAAAACAATAGATAATGCGATCTCGATGTCAGAATCAGAAGAGGAAGAAATAAGGCGGCTGGCCGTCGCCAACAATATCAGATTGAGCAAGCTGTCATCACCACCATCCCTGCTGGAAAACCAACAAAATCAATGATTTGTGACGGAAAAACTGTCGGAAAATGATATGACACCACGGGCAGCGAAATAAGGGTATATTGTAAAATGTTAAAAAATAAGCACTTATGGAATACAAAAAGTATATCAATGGGCAATGACCTACGTATTGCAGATACGAAAGTCTGTCAGAATCTGCCCATCGGGTGCATCCGGGACATACCGTCTCGTCGGCGGATGTCACCCTCGGCGGCAATGTCAGAAATCACCAGACCACCGCCCACCCCGGCATATCACCCCCACCCGCGGGAGTATGCATTGGTACTATCAATGCTTCATGCTGGACTGGGTCTGATTATGAGTAACAGACAATCAAAGTTCTGTTATAAAATACCTAAAGAAATGACAACAAAAGCCAGAGAAAGTCTATTGATTTCGGCAAAAAGGAAGTTATGGGCAGATATTACGGGAACAATAAAAGCATTGTTGAAGACTCGTTAAAGCTGAGTATTTTCAAGTTGAAAGAGTTTGGGCTATTGCGCGGGTATGCCAGCTCAACCTTGACATGGGCAAGCAGTCTTTCCGGGAGTAAAAGCACTGTTGGTATCGGGGTCAATATCATCAGCGATCCCGCTGTGAAGGTCAATTATTCCATCACAAGCAGGCATACAGGGCAGAAAGCCGATTATGAGTACACTATCCCTCTGACAACGACCGATTGCCATTTCGGGGGGATAAGATACTGGTTTTTATGCCCATGCTGCGGCAAGCGGTCTGGCTGCCTATACAAAGCCCCCGGCGGGGAGTATTTCCACTGTCGGGACTGTAACCGCCTGACCTATGAAAGCCGGAATGAATGCCGGTTGGGACGATTTGGCCAGATGGGTTATGTCCTGAAAGCGGAAAGACAGGTACGGGAACTTCAAGAAAAAATCAAACGCTGGACATGGGCAGGCAGGCCCACCCGAAAAGCAAGACGGATAAACACACTCACCCAGCGTATCGGGAGTTATGGGCCTATGGATTGGGAGCGGATGCTAATACGCAAAAGATGACTACCGGGGGGGCAGGAAAGCCGGGGTGGGGTGTTGGGATAAAGTACCTGCCGCCCCGAATATTTTTTCTCCGACATTAAAAACTGGACAACAAAAGTAGTTATTTCTTTCGTCTGTACCGTAAAGCTATTCCACCCAAACCTAACAGTAAGAGCGAAGCGGGTTCGGGAATAGGCTTGATGCCCAGGAAAGTGCTATCAGGTTCACCATATTCCCAAATAATCTCATATGGGTCCAATGGCCAATCTGACCATGCATCAGCTACATAGGTAACTTTGTGAATTCCAAGCGATAATCCCAAATCTACAACAAGTTCGTCGTAGGTGTGATAAGTGCCTGTATTCACATCGTCAATGAACCACCTTTCTACCCAATAAATATTAGGAGGGAGAGTTGTCTCACTGTGAGTGCCAATAAAAGTGACTGTTCCGTTTGGCTCTATCCAATAAGGTCCTCCTGCATCGCAGGTGATAGTAGCCAATGTCTTGGTACTGAATAGTAAAACCAAACAAAGTGTAATTTCCTTTTTCATTTTTCTTTCCTTTCAAAAAAGTGATTAGTGAATTTTTAAAATTGTATGTTTTGAGAAACTGTGTTGATTCTGATTGAGATGAATCTGGCATCCTGCGGCCACTCTCTTTTCTTCTAAAAATCTACCCCACCCAGCATCGCCAATTATACCTTTTTTTACCCCTGCCAATCAAGGGGAAAAGGGGCTGTTCATAGAAAATACGTAGAAATACGCATGTCAACCGAGCCGGGGAGGGCAAAAAAAACGAAGGGGGTATCTTCTGGGGTAAGTACCTGCCGCCCCGAAGATTTTGTTATAAATACAAAATGTGGAGAGCAAGAGTATTCTTTATTTTCTCTATAGTTTTGCCCAACAACCCAAAATTCAAGCTATATGTTTTAACTCAGCCAGTTGGCCGCAAAGATCGCCAAATCCGGCAGGTTGACGCAGCCGTCGTAATTCAAATCACCCTGAATAGCCTGAATCGCACCTTCATCCACAGCCAGAGTAAAGCTGCCCGTTTGTCCATCATGTCCGGCAATTCGCAGATAATAAGGCTTGCCGGCTTTTGCCTTCAGGATCACAACTGATTTCTCACCAAAGAAATCATCATTAAAGACAACCTCTCTGCCAATCGCGTCAAAGACCCCCAAAGTCGCATCAAAGCTGCTGTCAAAAACAGTGATTGTAAATGTCCCATCCGTTGCAGGCGTAAAGACATACCAGATGTCTTTGCTGTCATTGTATCCATGGGCGGTTAAATCTAAGCCCGTTGCCCCCGCGCTGCTGGCAGTCCTGGATTCTCCTGCATGAATCGGAATCGCCCCGGCCATTTCGTCATTAGCCAACGAAGCAGCCTGAACCTGCCAGCTCAAAATCGGGTATCCGCCACCCTCTGGCATGGTCCAGATGTCTTCAGTGCCATTGGCAATCTCCCCCTTGAAATCCCAGTAGGCGCGAAGATAGGTCTCCGGATTTTGCATAGTTGCGGTTGGAAGCCCTGTGCCGCCACCAGATTTCATCTGTCCTGATGTCTGTATATCCCAGAAGCTGTTTTCAGTTCCACCTGACATCTCCTGTCCTACCAATCCTCCACAAAAATTAGGATAGTCTGTTAGAATTAAAATCGTACCGTTAAAATAGCAAGAAGCGATTCGTCCAGAATTCGATGAAACGAGACCTCCGACATTATCAGTGCCCCTTACAGAACTCTTGGAATAACAAGAAATAATGGAACTAAAATTAAATCCTACCAAACCACCAGCACTAAACCCGTTAACGGTACACTTAGCATAACAGGCTTTAAGAGTGCCATTATTAATTCCCGCAAAACTACCAACACCATTGTTTCCGGTAATAGAAATATTTTCTAAACCCAGATTCATAATTTGGGCACCCCAGCCTATGCTGTGGAATAGTCCCACACTATCATTGTCAGGCTGATAAATAACTGCATTCCTGATTGTATGTCCATTGCCATTGAAATTGCCCGTAAAGGATGCTGAATTATTTCCAAGCGGTGTCAATGTCAGGCCATCCCAATTAAGGTCTGTCGTCAGAATAAAACTGCTCCCCCAATCTTCCGGCGTATTCATCAGAGTCTGCCAATGAGCAAGAGAACCGATTCGATAAGGGGCTTCCAGCGTCCCGTCGCCGCCGCCATAGGTGGCAGCAAAAGTGAAGGATGACAGAGATACAGTCAGAACAAATACAGTTGCCAATAGCTTTTTCATAAAAACTCCTCTTATTTCCATCGTCTATATTGTAAGGCTAAGCCGCCCAAAGCCAGTAACAAGAGCGAAGCGGGTTCGGGGATTATCCTGCCATCAAAAGCCGCTCATTTTAATCGCATTCCGGCGCGGTACACTCCATCCAATGGACCGCGAACATCGCGAAGTCAGCCAATTCAACAAGGCAATTCTGATTGAAATCCATCGGGGGATAGGGATGACATTCATCACCACATTTGCGAGCATCTACAAAAACCGCTGTTATCGTTTTGTTTTGATCCATAGTCACAGTGGTTAGCGGTGAGTTGGGATCAAGAATCCCCTCTCCCTCCCAATGGTCAAATGTATAAACATCAGGGCACTGAATATACTCCTTTGCGTTAACAGCCACGTATTGATAGACTTTATGTTGTCCAACAGTGGGGCTTGTTGAAGTAATGAATGAGGGATTGGTTTTGATGACCAGGGTGGATGGTTCGGACGGGAAATTCAGTTGAGGATAATTGCCAGGCATCATATACCATACGTTGACAAAATCCCAGCCCGCATCAATGAAAGTTGAAAGCGTCATCGTTTCAAAATCTATTGACGTTATGGTACCAAGATTATTCCACATCAGCCCGCCGGCCAAGCTCTCTCCGCCAAGCGAACTGGTCGTATAACAATTGGTGATCTTACCAAAACCATCCCTCCCCACCAGCCTATCGCTGCCATATAAAGATTCCCCATCAACCGAACCGGTTGCATAACAATTGGTCACTGTGCCACCAAGATAACGCCCAACCAGCCCGCCGGCCCAGCCACTTGCGTAAACCATATTGGTTGCATAGCAGATGTTAATCATACCATCAGTATTTACCGCCACCAGACCGCCGATACCATAGCCCCCGCTAACCGAACCGGTCGCATGGCAGCCGGTCACTGTGCCACAATTATTACCCCCCACCAGTCCGCCGGCCGCCTCACCTCCGCCAACCGAACCGGTCGCATAACAATCTGTAATCGTACCATAATAATTATATCCCGCCAGCCCGCCGACATATCTTCCGCCCCCTATCTTGACATTTTCGACGCCTAAGTTGAGGATTTGCCCACCGGAGCCGACAAAGCCAAACAGACCGGCATAACTTGAATTGGTAATGGTCAGGTTGGATATTGTATGACCGTTGCCATCAAAAACACCGATAAACTGTGTCCCTTGAAACCATTCAGTGGAGGAGCTTGTATCCGGTGCAATGGGAGCCCATCTGAAGGTCTGGCTGGCCAGATCAATATCTGTCATCAGAATAAAATGCTTATCCCAATCATCAGGCGTTGCAGATAATTCCATAAAATCATCCACGCTGCCGATTTGATAAGGATCTTCGTTTGTCCCGCTGCCGCCGCCATAAGTAGCGGCACGAGTAAACGCAGTTATAGAAATGACCAGAACAAATGCAGTCGCCAACAGCTTATTCATAAATATTCCTCTCCTTAATCACAAACGACGCCATCTCCTTATGCACCGTTTATTCATAACATATCGGTTTCTGTCGAAATGCTTTTCTTATATAAAACCGATTCTATTATACCTTTTTCAAGCCCTGCCAATCAAGGACAAAAGCGGCTTTAAGTGTATAATTCCTTCAATATAAGTAGAAATACGTATATCAGGCAGGCCGGGGGCGGGGTCAAAAGCTACAGCATTTAAAACAAAGACCGTAGGGAAGGCCGCCAAAAATATCTGCCGAATTTAAAACATGATACTGGATTTATTGAGTCCATAAAAGGCGGGGAATTTCATAACACTATAAAAAGAGATTCCATCTTTGGCGGGTCCTTGTGGGATAAGGCAATAAAATACGGTTGGCAGCGCGTTTTGCCGCAATTTTTGGGCGTAAAAAATCAGGTTCACTTGACACACACTATAGGCCCGCTGCGGGTCCTGCCCACAGGCCGAAAATAAGACGGCCAGCGGCGCGTTTAAAACACAGACTGATAATCAAATAGACTTGCAATGTCCTGTATATTGTTTTGAATTTGCTGGATGTTTTGATAGAATACCCCTGCGGGATAGGCCGACGGGCCGAAAAATGGAAACGTTCACCACCTGCCCGCATATCTTTTGAACGATGCAAAAGGAACGATTTGCAATGGCAGAAAACATAGATATATCAAATGTCAAACGTCTCATATCGGCGATTGAAACATTCATACAAGAATATAATAAGTTTGAAAAATATATATGGGACATTATCCAAGTTCTTGAGACTAATCCTTTCTTTGTTGTCTTTTCACAGCATTATAAAGAACTTTCAAAGGATAAGAAAGATTTACTTTATGATAAAGACTGCTTTCAAGAAATAGTTAAGATATTTAAAACAATCAAAGA
>JAFGHE010000118.1 GCA_016930295.1 Sedimentisphaerales bacterium
AAGCGGGCGAGCGGATTCGAACCGCCGACGTCCAGCTTGGGAAGCTGGCATTCTACCACTGAATTACGCCCGCGAGAGCGTGTGTAACTCTTTATATTATAAGTGTATAGCAGAATTCGAGATTTTTGTCAAGGAGGAATTTTAAATAACTCACACGGACCGGTTTTATCAAATCGTTCAGTGTGATAAGGCACACAGGCACATAGGCGCAACGTTTTTAAAAAGGCAGGTTAGAGATTACTCATGCGAAGGCAGGACCTTTTAAGTAAATTATTCAAAGTGACCGATTATATTCTTTAATGAATTATAACTATATACATCACAGTTAATTGCAATTTTTATCAGACATAAAAGAAATATTAAACCTTGAACTCACAACCCACAACTGACAACTCACAACTTATCAAACTGGACGATTTGATAAAATCGGTCAGTTTAAGTAAATTATTCTGTTGCGTTTTTATTATTAAGCCGTCAGGACGCCGGCGTCAAAAGTATTGCGAACGCTTGTTTCCGGATTAAAAACAACATTTTTAAGTGCCAATATCCACTTTTGACGGTGGCATCCGTCAGGGAGCAAGAATCAAGTCGATATTATTGAGTAACTCTTCGGTGATGGTTGGTTTTTCTTCCTTTGAAGCATCATCTTCCGGTGTACCTAGTTTTGTCCCCGCGTCTTGAGATTCTGAGGGCTCACCGGGTGTGGATTGGGGGGAATCCGAAGTTTCCGGCCCCATGGGCTGAGATTCTTCGGGGACCGATTCATACTCCTTGTCTGTGGGAGCCGGTGTTCTGGGAGTTCTTGGCCGAAACCCTTTCTTCTTGCGGGAAAATTCCTCGGACAGGTCGGAAAAATCGGTTTGATTAAGGTACCAGCTTTCTGATTCAGTAAGAACCGGTGTTTCGATGATTCGGGGTGTAATAAATACCACGAGTTCGCTATTGAAGATATCGTCACTTTCCGTACGGAATAATAAACCCAGCAGTGGGATATCACCCAGGAGGGGGATTTTTGAAACGACGGTGCGGTTTTCCTTTTTGCGGAGGCCGCCCAGAACGATAGTCTGTCCATCCTTAACCATGGCAAAGGTATTGATCGATCGGAGATCAACGGTAGGGGCGCCGTCTTCATTCTGTTCTACTAATAAACTGAATTGTGGCACAACTTGAATGCGGATCAGTCCGTCGCGCGTGACGTGAGGGGTCACCGATAATTGCACACCCACATCTTCGAATTCGGTGGTCGTAGTGGACATGCCGCCGGAGGTTGAGCTGAGTTCCTTATAGGGAATCCGGGTAACCACATCAAAAGAAGCCGTCTCATTATCCAGGACCTGAATTCTGGGATTAGCCAGCAGTTCGGCATCGATTATGGCTTCCTGGGCCTGGATAAGGGCATCAAACTGGATGGAGTCGTTTAATATGCCTACGCGGATTAGACCGCCGTCAGGAATGGCGCCGGTATCGGCTCCTTTGAAGCCGCCGGCGAGAAACGGGTCCAGTCTGCCGCCGGTCGGATTACCGTCAACATCGTAAACGGTATTGGTTCCAATACCCCATTCCACGCCCAGATCCAGACGGTTCCGGTGGGTAATATCATAGATGCGGACTTCGACCATTATCTGGGGGGTCACCCGGTCGATTTCCTCAATGAACTGATCGATAACATTCATCCGGCTTTCCAGTTCAGTAATCATGATGGTACTTGAGGCTTTAAGCACAGCGATGGCGCCGTTCTGGGATCTGAATTTTGACAGAGCATTGGCGACATCTTCCACATTGGCATAATAGAGCCGGAAATATTTGGTAATATATTTTTCCGGAGCGGTCATTATCTTGACGGCTTCGGCCCGCCGTGCTTCTTCAATCTTTTTCTTTTCCTCCTCTTTGGCCAGGATTTCGCTAATGGGCACGACACGAAGCATATTTTCGGTTTTAATATATCCATATCCGTGTGCGGCCAGAATATTGTTCAGCGCTTCTTCCAGCGGGACGTTGGTTACCTTTGCGGTAACGTTTCCCGTGACGTCGGGCCCCTGAATAATATCAACATCAGCCAGTTCCGTCAGTTGCATCAGCATCTCCTCAATAGGCAGATTAGTACAACTGTAGGTGATTCGCTGTGTCATACGCTCCTCCAGGAGTGTCTCTGCAGATTCAGCAGGATTCTCCTGAGCGAGGCATTGAACCGTGCCGGTCACCATTAAAGGCAGCGTTATAAAATAAATAATCAGATATCGGTGGTATTCATTGAAGATAGCTTTCATAGTAGCTGCTCCCTCTCTTCAAAAGTCGTATAATAAAAGAAAAAATATTTAAAAACCAGGTTAATTTACCTGTGTTTCGGCATTAAATCCCTCATAAGACAGTCCGAAAATTTTTCCCGGACTTGTATCCAGAATCATATTCATGGTATTTTTAATGGAAATATTAAAAATGGCTTTATCAAAATCAAGTGTGATGCTGGCGCGGCCGGCCTCATCTTCGTCGATTTCCGCCGGGTCCATATCGTCTTCAATAACGATTGCCCTGCGACAGACGTATTTATTTTTACCGGAATTTTTGATGAAGCTGCCACGGGGAACAGTATAGGTCTGTGACCCCCAGGTAATGACCAGGTCCTTGTTTTCCAGATCGGCATCAGGATTATAAGCGGTAATTCCGCCTTTTACTACCAGCGAGTCGGCCCATTTATTAACAACTAGTTTATCCAGACGCAGGGTATCTTCCACGCCGGAGACAAAAAGCAGAGGAATAGGCGCATTATCATTAATTATGGTTTCATTGGCTTTATCGATACCCTGGAAATCGTCAAAGCTGATTTTCAGGGTGACCGGAGCGGACAATTCGGTCAGATCAACATTCTGTGCAGAAATTTTAAAGGTTCCGACTTTGTATTCCCAGTTTTTGCGCAGATGAAATTTCAGTGAAGTAATGTTCTCTGGATACGCACTGCTGTAAAGAACGTTGGGCGGATTCGACTTGACTTTTTCAAACACGATGCCGTTATTAGATCCTCCCAGGCCGGCCAGACCGGAATAAAGGTTCCAGCTACTGTAATTTCCCGCGGCTGAATCATCGGGTGGGGTATCTTCTCCGGGCTCGATTTTGGTAATTTCCAGTATTTCTGAGAAGATTACAGTGCCGTCACGGTTGAGCAGGCTGACTGTCACTGAGTTGCTAACGGCATCTATAGAAGCGTCTATATAGCCGGAAACGGTGAAGGAATCTCTGGGAAAGGCCCTGTTTCTATCCGCCTTGAGAACCATTTTTTGTATCAAGATGCCTTCCCCGAAGTCACCAATTTGTAAAGTCTCACTTTGATTGTTAGTTTCATCCGCTTCATATATAACATCTGTAGGATCAACGAGAGCCTTCAGATAAACAATATCACCAAAGGAATCATTGGTATAGGTCATGATCAGCGTCTTACTCTCATCTCCGGCGAAGGCCGTGACCGTGGCCGTGTCTAATATCTCGGCTTGTATGATTTCTTCGTTCTCATCCGAAAGTCCCAACAATCTGACCTCGAAGCTTTCATTGATGTCAGACTGATTTAGATTTTGTATCCTGACAATGACCTGCATGATACTATCATCATTGTCCGATAATAATTCTATGTGCGATACGACCAGGTCCGGCGACTGTATAGTAATCGGATTCCCCCAGTTATTGTCAATATTCGATTCCTGCAATCCACTGCCGTCATCCAGCATTTCGATATACGGGAAAAGGTAATATGTCTGGCTGGCATCAGGTAAAATAAACGCAGCATTTACGAGTTCTGACAGGTTCGGGTATAAAACCATGTTTATATTTTGCCGGGCGATCAGATCATCATCCGTAATAAGTCTCGTATCGGGTGACGTGGCCAAATAAAATGACAGTTGATTGATACTACTGCTATCGGCCAGCCCCACATTATCCAGGTTGACTATGACATTGATCATATCCTCATCCTGGTAGTTAATAAATGAGGATGACACCACAAGATCGGGTAGAGGTTCTATTACCGTAATTTTAAGAATCGAGGACCAGTTATTATCTTCATTCAATTCAGTCACACTATTCGATTTGTCCGCCACCGCGGCATAAAAGTAGGTGCCGGGAAGTTCCGGTGCGGGAAAATTAAGAATGAATTGAATGGAACTGCCGGAATCTAACGGCCCGTGAAGATGTGTACTAAGATAACTGGGAAAGCCGGTTTCCAGAAGCAACCGGTTTAAATGCATCAGTTCTTCACCCTGGGGATTTCTAGCGATCTGGTCTTGGATGGTTAAGGGTATCTCTACCTGAGAAAAGACATCTTCATTGTAGATATTATCACCGGCAATGATGATGTTAAATTCCGCTACAATCGCTGATTGTAATTCCGACGAAGGGGTCAGGGTGGAATCATAACTATCCAGTAAATTAATTGTGTTCGGAGATAAGCGTTGTTTAATGTATTCAGAAAAAGGATTGTCGGAGGTTTTCAGTTCTTTTGCCAGGGAGCTGATATCACTAATGTCTTTATTGAGGCAGAACCACAAATCCAAGCGCTGCTGCAGTTGTACCTGCCCGATGTCGGGATCCAGATAATAGGAGTAAACAGCCAAATCAAATAGCCCGGATGTGTCATCATTTTCAATCGTCTTGGTGGACCGTAGCCCGACATTTTCTGCCGTGCAGCTTAAAAAGATTCTTTCTTCGCTCATAACCGTCGTGGATCCGAGGATATGCATATCCGGTACAATTAAGTCTGCCTGAGATTCGGTTACGACAGGGGGTTCGATAACTTCCAGGGTAATGATTCCGCTAAAATTATTTTGTTCATTTGATTCATTTATGATATTTTGATTATCCGTATAGGCATAAAGATAATAAATACCGGCATTTGAGGGCGCGGTGAATAAAAAAGAGAAGGTCGCATCTTGTCCGGAGGATACATGATTGGCTAATAATTCATCAGGCTGACTGGAGTGTGTTACTAAATATAAGGCGTTCTCAATAGATATATTCAGGGAGGTGTTCTCCAGGAAACCCTGACTGATATCCTGTTGGGAAAACTCGATACTTATTTGATTATCAGCAACTGAGGTTATTTCTGTTACGGGTGAGGTGATTGTCAGGTCGATAAGGCTGATATCCGCCTGCAGGGGAACACACACAGCCAGAACACCTGAGAGGATGCTGATGATATGGATATTTAACGGTTTCATGGTTATCCTTATTCGTTCATTCTTACAACCCATCGTTCTCCCTCTTTTTCAAATTCAACAAAGTTTTTATCAACATTGATTTCTACAACCAGGGTTCCAAAAACAGTATCTCCTTCATGGGCCCGTTCGCGCTCGGTAATGTTCTCACTTCTTGAGTTTTTCAGGCCGATCACCGCGGACTTGCCGGTTTTACCTTCCAGGATACTTTGAATCACCAGAATTCCGGTCCCCTGTTTTTCGTCATCCGGCTGAGGGATAAATTCGATCTCGACAAACATCGGATCATGCTCAATTGGCTCTATAGGATCCGGTCGGGTCCAATCGATAGTAAATGTATTAACTGGTGTGACGTCCTCCGTTATCGGTTTCGGAGTCAGCGGTTCCAATGGTGCAATCGGATCTGTTTGAATAGTGTTATAATCAAGTGAAACGGCAGGGCTGATTATTCCCCAGAAAACATACACAAACACCAGCGTGAGTATCGGCAGAGTCAGAAGCATTAATTTGTGCCTGGCAGAACTAACACCTGTGGGAGGAGTAAATATCCTGTTTTTGAATCGGGTTACCGACCCCGATTCTGCCAGGGATGTATCATGAATAGTCTTTCCTGAATAGCGTGACCAGGATGACTTGGAAGCTTCTGCTGATACTTTTTTAGCCGTATGTGCAGACGGACCCTTGCCGCCTGTCCCGGGGACCTCCTTGGATAAGTCGTTATCTGAGGTACTATCCTGAGGTACCGGCACGCCGTCAAATATTGATGAAACTTTCTTGTGTAGTCCAGCCTTTCGTTTTGCCATAGATGACCTCATCTGCCAGTGCCAGGTATTCCTGGGCACTTTTACTTTTCATATCATACGTTATGACGGCCTCACCGGCACTGGGCGCTTCCGCCAAACGGATACTTCGATGGATAATGGTATTAAAAATCAAATGTCCAAAATAATCTTTCATCTGCTCGAAAACATCTTTGCATAAAAGAGTTCTTCCCTCAAAAAAAGTCAAGAGCATGCCTAAAATATTAGTATCACAGGGTGCGTATCGGGATTTCACGATATCCACAGTTTCCAGTAGTTGTTTGAGTCCCTCCATGGCGTAATAATGAGTTTGTATCGGTACGATTATGTCACTACTGGCCACCAGGGCGTTCAGGGTTAGTAAGCCCAGTGAAGGAGAGCAATCAATGATACAGTAGGCATAATGACGGTTAATCTGATGTAACCGGTCTCGTAATATGAATTCCCGGCTCTGAGCCATGGTTAATTCCAGTTCCGCACCCGAAAGCAGGATATTACTGGGTACCAGATCGAGTCGGTGGATATACGTTCCAATCATGGCCCGGGACAGCGGGATATGTTCATTCGTGAGGACTTCGTAGATTGTGATATCATAGTCTTCGGGGTCATGTCCTAAACCCAGAGTGGCATGGGCCTGAGGATCCAGGTCGACCATAAGGACCTGGTGCCCTTTGACGGCCAGGGCCGCCGCCAGATTTACGGCCGTTGTTGTTTTGCCGCAGCCGCCCTTTTGATTAGCTATCGCTATGGTTCTCATTATCGGTTCCACTTGATTCGTTATTGTCAGGATTATTTTGCAGTTCTTCGAATAAAATCGCTTCGATTTCCTTTTCTGTCGGATCAGGTTCACGGGTAAACAGAGACAAAGATATTTTGACTTTATGTCCTTTGTTGTTATCAGGGGAGCGGATAATTTCAAATTGATCCACAAAGACAATAGGTTTGTGACGCTCTAATAGATTGATTATTTCGACAAAGAGAGGAAAGTCGCAGGTGAAATTAAACTCAAAGGGGATCTCTCCCACCTGGCTGCAATTGGGAAAATTCTTATAATTTGTAATAGGCTTGGAACTGCTTTTAAAGCTTCCTAATTCTATTTCCCCCATCATTTTGTTGATACGAAATATTTCATTACTAATAACATTAAAATCCGTAATGTAATCACTCAGGACCAGTTTTAACTCCTTGACCTGGTCACTTAGTTTGTCCCGGCTTAAATCACTGGCGATACTCTGTGCCTGTTCATAATTCCTGCGAGCCTTTTCGTGCTTGCTGCTGATTTCAATCAGTTCATCTTCCTGGGGGAGTAGTGCCAGGGTATAGAATACAATGAACAGGCAAAAACATACCGTCCAGATGACCGCTACGGTTTTTATATATCTTTTGTATATCGGATCCATCAATAGAATACCTATTCTTTCATTTCAAAGATACAATCAAAGGTATAATGAATCGTATTGTTTTTTTCATCCACTATCGTACTGCCGGGCAGAATGTCCAATATTTTTGCTTTAGCCATGGTGGCAAAGCGCATATTATATCGGAACTCGTTGACAAGATCTTGCAGATCGTCCTGGATGTTTCCATGAAAATGTATTTCCATGGTTCGACGGGGCACAACGATGGGTATGGAGACATCAGGATTTTTTCGGCTGGGCACATTTATTTTTATGTCGTTCTTTTTAATTGTTAATTGGTCTAACTTCAATTTGTCCGGCATATATTCAATCAGCGTCAGCAGAACCGGCGTCCATTGGGTATAAAGATGAACAACGTCACCAACTTCTTCACAGCAGGCAATAAGAGTCTCCTTATGTTTCTGAGCCAATTCATGATTTTTTAAACGGGCTTCCATATGGGATATTTTTGAGTTATAATCCTGAATCATTTGGTTTTGGGTATAAAGAATGATGCGGTTACGTAAATAGTTCCCCAGCAGAACCGAGGCTATGGCCACCGGCACGATAAACGATATGGCCACCAGGAATGTTCCTCCCGGCTTGCTTTTAATGGGAACACCATGTCCTTTCAGCAAATCAACATCAAACATTTTAGATAGTCCTCATAGCCAAACCGGCGGCTACTGCCAGCGCGGCGCCATTGTTCTTGATTATCTCCAAACCCGGCATCCCTGCCTGACAGCGTATTTTCACAAAAGGATTCCATAGTTGCACTTGAGCGGGTAATTGACTCTCAATAAGTTCGATGAGTCCTTTCGCCTGAGCGAAACCGCCACAGACATAAATTCTGCCGATCCGGGTAGATTCTTGTGCCATATAATATCGTAAGGTTTGGGATATTTCTGTCAGCAGACGGGCACAGCAATTATGCATAATGGTATATGTCTCCTGAGACGATTGATTCGTGTCATTGGGATTGAACAGGATATCATTTACCAGGTCAGGAGATAAATTGTTCTCGTTAGCAAAACGGTTGATAATATCATTACCGGCATGGGGAATATCCCGGATAAAGGGCAGTCCGTTGTGTCGCATAACGGCAAGATTCGTAAAGGAACTTCCAATATCCAGTATGGCGATTGCCTGTCCTGCCGGGATTCTTTCCTGCTGCATCAGACAATTTAAAAGAGCCAGGCCATTCACATCCATATAGACACAACGAAGGGCAGCGTCCTTGATCAAATGTCTTGTTTGAACAACAATCTCATCTGTGGCTGCGGCAAGGATTCCGAGGCTTATTTTTTCTTCTTCAGCATCCTGTTCATGTTCATCAGAGACGAATTGAGTGGACTCATAAATTATTTGATAGTCAACAATATATTGATTGATTTCAAACGGGCATACCTGTTCTGCTTCTTTTATAACGGCCTGATTAATATCTTCTTTATTTAGCGAAGAATAGCTAAAGCTACGAATCACAATATCAGGGCCGCATAGCCCGGTAACAGCATATTTACTGCGAATATGAGCAGATTTAAGACACTTTCGTATGGCAGCCACCATGTTAAAATTTCCCACATCTGAATTAGTTCCCTCAGATTGAGGTATCTCTGCCCGGGAGGCGGCAATTACGACATAGCCGGTTTCGTCTTTGCGTAACTGCACAACCTTAACCGAGGTTGTCCCGATATCGAGTCCAAATACCTCTCGTT
Source organism: Sedimentisphaerales bacterium (assembly GCA_016930295.1). Lineage (GTDB taxonomy): Bacteria > Planctomycetota > Phycisphaerae > Sedimentisphaerales > SM23-30 > JAFGHE01. Next base: position 9,111 of record JAFGHE010000118.1, read on the forward strand.
TTCCATCAAGAACCAGTTCCAGAATTAAGACCCTCCTAAATATAAATATAATATTTTTGCAGAAGGTCCCATATACGGTTTACAAGAACTCTGTCCAGTTATTCTCAACTCCTGCTTAGTGTTACCTATAGATTGTAAATGCAACTTAATTAAATACATAGAAGTTTAGTTCTATAAGGCTTTTATCGGCTTTTAGGGATACGGAACTTGTATATATAAAAGTTAATACATCTCAAACAAAAACGTACTTGTATACGGACTAATGCCTGAATTTATGATAACTACTTTTTTCAAAGGATGTTACGAAAATGGCAGGATATATGTTCGGTAGGCTTGAGTATGTAATTTTTATTCAAAACATGTTAATGAATAACAGGGAAGATTCGATGTTTTAAAAACCATAATTTATTGTTATATAATATGTTATCTTCTCATTGAGGGCATATGGTAAAAATCCTTTGATTTATTATCTGGACCCTAAAGCAGTTTTGTTTTGATAGTCATTCCAGCCTCCAGGAATTGGGACATATCGAGTTTGGAGCCAAACATCACCAGGTAGTATGCCCAGCGCAAATCGGGTATCTTGAAAGTAGTGCTTTTGAAAACCTGTTCCTACTGCACCCCTGACGGCATCGGTGATAGTGCCGTGTACTGTTAACCTTTGGGTCACGCTATCATATTCTTCAGAGCGGCTACCAACGTTTTCTACACCCCATCCACCCATACCTGACATAATTGCAGCTTCAACTACGAGATTATTCGGTAGAGATCTGTTATAAATTTCAGGTCCCGATGGGATTCCTACAGGTTTATAATCCTGTCTAATAAAGAATTTATTGGGAGGCCCACCGCCGGCTGCACTTAATCCCGGATCGATTACTTTAATCACACCATCCAGGGAAATTAACCCTAACGCATTGGGATTTTCCAGAGTAGGAAGACCATCAGCATTATGGTTACCATCGTATTGAACGGAGTTAACGATCCATATATTCCCAGTGGCAATGATAGTTAATTTGCCCTTAACAGTACTGATTTGCTCGCCGCCTAATATTACATTGCCGTCTACGAAAATCTGACCTCCTGCAGATGACTGCAACCCGGAAAATTTTTGCCTGACATAGGTATCTTGAATATTAATATGGCGAATACCGCTATCCAGCTTTGTAGCACGATCGACATAATGATAAGCATAGAGGTTATATTTTTCATATTTGGCCGTGGTTCGGCTTTCATTATTTAAACTATCTTTATTAATTTTATAGTCCCAGTTACCCGGAGGGGCCGTTATAACCGTACATTCATCATTGAGTTTTATAATACCGTCTCCGGAGGAATTGACATCAAATTCCATTTGTACTGCCGGCAGCCCTCCCCTGATACCCGGATGGGCTCGTGGTTGTATATGGTATTTGGTATCTGCTTTGAAACGTTCCGTCTTGGAAGCAAGACGCTCATAATCAAATGAAGGTCGCTCAGGCTGGTCAAAATATACCCCTCCTTTGAAAAGATCCATCAAATTTTGGGGATATTTGTTACGGTTACGACGATCGTATTGCGATTCTCCGAGAGAAACCGGACTGAGAAAATCAGGCGTGCCGTTGATGACCAGATCTCGGGTGTTATCATCAGGGCTTCCGCCCTGACTGTTAATATGAATGGGCATGCCAATAATATCGCCGGTATTGAAAGTTTCGGCGGAAGTGGTCCGACTGGGGTTAATCGGTATTCCGAAATCATCTATTTCCCACCCGCTGTTAACGGCCACGGACACCAAAACGTCCACCGTATGATTAAAATGCTTTCCATAGCCATTGGACACCACTCGATAAACAGGCAAGGCATTATAAAAGTTATAGAATAACACATGAACATCATAATATTGCTCAAGTTTCGTATCGGGCATGGATGCGGATTTTAAATTGTCGCTATTTAAGTTGACACTGGCATTTTTATTGGAGAGGGTGGCCATAAGATCCGTTTGTCTGCCCATCCACAGGAGAGCTGTTTCATAACCTGCTTCGGCATAGAGAAGAGAGGCAATATTATCTTTGGCTTTTATGGAATTTAATCTTGCGCCAAAACCAACCTGAAGCAGTCCCAGGCCCATCAGAGTCAAAATGAGTATGGTTATGACCATAAGGGCCAGTATGCCGCCTTTGGCTGAAAATCGTTTGCTTTGTTTTTTTGTGCAGAACATTTTATTGAAATTAATTATGCATTAAAGTTTCCATGTTTACCGTGATGGTTTTATTGTCTTCAGGATCGTTTAAGGTCAGAGACATCTGTACATAAGACAATTCGTTGGTATTAAATCTGCAATCCACGACATTGTCGGCTAATATCTGGGTTGTCTGGTGTGCCAGATAGGGTTTGAGCAGGCCGTAATCGACTTTCAGTTGGTTTTTACTGTTATCCAGATAGAATCGTGCATAGTGTGTAGGATTTGCTTCAGGAAGAGGAGACCGGCTTCGGCGTGAATCACGATTGTAAGTCCAATAGTCAAACCGCACTTCATCACTGACAATCAAGGTGTCACCGGAAGCCGTAGTTACCGATACAGGGCTAATGAGTTGCGAATATTGACGACTGGCTTTTCTGGCGATATTGTAAAACGCAATACTCGCCGATCGGGCATCGGTTCTGATTGGTTTGTGAGCTGATTTGAAAGTGTGATTCCAGCTTCTCTGGTTGGCTATAATGACCATTCCTACCACCAACACGAGGATCAGAAACATTAACGTTGACAAAATCAACTCGATCAATGTGAAACCGGATTTAAAATTCTTCTTCATGTTTTATTCTTTACGCATATATTCCATCTGTGAATTACGGTCGGAAGACGGCCTCGTCGCCTCGGGCCAGTGTGGTTAATTCAACGTACGGCAGATATTCATCGCTTTCAAGGGGGATACTATAAAAATCTGGCGACCATTGCACAATGGCTGATATTTTTATTATGTCCGGAATTCCGGTAGACCGCTCCAGGTAAATTAATAAGGGTAATTCGTCTACCGTAGTTCTGAATATTAAGCGAATGACTCGTTCATCCTTTTCATCCTTCTTCGGGTGCTTTTTGGTAGCGACTTCGTCACGGACATAAGAAAATGAAATAGAATCCAATGAGTTATTGAGGATTTCAGGGCGATAATTTGGGGAACCGCCGGTTGCCTTCCAGTTTTCCAGGATAAGTTGTGCCACCCGGGTAGAAGTAGTATGTGCCTGGGCAATTAAGGTTTGCTTGGTGGCTTCGTATTGATACTTCATCGTACCAAAGATGCCTATCCCCAGAATAACTATAGCGATCATGACTTCGACCAGAGAGAATCCTGATGTCGATTTATATCGCCATAAAAACATTCTGTTTTCCTCTTCCTTATTGACAAACACATAGCAAAAGAAATAACCTATTTCTTTTGCTGACCACATAGCTTTACAAATCAGGCTATATGTAATTGCGGGGATTACGTACAGGCCTGCTCACCGCCCCCGGGGCATTGGTGCCGCAGACCTGTCGTAATCCCGTTAATTTCAAAATTTTCTTTAGGCTAACAATTTCTCATGGCTTTTTTTAGTTAAAAAGCCTTTTGCATAGCCGTCGATCAATTACGGATTCAAAACATCGGGGGATGTCCAGCTTCCGTCTTCTTTTAATTCCCACCAGTCAGGACCAGTGATACCTGTGCCTTTGTCAACTCTGATGGTGAACGTGAGACGGTTAGTGGCGACATCATAGGCAGTTGTCCACGTATAATTACTCTGATCGAAATAAGTACCATCCAGATCGCCACCGGCGCCCTGGATAAAGCCCATTTCTCCCAGATCCGGCTTGCCAGCACCGTAATCTAAATAGTCGGCACCGTGTTCGGCGCCCCAGGCACGCAGTGCGGTGGCGATAGTTCCGGCCATCGCTTTTCCTTCCGTCCATTTCGCAGAATCAATCCGGCCCCGCATGATCGGGATGGCCACGGCAGCCAGAATACCCACGATAAGGACCACGACCATTAGCTCAACTAATGTAAATCCTCTTCTGTTTTTCATAATAACATCTCCTATATAAAAAAACTACAATTTAGCGTGATACATGTTGTATCACATACACTAATTCCTGCATGATTGCATACTAAAGACAAAAATCAATATACTAGTACCAGATAATGATAATATACATCTTTTTAATTGTTTTGCAATAAAAATTCTTCTCCGGATATCTAATCATTTTCTTCAGACCATACGCCATCCTCATTTAGTATTATTCTGTCCGGGCTTGCTATTGACGGCGGTTTTTTGATAGTAATTCTGTATATCGGTGTCATATTCACCGAAATATCAGTATACCAGTTAAAATAGTTTATATTAAAATATCGCCCCTTAAGATCGCTGGGCGAAAGACCTAAAGCGTTGATGTCAGGAATATCTTCCCCATAGGGTCCTACCATGCCGCGATCGAGACAATAAAGCCGTATCGCCTGGGCTATGGTCCCTGCCACCGCTTTACCTTCTGACCACTTTGCCGCATCTACACGGGCATGCATTATAGGGATTACCGCGGCAGCTAATATCGCCACGATGGCGAGAACTGTAAGAAGCTCAACTAATGTAAAAGCATTTTTTTTCATTTATGCCCCCAAATTTCCGCCACGGGTAAATATGGGCATATACAATGCCAGTACAATCACCAATACAATAAGACCTACGGTAACAATCATCGCAGGCTCCACCAGAGCCATTACCGTTGCCAGTGTGGATTCAACCTTTCGGTCATAATATTCACTGGTTCTATCCAGAATTTCAGGCAGAGAACCGCTTTCTTCACCAACCGTTATCATGGTGATTACCATGTGGGGAAAGAATCCGCTGGAAGCCAGCCCGGCGGAAACACTGGAACCTTCTATTACACTTTCCCGGCCGCGACGGATAGCGGATTTGATAATCGTATTCCTGGTCGTATCGGAAAGAATATCCAGAGAATCGACAATGGATACACCTGCTCCCAATAAGGTGGCTGCGGTCCGGCAAAACATGGCTACAAAAGCATGCGTTATTAACTTGCCAAACAGGGGTATCGATAAAAACAGGCGTGACAGGGTTATTCGCCCTAAAGCTGTTTTAGAGAAAGCGAAAACACCTATAACCATAAAAATTATAGCACCCACAATAAAACTGAAATTCGATAATAAAAAGTCATAAAAGGCAATAAAACCCTTGGTGATACCCGGTAAATCGCCGCCGAGTTCAGCAAACATCTCTTTAAACATCGGTACCACCACGGCCATGATGACCACTAATATCATGGTGATGATGATGATCGCAAATACCGGATAGGACATGGCCGATTTGATTTTGCGGATGAGCTTGTCTCGCTCGTCATAATAAGTGCCCAGTCGGTGTAATACCGTAGGAAGCGAACCCCCTGTCTCGCTGATAAGAATCATGGCACTAAAAAGATTGCTGAATGTGCGAGGATACTCAGAGACACTACTGGAAAAAGATTCCCCACGTTTCATTCGATTGGATATTTCCTTGATAATATGCCCGAAACGCTGGTTATCAGTATCATGGGCGATGGTGTCCAGAGCATTAGCGGTCGTGACACCTCCTTCCACCATCGTAGTCAGTTGCCAGCAAAAGGCGGCCAGGTCCGCTGATTTCACTTTTAGGCCCCGGGTTTTCAAAATCCGGTGGCTCGACTCTTGAACCTGTCGGACCTCGACAGGGATGAGATTCTGTTGACGCAGCCAGTTAAGAACCTCGTTTTGCATAACAGCTTTCCGGACACCCTCTATTCGTTGTCCGGATAAATCTCGTGCTATGTACTCAAAAGTCTGCACTTTTACGATACCTCCTGAAAGTGAGATTTCACTATCAGATCAAGTTAATAAGATTCTAATTCCTATATGCTAAGTCTTTTGCCGAACTCACGGAAGATATAATAAATAATTTGGCAGGGAAAGTCATCTGAAGAATTGAAACATTTTCCTCACGCCTTTATTCTTCCGATTGTTTTAAATATTTCATTCGTGAAATAAAAGTTGCACGGATGAATTAAACCTATTTTATTGTCTCTTTCTTTGATACGTATTTTACCGCCTTTTGCATAAAATGTCAAGACTATTTCAAAACTGTTTTTTATTGTAACTTATACTCAAAGCAATATTTAGTATAATTGATGTAATGTAAATATAGTTAATATGGGTAATACAGTAAAATAATAAATAATAAGTATAATCTAAT
>JAFGHE010000119.1 GCA_016930295.1 Sedimentisphaerales bacterium
TTTGTCTCATCTCTGTCTCCTCTGGTTCCCAAGGAGCTATATCAGGATCAGAGCAATATTCTGATGCAGAGATTTCTGACCGACTGCAGGAGCCGAACAGTCTATTATATGTACCTGACGAAATCCTCATTAAGTTTAAGCGCGACATTGCTGACCAACTTGAATCATCTTTGGCTAACCGTGTTGCCTTTGAACAACTAGAGCTCAGTGAAACTCTTGATACCATACATCAAGACGTCGAAATCAGGGAGATCCAGCCCGTATTCAGGGATTTTAAACAAAAGCATGCCCGACTTGAACAGTTGGTCACGGAAGATAAGGCACTGTTGGATGCTCAAGAACTTCATCAGCAGCGCCGGCTGCTCCGGGCGCCTCAAGATATTTCCGTGCCCGAATTGGATCTCATATATCGTATTAAAGTCGATTTAGATGAGGACCAATCACTGAAGAGTATAGTGCATCAGTATAATCTCGATCCTGATGTAGAGTATGCCGAACTCAACTATATTGTGACCATTGATTTAATCCCTAATGATCCCCGTTATACTCTTCAGTGGTCCCTGGATAACACCGGCCAGAGCGGCGGCACACCGGATGCAGATATTGATGCGCCCGAGGCCTGGGATCTCCATACCGGTACGAATAGTGTCATTGTGGCGGTAGTGGATACCGGCGTGGATTACACCCACCGAGACATGGCTGGCAACATGTGGAGTGATACAAGCGGCTATCACGGCTACGATTATGTGAACAATGATCCATACCCCTTGGATGATCATGGTCATGGCACTCATTGTGCCGGAATTGTTGCCGCCGATACTGGCAATGGACTCGACATTGCGGGCGTTAGTTGGGATGCTCAGATAATGGCACTGAAAGTTTTTGATGAGAATGGCAGTGGTAATTATGACGATGCCGCAGATGCCTTTTATTATGCGGTCAATAATGGAGCCGACATTATAACCAATAGCTGGGGCAAAGACGATTACTCTCAAGTCATGCAGGATGCTGTCGATTATGCCCATAGTCAGGGCGTTATTATCACAGCAGCGGCAGGAAATGATGTGCAATACTATTTTCCTCATTATCCGTCCAGTATGGATCATGTGCTTTCTGTTGCCTCGGTAGATTCGGATGATGAAAAGGCAGGTTCTTCCAATTTCGGCGACTGGATTGATATCAGCGCACCGGGTGTGGATATCCTTTCCCTCAGGGCGACGGGGACATCCATGGGAACACCTTATGATAACTATACGACCAGGGCGTCAGGCACGTCTATGGCCTGCCCGCACGTGGCGGGAGTACTGGCCCTGCTGATTTCATACTACCCGGGAATACCTAATGAAGAGATCGTAGCACGTCTGCTGGAGACGGCGGATGATATTTCCCTGCAGAATCCGTCTTATGAAGGTCTCTTGGGACATGGCCGGGTGAATGCCTATCAGTCACTGCGATTGAACTTCGAAGGAGTCATTGAGTTAGATCGTACTACATATTCATGTAATGATACTATCGGTTTACAGATCAGAGATTTTGAGATACGTGGTAGCGGTTTGCAAATGGCTACTTTAAGCACCTCAGGTGGAGATGTTGAAACCGTGGTTCTGACCGAAGACCTCAACAATACATGGGTGTTCAGCGGCACCCTTTCCACGGGTATGGGATCGCCGGTTCATTACAACGGCATTCTGGAAGTATCAGAGGGCCAGACTATTATCGCCGGCTATGAGGATCAACACTATGGCGATAGTGGTGTGGTTACAGTTGAGGATCTGGCCCTGGTGGATTGTGTGGAACCGGAGATATCCGTGGTTGAGGTAAATAATATTACCAGTAGTGGCGTACGGGTTCAATTCCAAACCAATGAGGCAAGCCGGGGAACCATTCGTTATGGGATGGATTTTAATAATTTAGATCTTATAACGACCGAAGAGTCCGAGGCCGGCCAAAAGCACGATCTGTACTTGGGGGATTTGAACAGTGAAACCATTTACTTCTTTGAGGTCGATGCTGTTGATTTAGCCGGAAATCAGGCTACCGACGACAACCACGGCTCTGGTTATCCTCTCTCCACGTCAGCTACTCCCTATGGGCTGCATGTGCCGGGGCAATATGCCACGATACAGGCTGCGGTTGACGCCGCTTTGCCGGGTGAGACGGTTTGGGTTGCTGATGGAATATATACCGGGCCAGGAAATTATGACATCGATTTTTTGGGTAAAGCCATAACTGTACGAAGTGAAAATGGTGCTGATAATTGTATTGTCGATGCCCAAAATATGGGCAGAGTATTCTTATTTCAAAATAGCGAAACGTCAGATACAGTTTTAGATGGTTTTACTATTACAGGTGGTTGGAGTGGTAGTTACTCTTATGGAGGCGCTATATTTTGTAAGTTAGCCGGACCGATAATCAGGAACTGTATTGTAACGGGAAATGAGGCAGATAATGGTGGTGGGGGAATAGGAGTATCTAATACTCCTACAACGATTATTGAAGATTGTATCATCAAGAACAATAAGGCCAGAAACGCGGGAGGTGTTTGGGGAGGATCCCCTGAGATAAAAAGATGTATTATTTCTGGGAATATAGCCAGTTACGATTACGGTGGAGGAATATGCCTTTGGCAGGATAGCAATGCTCATATTGAAGACTGTGTATTCAAGAATAATTGCTGTCGGATTAATAACAGAGGGGGGGCTATTGGTAGTCAGACAGCTTGTTTTTTAATAAGAAATTGTCTCTTTGTCGATAATTTTGCGATGGGAGACTACATGGGCGGAGGAGGAATTTATGTAAATCATACCAATGCTAATATCGAGAACTGTACGTTTTATGGAAACACTACTACGCAACAGGGAGGAGCTATGCATTTTCGTGGCAATAGAGATGTATATGTAAAGAATTGCATTGTATTCAACAATTACCCGCAACAAATATATCGAGCTATGACAACAGGAACCGTTACTGTTATCTTTAGTGATGTCCAGGGGGGGTATGCAGGGAACGGTAACATAAGTTCCGAACCCTATTTTGCTGATCCGGCCCATGATGATTTTCATGTTAAATCCCAAATCGGCCGTTGGGATCCGACCAACCAGTGTTGGGTGTGCGATAATGTCACCAGTCCCTGTATTGATAATGGAAGACCCGTTGACGACTGGTCCGCTGAACTCTGGCCTCATGGAAAACGAATTAACATGGGAGTATACGCCGGCACGGCCCAGGCCAGTATGTCAAATTCAACTGCAGGGAACCCGGCCGATGTGGATTTAAATGGTTCGGTCGAATTCTTGGATCTGGTCAGCTTTTTGGAAGATTGGCTGACAGAAGGTATATTCCTAAGCACTGATTTTGACCGGGATGGTGATATAGATTTAGATGATTTTGGGATTTTTGCCCATAATTGGCTCTGGCTGGAATAATGATCCTATAATAATATTTTCTATTTGTGAGATTTTTCCGTTTTCCGAGTGAACAGATAAAAGAAGCCGGAGGCCATAAATAGGATGGGGGCCAGGAAGATGAAGGCCATGTAAAAGACGATATAGAGGCAGGCAATGACGATGGCTACCATATCCTGGGCATTGGCAGTAGGGGAGGTGCCGGAAAGGATCATGGCATAGCGTCTGAGACCGAGGACTTCCATCAGCAGAAAGAATATCACAATCAGGACTGCACGAAAGATAAATCCCTGCGGAGTAAATATCCTTCCGCGGATAAATAGTCGCCCTAATTTTGATAACGTTTTTTTCATGGTGAGCCCGCCGGCATTTGCCGATCTTTAATTTCCTGCCAGAGGGGCCCCAGGGTCATGGCATACAGTATCACAGCCTCACCGACCTGGTTGCTGGCACAAAACGATAATGTAGTATCATTTTCCAAAGGAAACCCGCCCAGGTTCAGGGTAGTAAGCAGATCCTCCAGAAAATCATTGTCATTAAAAGCACTCGCTGCAATAAAGGCCAGGCCGCTGGAACTGGGACTGATACCCAGAATGGGGATTACCGTGCCGGAATCAATGTCGCGCGGGCCTTTCCAGGAGGGGGGCCATTCCAGGCCGTAACCAAAGCCCAGATGGCTGCATGTGAGTTGTTTCCTGGCCCGGCGGTACTGGTCCCGGGCAAAGTCCTCGTCAATCAGTTGCAGGCAGTGGGATACCGCCCAGATGGTTGATCCTTCCGGTCCGTCCTTGGCATAACCATCCACGGTAAAGCTGGAAATAAGGATGCCGGTCTGAGAGTCAAGGAGTTTTTGTTTGGCCGTAAGAACCCATTCCCGGCAGAAATCCGAATGATCGCGCCCGTCCAGTACATCAGAGAGGGTTATGGAAGCCAGAGCCATGCAATTGCAGAAGGTCCAGCATTCGTCCGGGTAACTCTCCCCGGAAAGCAACGGACTTTTACGCATATAACTGATCATGGTATCCACACGCTCCCTCAGCAGCGGCTGATACGCCTGTTTAGGCTCAATCAACTGGCGGACACCCAGCATCAGGGCAATTTCGCCGTCCAGAAACAGGCTGCGCGGGGGCTGATTAACAAAATCGTGATCTTTGGCATAATCCATGAGGAAATGATACATCCCCTTTTCCTGTTCCAGGCGGATAGTTTCGTCGATGATTTTATCCATGACCTCTAAATAGGGAGCCTGGTTTTCAGGTTGCATCAGGCTCATATTCCCCAGGGCCATCACCAGAAAGGTACGCCCCATAAAATCCCATTCAGAGTTACTGGCACGCATTATTTTAATTTCCTCAGCGCCCAGTTTCGGATCAGTCCAGAGTGCCATATGCCGGGCGGCCAGCTTGCGTGCCTGGGGCGCCGGCGAGTCTTTACTGAAATAAAGGTCGATATCCCGGGCAAAAAACAGATGCACCAGGGGCAGCCAGATCAACGCCGCGATTAGTAATGAAACCATACCGAGGATAAGCCTTTTTCCTGTGTTCACAGATCAGACCTTTTCCATTTAAATAATCTTTGCTCGAACACCATCCTTATGCATAGCGATATTTCAGAGTTATTGATTCAACTTAATAACTACTACGGCCAGGTATCAAATTTGTGCTATATTTTTTAGACAACATATAAAAAATATAGTCTAAAAAATACATTGGCCCATTCCAGTTTGAATTCGATAAAAACACTAAAGCACATTGCCCAACAACAGTTACCACGATGAGTACCGTCAACAGTAGTCCGGTGGACATGCTTGTTTGTTCCTGGTCTTTCGACCGGTGGTTCCTGAACATATTGCTTATAGGTATAAAGACCAGTTCAGATAGAAATATGCCATATAAAACCGGAATTAAGGTTGAATCCGAGCCTGCTCCGGATAAAATCGAATAACCAATAACAAAAGCAAGAATTAAAATACCTGCCAGTTTCATGATTTGCCCTTTCGTTCGTATAAACCATAATGACAACCAATAAAAA
>JAFGHE010000120.1 GCA_016930295.1 Sedimentisphaerales bacterium
AATATTATTCTTAATCGCACATTACGATTTTTTGCATAAGGCATGGAAGGCCCAAAAAGCCTCTGGGCCCAGTATTATAAAAAATATTATTTGTGAGTTATGACTACTGAAACAGATTCAGATTTGCAGTTGGCCAAGGCGGTTCAGGAAGCCTTACTTAATTGCTGTATGCCGGAAAGCAAATTTGGAAAAATAATTCTCAAAAACCGTATGTCCATAGAAGTAGGGGGTGATTTCTATCATTTTAACCAGTTGAATCAGGATCAGATTGCCTTTGCAATAGGGGATGTGGTAGGGCACGGCACGGCAGCCGCTTTAATTATGTCTATTATCTTAGGGCTTATCCGCTCTGACCAGAAAAACCAGTCTCGACCCCGGAAAATAGTCGATAAAATTAACACATTACTGGTTAATTTAGGCAGACAGGCACATTGGCCTGTCACCTGCAGTATTATCTTTGGGGTGGTGGATATGCCCAGCGGCAATCTGTTCTATGTCAATGCCGGTCATCCCCATCCTATTATCGCCAACCGGAACATAATAAGTATTTCCTACCTGCCGCCCACCAGTATGATTTTAGGGGTACAGGAAGGGGTGAGAGAGGAATCCTGCCATCAATTTCAACCCGGTGACAGACTTATCCTCTATACTGACGGCCTGACCGAAGCACCGGAGCCGCGTGGAAAGCCGTATGGCCAGGATCGATTGATCCAGGTTATTCTGGATTCCATAGAAATGGATCCTGAACATCTGGCCCATATCCTATTTAATGAGGTAGATACCTTTTCTCAGAAGTCATCGCTGGATGATGACCAGACTCTGGTAATCATGGATTTCGAGAATATCGCGACTGAATTATAATAAATAAACGGCTAATTTTCCGCGTTTTTTTTCTCAGCTGGATTATCCTGATTCCAAAAAGAAATTTTCCAGCAGTGCCGGGCCTTTAGGGGTGGCAAAGCTCTCTGGATGAAACTGGACTCCTTCAATTTGTAGTTTTTCATGGCGAAAGCCCATAATTTCCTTATTTTCAGTATGAGCTGAAAGGGTAAAACCGCTGTCCAGGGTCGTAACATCAACAGCAAGCGAATGATAGCGCATGGCTGTGAAAGGATTTACAAGACCCTTGAATATGGTTTTCCCGTCATGATAGATTTGCGATGTCTTGCCATGCATGCAGCGTGGGGCACGGATAATCCTGCCGCCGAACACCTGGCCAATACATTGATAGCCCAGGCATACACCCAGGATAGGTATGCGTCCGGCCCATTCGGCAATGATGGCATTAGAGTTGCCCGCCTCATCGGGCGTACGCGGGCCGGGCGACAGGATCAGATGCGTAGGGCGATAAGACCAGACACCCGCAGCATCTACCGCGTCGTTTCGAACCACATCTACCTGTATATCCTCAGTCAGTACCGCGACCTCCTGGAGCAGGTTATATGTGAACGAGTCATAATTATCGATGATCAATACACGTTTCATATGGCAAAATAGTACGAGCAATAAACACCTAAGGCAATATTTATATTTACCTCGCCGGCCTAATTCGTTATGATTCTTTATGTTACGTTTTTAGAGAATACACTATGTTATTGAAACGGATATGGCAGGGACATCTGTTAGGTTTGCGATTGAGCATGATTCTGGCCGTGATTGCGCTGCTGGCGATTGGTCTGGCCAGTATTTATGCCACCGGGCGCATGGGTGATTTCCGCAAACAGTTAATGTGGATCGGACTGGGAGCTTTATTGTTTGTATTTCTCAATCTATTTTCCTATCGCGTGTTAGGCCAGGCCAGTGATTTTTTGTTTGTATTCACGTTAATGCTGCTGGCATTTTTATTAGTGGGCAAATACCTGGGATGGCGCCGGGTAGTGCCGGTCATAGGCGGCGCGTCGCGCTGGATTAAGCTCCTGCCGCTGGATAGTTCGAATTTTCTGGTCCGGGCCGCACGCATTCAGCCTTCGGAGATTGCCAAGCTGACCTATATTTTGGCCCTGGCCTGGTATTTGCGCAATCGGAAAAATTATCGCACCCTGAGCGGATTAATCGGCCCGTTTCTCCTGACCCTGCTGCCCATGATGCTGATTATCCTGGAGCCGGACCTGGGGACCACGATGCTGTTTCTGCCCGTTCTCTTTATTGTTTTGTTTGTCGCCGGGGCGCGTGTAAAACATCTGTTGATTATCATAGCTTTGGGCCTGATATGTTCGCCGGTCTTTTATTTTGCCATGGAAGATTATCAAAAAGACCGTATCCGCTCGCTGGTGAAGCAGAACACCGACGATCCGTACTGGCTGCGCGGGACCGGCTACCAGTTGCATCAGTCCAAGATCTGCATCGGGTCCGGGGGCCTGACCGGCCACGGGTGGCGCAGGGGTATTTACGTCGATTACGACAAATTCCTGCCCGAACGTCACAATGATTTTATCTTTGCCCTGATTGCTCATCAGTGGGGGCTTTTGGGTTGCCTGGGGGTGTTGGGTCTCTATACCCTGGTCATCCTCGGCGGCATAGAAATCGCCAGCCAGCATAACGACCCGTTCGGGCGACTGCTGGCCGTGGGGATATCTGCACAAATAGCCGTGCAGATGCTCATCAATATCGGTATGACCATAGGCCTCATGCCTGTCACCGGCCTGACCCTGCCCTTCATCAGCTACGGCGGCAGCAGCCTGCTCACCAGCTTCATGGCATTGGGAATCCTGTGCAACGTAGCGCGCCATCGCCGTCACCAGATAGCGCGCGGCGCGTTCGAATTCGATGACTGATTCCTTCTTCAGCCACGAATCTTACTAATGACACGAATATAGTTATTGACAGGAGAGGGATATTGACTATTGATATAGTGTTGGTAGTATTATTAAATCTGAATGGAGATAATTATGTTTTAAGCGTTTAAACAGGTGTGTCGGATACGTTAGTATGATAGTATCATAACCGGAGTAATTGCCATGGAATCATTGCCTGTATCAGGAGTAACTATTTATAAAATTGTACTTTCAGCAAGTCCATTGATTTTATTGATGACGTCGTGTGCTCAGATGCCTGGTGAATCGGAACTGCCGGGCGTAGATAAGCTGGCGGTTATCGAGGAACTTCCCGATCCGTTTCTCATGAACAACGGCCGGCGGGTCCATACGCCCGGTGAATGGGAAAAGCGCCGCGCGGAAATGAAAGCCATGATTCTGTATTACCAGTACGGTCATATGCCGGCGGCGCCGGGAAATGTCACGGCTGAGGAATTATCCAGCGAGCCGGTTTATGACGGCATGGCCCTGAAAAAACACCTTCTGCTATCCATGGGCCCGGACCATAAAATCAAAGTCAATGTGGGAATGATTATTCCCCAGGGCAAAGGCCCGTTTCCTGTAATTTTGAAAAATGACAGCGAGATATTTAACGTGCCCATTACCGAGGAGATCATCAAACGAGGATACATGGTAGTTGATTACATGCGTACAGACCTCGATCCCGATGAAAATAATGTAGTGGGCTCTGCCCAGGCAGCCTATCCGGATTATGACTGGGCCACTCTGGCAGTATGGGCCTGGGGAGGTATGCGCGTGATAGATTATCTAATGACCCTGGATTATGTTGACCAGAAGCGCATTGTTTTTACCGGCCATTCACGAGGCGGCAAGACCGCCCTGCTGGCCGGCGCCCTGGATGAAAGAATCGCCCTGGTAGTTCCTAACGGTTCAGGATGTGGGGGAGCAGGCTGCTATCGTATTCAACAGGAAAAATCTGAAACCTTAAAGGACATCACCGACCAGGACAGATTTTCCTACTGGTTTCACCCTCGTTTGAGAGAATTTGTAGCGAAAGAAACGAAATTACCTTTCGATCAGCACTTTCTCAAGGCGCTGGTAGCTCCGCGTGCCCTGATTTCCACCGAGGCGCTGGCAGATGTCTGGGCTAATCCCCTGGGCACCCAACAGACGTACCTTGCCGCTCAGCCGGTTTTTGATTTCCTGGGCGCCGGCGATAAAAACGCCATCCATTTCCGAGAGGGGATTCATGACCAGAATGAAGAGGATTGGCTGGTATTGGTCGATTTTGCCGACAAGATATTTTTTTACAAAAAAGTGAACCGCAGATTTGACCGGTTAGCCTTCCCGGACGCCCCCAGACCTTTTTCCTGGTCAACACCAGCCCGGCCTGAACATTGAATACTGCCTTATGATTATGCCACTGTAATATTTAATGAAATTAATGGAAGGAATTTTGTATGACTATCAGGCATCTTAACCGATTATTTATCGGTGTCATTTTCCTGCTTGCCGTAAGTGTTACCGTGGCCCGACTCAGCGCTGAAAGTGTATCGGATCTTCATGTGTGGCAGATGCAGGAGATTCGTCTTGAGGCGCAGGGTAAATATGACAATTATTATAAGGAAGTAACGTGTTGGGTGGAGTTGCGGGGGCCGGGATTTGCCAGGCGGGTTTATGGATTCTGGGATGGGGGGGCCGTGTTTGTGGTGCGCGTGGTGGCGACAAAACCGGGTCGATGGGAGTGGGTCAGCGGCTCAAACCGGGTGGAAGATACCGGGCTCAATGGACAGAGCGGGGGATTTAATGTGTTTGAGTGGACGGAGGAGGAAAAACTGGAGAATCCGAACCGGCGTGGATTCGTGCGGAGTTCGCCGAACGGTCATGCCCTGCAGTATGCGGACGGGACACCATTTTTTATGGCGGGTGATACCT
>JAFGHE010000121.1 GCA_016930295.1 Sedimentisphaerales bacterium
TAATACTTTTGACGGTGGCATCTAATATGGGAAAAGATAAAGTGACATTGTTTTTCTGGTATTACATTGTTTTTCTGGTATTCTCGGGAGTTCTGCTGGAGGAAATAAAAAATAATTTCGGATGGAATAAAAAACCGCCCCTTTAATTCCCCTCCTTTGTAAGGAGGGGAGTTTAAAAAACACTCCCCCTGTTTCAGGGGGAGTACCTGCGGGGGGAGGGGGTAAGAGGGAAAGAGGGTAAGAGGGAAAGAGATAAATGATAGAGTGAGACTGTTTTTCTGGTATTGCGCGTGGCTGTATCACAATCGAAATGTAAGCCGGGCTTGATGGAGTCTTAGTGGTTATCTATTTGGTATTTTGTTCAGCAGGATGGCCAGCTCTTCGGGTGCGGACCATTGGGGGTTGTGGTCGGCGGGTAAAATGTGTACGGGCCAATCCATGGATTTTGCTCTTTGGCAGGAATCATAGAAATCGTCCTGTTGGGGTTCTTTGTCGGGGTCAACGGTCAGGATATAATCTGTTTTTATTTTCAGACGGTCGGGATTTTTTAGAACGATTTTGTCCGTCAATGTTTTCATCGGGTGAGGTACGTCTTTGGGGTAAGGTTGATCGGGGGAGACCCATGGCGGTATGATATACCCGTTGGTGGCTGATTTGGTTATCCAGTCGTCATTTCCTCTGTTTGTCATGGCGCTTTCGCCGTCTTCGGGAACGAACGCGTCAAGGTATATCAGGTGAGAGATTCGATCAGGGATTTTCTCGGCTACGCCGGTGACGACCATTCCGCCGTAGCTGTGACCAACCAGGACAATGTCGTGCAGGTCTTCAAAGAGGATGGTGTTTACGACGTCTGTGACATGGGTGTCCAGGCCGACATCAAGATTGGCCAGGTGAACCTTTTCGCCCAGGCCTGCCAGGGTGGGTCGATAGACTTTATGAAGGTTAAGAGTTATTTTACCCATCGCTTGTGACTGCGTCACAAACGCTGCCACCCATATAAGATATAGTAGAGCAGGTGAGCAGGTGAGTAAGTCAGACAGGTCGGACGAAAGAGGAGGTGAATTACAGTGGTTGGGACTGTGAAGAATCTACAAGCTGGAAGCCCCTTTCTTCAAAGGGGTAAACTTTGAGCTATATTGTTTGTGACGATTTCTTCGGGGGATATGTTTTTGGGGATGTGGAGGTAGGCGAGGGTTTGGCGGAGGATTTCCTTGACGGTGGGGGCGGCGACTGCGCCGCCGGTGTAACCGAATCCGAGTGAGCGATCGGGTTCGCGGACGATGACGAGCACACAGACGCACGGGTATTCGGCGGGCGCGCCGGCGATGAAGGAGCTGATATATTTGTTTTCCTCGTAGCCGGGTCCGTCTTTACGTGCGATCTGGGCAGTGCCGGTCTTGCCGAACACGGTCCATTCTTCCAGATGGGCGTTATGGGCGGTGCCGGCCTTGCGTTCCACCACGCCGACAAGAGCTTTATCAATCATCTCGCGGGCCACCTGCCGGGAGATGACGCGCCCGGCGGCGTCGCTGGCGGGAATGGGTTCGTTCGGATTAACACACAATTGGCAGCGTCCGAAATCTTCTACAATTTTTCCTTCGGCATCGAGGATCCCCCGGGCCAGGCGCGGCTTGACGAGTATGCCGCCGTTGGCGATGGTGCAGAAGCCTCGAATCAATTGGATCGGGGTGACGGCGATGCCCTGTCCGAACCCGACGCGTGTGAGAGTATGTTCCTTATCGTTCCATTCGGGGCTGAGGATACCTTCATTTTCGCCGGGCAGGTCGATGCCGGTTTTTTTACCGAACCCGAATTTTTCGATCATGTTATGGAAATAGTCTTTGCCCATTTTCTGGGCCAGCTTGGCCGAGCCGATGTTGCTGGAGTTGATAATGATATGCGAGACCGGGATCGGGCCGAAATAGTATTTGTATTCCTTGATGGGGCGGAATCCTTTGCCGCGGTAGGGCTGGTCGAGGCAGTCGATTTCGGTTTCCATGGTGACGAATTTACCTTCCAGGGCCGAAGTTACGGTAAAGGGTTTGAAGGTGCTGCCCGGCTCATAGGGATCGGTCAGGGCGCGGTTTCGTCGCAGGTCGCCGTGGCAGGTGCGGGCTGTGGCCGGGTTGAAGGTGGGCAGATTGGCCAGGGCCAGGATTTCGCCGGTATGGGGTTCCATAACAATGGCGGTAGCACCTTTGGCCTGGAATTTTTCCACCACTTTTTGCAGTTCGGATTCCACGCAGGCCTGGATAACGGCATCAATGGTGAGGACCAGGGTCTGGCCGTCGGCGCCGGGCCGGCTGTTTTCCCGACTGGCGACGGGCCGGCGTTTGACATCACTGCAAAAGAGCATCCTGCCCGGCTGACCGTTGAGGTATTGATTATAGGCTGCCTCAACGCCCTCCAGGCCGATGCCGTCGATATCGGTAAAGCCGATGACATGGGCGGCCAGCGAATTCATGGGGTAGTCACGCCGGAAGCACTGGTCCACTTTAATGCCGGGAATATCCAGTTCAGTAATCCGGTCCGCCTGCTCCTGGGTAGGGTCTCGTTTGATCCAGAGGAACCGGCGGTCTTTATTGGTTTCCAGATTTTTCAGGAGTTCGTTTTCATTCAGTCCCAGAACGGGAGCAATTTTTTGGCAGGTTTCGGGGATGTTTTGAATTCGCGTCGGATCGGCCCAGACCATGGGGACCTTGCGGCTGATGGCCATTACGGAGCCGTTGCGGTCAACAATTAAACCGCGGCGTGTGTTGTGGGGGATGATTTTGAGTTGCTGTCGTAGAGCACGCTGCTGATACTGGTCGGCATTGGCGTTTTGCAATACCCAGCAGCGGGCCACGACCGTCAGTAACGCGGTTACCAGCAGCATGGAGAAACCATAGCTCCATATTCTTGTGTAGGAATTCATCATGATTTAATTCTTCCGGTTCAGCACGGCCGATAGGGCCGTGGTACAACATTATAATAAAGGATGCTTAAGCTTCGCGTAAGCATGCCACCTTTATTCCTGGTCGGATTGGTTTTCTTCGTTGCCGGGTGGCACCAGGTCAACGTTTAGTTCCTGAACTTTCTTTTTAATTTTTTCGGGTGTTTCCAGGACGCCGCTCAATAGAATCTGTTGCTGCCATAATTTGTGCCGGAGTTGCTGCTGCTGTTCGGAAATTGTGACCATCTCATATACAGCCTGCATGTGCCGGGTACGCAAATGCACGAGTATCAGCCCGATAATTAACAAGAGGCTGAAGAGATATACAATACGTTTGGTCCCAATCATGCCCATCCCAATATCATACCAGTTAGGTTTTTGCGGGTACAGGACTGTTCACTTATGTATCGCTCTCTGCTCTGGATCCTCCCGGATAACATTGTCATTTTTCCGGCAACAGCAGCAACAACGCGACATCCGTTATTTGGCCGGCACTTTCAAACGCATGCCCGGATAGACACTATGTTCATCGCTGATGACTCTATCGTTCAGTCGTGCAATTTCGGGGAACCGGCTGCCGTCACCGAGCTGTTGCCGGGCGATGCGCCAGAGGGAATCCCCTTCCTTAACGATGTAGATAGTGTATTTTGGATTTATCCGGGGCGGCGTTTCCTGCGTGGTCTGGCCGGACCTTCTGTCCGACGGCTCTCTCTCAGCCTCACCAGGTCTGGAATCAAGTTGAGGTATGATCAGTTTTTGTCCTACCCGGAGTTCATCCATGGAACTTAGGGTGTTACAGTTGGCGTCATAGATACGCTGGATATTGACAAGCCGGTTGCCCTCGACGGGTCCGTAGAAATTCAGGGCGATTTTACTGAG
Source organism: Sedimentisphaerales bacterium (assembly GCA_016930295.1). Lineage (GTDB taxonomy): Bacteria > Planctomycetota > Phycisphaerae > Sedimentisphaerales > SM23-30 > JAFGHE01. Next base: position 3,812 of record JAFGHE010000121.1, read on the forward strand.
GCTGTCCCCTTCGGAGACGACATACGTTTTTGGTTTTAGTATCTGTGGCGGCCTGACGATGTTGTTTTCGAGAGAGGGTCGCTGTACCACTTTATCCACGGCCTTTTCAAACACCCCACTGGGTGGTACGATGACCGAGTCAGGTTCTGTTTGAGCCGGCGGCGGGGCAGTGGGTAAATCCATTTCGTATCGTATTTGTCTCTGGTCTGTATGGGGCTGTGTATCCTGGTTTTCCGGGATCTGATTTTGCGCTGATGCCGGTTGCATCTCCGGCCGGTTATTTCCAGCGATAGGGCCTGGCCGTGATACAGGTTGCTGGATTGGTCGTGGTTGAGCGGGCCTGGCGCGTTGGGGTCTGTTAGGGCGTGGATTTGTTACGGGCCGTCTGTTTGGGGGCGCCGGTCTTGACGGCGCCGGGGCCGGCTGGAATCCCTGGTCTTCTGGTGATGATAGTTGTTCTACGGCCAGGGGCAGGGCGCTGGGCGGCGCTTTATTGACCTGGTTATCGGTGATTTCCAGGGTTTCCTGCAGTTCGGCCTTTCCGGTTTCATGTACATCTCTCAAGACAACCGCTATTGCGATGATGAATCCCAATCCCAATAGCAATCCAATTTTAGCTTCCTTTGTCACCATAACACCTCCTGTAGGTATTAAACATCCATGTTATAGATCATACATTACTTATTTGTTACTCGTTATGTGAGCGGATCATCCGCGGTATTTATTTACAATTTTTTTGCAGCACGTAATTTTGCACTTCGGCTGCGTGGATTACGTTTACGTTCCGGTTCGGTTGCGATAATCGGTTTTTTGGTAATAATGTCATAGAGTCCATTTTTTTTATTATCGCGAAAGTTATATTTTACTATTCGGTCTTCCATGCTGTGAAAGCTGATGACGGCAATCCGGCCGTCTTTGCATAACACGTGTGGGGCGGTTTTGAGCAGTTTTTCCAGTTGTCCCAGTTCATCATTCACGGCAATTCGCAGGGCCTGGAAGGTTCTGGTCGCCGGATGGATTTTACTTTTTCGCCCTTTGCCGGTGGTCCCGGTGGCTTTAAAAATAATATCTACCAGTTGGGTTGTCCGTTCAATCGGTTTATGACGGCGATGATAGACAATGGCCCGTGCGATGCGTCTGCTTTTTCGTTCCTGGCTGTAGAGGAAGATCAAATCGGCCAGTTCTTTTTCCTTGAGCGTATTGACCAGATCGGCCGCGGTTGCGGGTAACCGGTTATCCAGTCTCATATCCAGGGGTCCGTCGGTGAGAAAGCTCAGGCCCCGTTGGGCATCGGATACTTGTTCCGAGTTAAATCCCAGATCAGCCAGGATAATATTCACTTGTTTATGGCCATTTTCTGCCAGGACAGTATCGAGCCGGCCGAAATTTTCACGATGAAGTTCAATCCGGCAGGGCAGATCTTTCAAACGGTTTTGTGCCAGTTTTATGGCATTTTCATCGATATCGAGTCCGATGAGTAAGCCGTTCTTATTCAGTTGTTGGCCAAGAGCTAAAGCATGTCCCGCCTGACCAATGGTGGCATCGACCACTATGGCGTCGGCAGGAAATTGTAGAACATTCAGAACATTTTCCTGTAATACAGGGATATGTACTATCGCCGGCTCACACAATACCCAACCTCATAGATTACTAAACCAAAGCCCTGCTTTTATTTAAAGGGGTATGCTCCTTGCCAGGGCTGACAGAAAAGAGAGCTTTTATTTCCGGCGAAAAGTCAACGCTACTGAAGGGACCGCCCATGTTTTGGATTCGTTCCAGGCGCTGTGCCAATAATTCATGGTACATGCGTATAGAATCATCGTTTCGCAGAGCCATCCAATCCCCGATTGCAAGTTTTTTCTGGAGTTCCTCCATTGAACACCCATTACCCGCGCAATTCCTTTGTGTACCTAATTCCATTTAGTACCTCCCATCCATTCATCCAATAGCTTGAGGTTGTGTCATGGTCATGATAACAGTAAATCCAGGTTTTTTTGGTAATAAGTTTAAACAAATTACCATCCGGCGGTTTCCCGCTCTTTGCGTGATGCTTCCTCTCTGGCCTTTAAAAGCATCTGTTCGTGCATAGGCAAATGTTCGATCATATATTTATCCCAGTAGTCTTTATCCCAGACTTCGATATGGTCTCGAACACCAATCAACGTCACCTGCACCTTGATGCCGGCCCGGCGGATTGCTTTTTCGCCTAGAAGCACCCGTCCTTGCCGATCCAGCTCAACCCTGCCAGCCATGGAGTAATTGATGCGTTCGAACGCCAACAACTCGTCTGGGGCCACCATCCGTGGAGCCACGGCAAGGGCGATGCGCTGATAATACATTTCAGGATAAAGACTTATGATTCGGTTGACTCCGAACACCATGAAAAAGGCACTGCCATCAACTTCAGGTGAAATTTGTTCTCGAAGACGAGCAGGGATAAATAATCGATTTTTATTATCGAGAGTTAATTCATATTCACCGGTAAAGAAAGGCATAGAATATTATCTTTCTAAAAGTGTTTCGGTGACAATCGAGGTCATTCAACCACTCTGCACCAAAATTTACCACATTCTACCACGGACGCAAATAATTTTTTATAAAAATCTA
>JAFGHE010000122.1 GCA_016930295.1 Sedimentisphaerales bacterium
AGGCGCCGGCAACCCCCGTAAGTGCAGGTAGATCGTCTTCATTATTTGCTGCATAAATATTCATCCCCAGATTAATTTGATGGAGACCGTTGGAACAGACTACCCGATTGGCTTGCTCCCTGGCTCTGCCCAGGGCAGGCATCAGGATCGATATCAGTAATGCTATAATTGAAATTACTACCAACAACTCTATTAATGTGAAACCATTTCTTTTTTTCATTTTGTTAATATTCACTGCCTTTATGTGATTACTTAATATCATCTCAGGCAATATTCTCCCTGAGTTAACATCGTAATTATTTCGCCTTGTTTTCAAAAAATCGAAATCCGCATCTGCAATTGTTTGATAGAAACATTCACTTTATTATATTGATAATTATAATGGATACTAAAAAGATGTCAATAAAAAAAATGGCAAAATCTGCAAAAAAATGTATTAGCAAACGGTTTTTATAGAGATATCGGCCCTGGCCGTCTGCCCCCTGAAAACCTTCCAAGTCCCATAAAATTAAAGATAATAAAAACTTATAAACGGCCTCTTGGCGATAATTTTTGCGAAAGCGATACGTTTACGGACAAGGTGTCTGTATGATTACTGTCCGTAAATTTTTTTAAAAAAGTTGATTTTCCCCGGCCAATCCAACACCCTGTATCAGCTCACGGGTATATTATTACCGCAACCTGGTCAGGGCTGACTGTATCAGCCATGGCAGTACCATAAAAGTGACCTGACAAATCATAAGACCAAAAAACCCCACAAAATCGCAACTCGCCAGAAACCGATTGCTATTTCAATAAAACAGTGTCTCAGCGACAAGTCGTTGTTGACATGTTTATAATGATTCGCTATACTCGAACGCACTGTTATAGTGTTGCGCACAGAAGAACACCCATTTAATAATCTGAAAAAGGTAACTATGAGCCAGAAAATACATTATACCACTGCCCCTGAGGATCGTATCCCGCTCAGGCAAAAATCGGCATACGCCGTTGGGATGTTCGTTAATAATTTGCAGGCAGCCGCCCTGCCGGCCATGGTCGTCATTTTGAACCTGGGCCTCGGCATGGATCCGGTATTGGTCGGCCTTTTAGGCGCGATACCCCGAATATTTGATGCTGTCTCGGATCCGATGCTGGGTTATATCTCTGACAACGCCCGGACCCGATGGGGACGACGCAGGCCGTTCATCTTTATTGGAGCTCTCCTTGCGGGGCTTATCTTTGCCCTGATGTGGCAACTCCCGGAAGGTCACAGCCAGGCGTTTTATTTCTGGACTTTTATGACCGCTTCGATCTGTTTCTTTCTGGCCTATACCGTTTATGCGACACCCTTCGTCGCTTTCGGCTATGAAATGACTCCTGATTATCATGAACGCACCCGACTGCACGCGTTCGCCAACACCGTCGGTCAGATTGCCTGGCTGGGGGTCCCCTGGTTTTATGCGATAATGTCAAACGAAAACCTGTTCCGGGACACCGTACACGGGGCACGGACCTTGGCAATCGCCGTCGGCATTACGGTCGCCGGACTTGGAATCGTCCCCGCTATTTTCTGTAAAGAAAAATATGGCTTAGATCCTGTCGATAAAACCCGAAAAGGATTCTGGAAAAACATGAGTGAATTCTTCCACGGCATTGGAACGACCTTCAGGTGTAAGCCCTTTGTAAAACTGTGCGGAGCCACATTCCTCGTTTTTAATGGCTTTCAGCTCGGCATGTCTTTTTCGATCTACGTCATGATCTATTATTTATTTAATGGCAGTGACGCAGACGCCGGGAAACTGCTGGGTTGGTTCGGGATGCTTACCTCGATTGCCACGTTGGGGGTTATTCCGTTGACCGGCTGGATCGCAACCCACATCGGTAAACGCCGAACATTCCTGATAACGATCTCCCTGTCGATTGTCGGATATGCTCTTAAGTGGGTTGGTTATAATCCAGAGCATCCCTACTGGTTACTTTTTGCTGCCCCGTTCGTTGCCTTTGGGACCGGATCATTGTTTACATTGATGGGGTCGATGATCTCCGACGTTTGCGATTTCGATGAACTGCAAACAAACAAGCGCCGTGAAGGTGTTTTCGGCGCCATTTACTGGTGGATGGTTAAGGTCGGCATGGCTCTGGCGGGTCTGCTTACCGGTATCATGCTGAAAGCGTCCGGTTTTGATGTGGCCTTGGAAACAGCTCAGGCGGCAAAGACATTATTCCTTCTGAGGGTGTTCGATGTTGGCGTTCCGATGATAACGTCCGCAATAGCGATTCTTATTATTGTGACCTACAAAATAACGGAACAAAAAGCCCATGAGATTCGCACTGAGCTCGAGCAAAGGCGGGGGAAAACAAGATAAACAATGAGATTCAATCTCTCTAAGCAAGGTTATAAACAGGATTAAAAAATGTTACAGAAAACAGTAGTAATAGGTATGATTAGTATGTTGAGTATTTTAACAGGAAGTAAGCCGGAAACTGGACCGGTATCCCAAACCGCTGAACCTGAACCCAAATCAGTTCAAGTCGTCATTACTGCCAAGGATACCGCTGACCGGTTAACCGTGAAGGAATCGATTGCTTTAAGTTCTTCAGCCTTGCCAGAAGCCTTTACCTCGATAACTATTGATGAATCAATAACTTATCAAAGGATAACAGGTTTCGGAGGAGCCTTCACCGAAGCGGCTGCGTATACGCTTTCCAAAATGAGCCCTGAAAAACGTACGGAAGTTCTGACGGCCTATTTTGATCCGAAGAAAGGTATTGGATACACCCTTTGCAGAACGCATATCAACAGCGCGGACTTTTCACTCGGCAACTATGCTTATACTGAAGTCGACGGAGATTTCGAACTGAAACATTTTACGATTGACCGCGATCGAAAATGGCTTATCCCGATGATCAAAGACGCCCTGGCCGTCGAGGGCGCCAACTTTAAGATTTTCTCATCCCCGTGGAGTCCTCCGGCGTGGATGAAAACCAACGGCCAGATGAACTACGGCGGACAACTTAAAGATGAATGCCGTGACGTCTGGGCACGGTATTATGCCAGATATATCAAAGAATACGCCAAAGAAGGCATTACGATCTGGGGGCTGACTGTTCAGAATGAGCCGGCAGCAACCCAAACATGGGATTCCTGTATCTATTCAGCCAAAGAAGAGGGTGCCTTTGTACGTGACTTCCTGGGACCGACGCTTGAAAGAGAAGGACTCGGGGACGTGAAGATCATCGTCTGGGACCACAACAAGGATATCATTTATGAGCGTGCAGAGCCCATTTTATCCGATCCGGAGACAGCCAAATACGTCTGGGGAGTTGGATTCCACTGGTATTCCGGCGACGAATTTGAAAATCTGGCAAAAGTCCACGATGCCTTCCCGAGTACTAATCTACTCTTCACGGAAGGCTGTCAGGAAGGCGGAGTCAGACTGGGAGCATGGGACCTGGGCGAACGATATGCCCACGACATTATCGGCGATCTGAATAACTGGACTGTGGGCTGGGTTGATTGGAACATGGTTTTAGATGAAAGAGGCGGCCCCAACCATGTGGATAATCTTTGTGATGCACCCGTCATCGCCGATACCACCCGCAATGACCTGTACTACCAGAGTTCCTTCTACTATATGGGACACTTCAGCAAGTATATCCGCCCCGGCGCAGTTCGTATCGCCGGTTCAACCACCAACAAGGCATTGGAAACAACCGCCTTTAAAAATCCGGATAACTCTATCGCCATCGTTGTTATGAACCGCACAGACAAGGAAATCAAATTCAATCTTAAGATCGACCAGAAGGCAGCCGCCTGCTCGAGTCCGGCTCATTCGATCATAACAATGGTCTATTAATCTCAAAGTAAGAGCCGGTATATATTGTTTTGAAAGGTTCACATATGTTCAAAATATTCAGTTTTATCTTGTTATTCGCTATGATATTTGCGCCCTCATTATACGCAGAATATAAGCTCATCTGGTCCGATGAATTTGATCAAACAGAAATGGATTCCGATATTTGGAAGGCCGAAACAAATCCCGGGGTGGTCTACAATGCGGGCCAGAAACAGTTTTACACCGACAGGCAGAGCAACCGTTTTATAAAAGACGGGAAACTTGTCATCCGTGCCCAAAAAGAGCATTATATTATAAACGAATACACCTCTGCCAGACTGAATACGTACGGCAAGTTTGGTTTGCGATATGGAAAAATCCAGGCTCGGATCAAAACAGCAAGCGGAAACGGGCTTCGATGTAAACTCTTTATGCTTCCAGAAAAACTCGAATACGGCGCCTGGGCTCGCAGCGGCCAGATCGATATCATGGAAACCCAGGGCGCAAATCCGGACCGCGTGAAAGGGGGCATTTTCTACGGCGGACAGGGACATTATAACAACTACTCCGGGGGAGAATTTGCCCCGGAACGTGTCGATTTTTCGAAGAACTACCACATTTATACCGTTGAATGGCAGCCGTATGAAATACGCTGGTTTATCGACGATGAACTTTATGCCATGCAGAACAGGTGGAGTAGTTTTTCTGCCGACTACCCGGCACCCTTTGACAAGCGGTTTTATCTGGTATTAAATGTTGCCGTTGACGGCGATACTGACAACAGAGAACTTCCTGCGGAAATGACTGTCGACTGGGTCCGAGCCTATCAGATCGAGGGTGACAACCAGCCACCCCGGATTAAAATCACGTCCCCCACCAGTGATTCAACCGTCCCTACAGGTGATTTGAAAATAACCGTTGAGGCCTCGGATGCCGATAAGAATCTGAAAAAAGTTGAATTCTATAATCATAATACCCTATTAGGCGTGGCCACAAATGCCCCTTATCATTTCACATGGAACGTGCCGGATGGCTGCCATACACTCACGGCCAGAGCCGTTGACAGTGCCGGATTCGGATGCAGTGACAGTATCGAGTTTGTCGCCGGCATTGGCTGTCCGCCCGCACCCTATCATGGCGGGCCCATCGACTTGCCCGGAAGAGTGGAAGCAGAAGATTTTGACACCAGTCCGAAAGAAAAAGCCTATTGGGACACTGATGAAAGCAATAATGGCGGAGCCTACCGCAAAACAGGTGTCGATATTCAGGATTGCCTTGAAGGCGGTTATAATCTCGGCTGGTTAGAGACCGGCGAATGGCTGGAATACACCGTAAACGTCAAAAAGACCGGCGACTATGACATCGTTTGCCGAGTCGGCTCACCCTGGGACGGCGCCAAACTGCACGTAGAATTCAACGGAGAAGACAAAACAGGCTCCCTGGAAATTGTCAACACCGGCGACTGGCAGAACTATACCAATCTGATAAAGAGGAATGTGTATCTCCAGGCAGGTGTCCAAAAAATGAAAGTTGTTATAGAAAACAGCGGCTTTAACCTAAACTATATTGAAGTGAATACTTCAAAGTAGATAACCTCATCTGCAATCAAAAAATAAACTGTTGAAATGGTAATACTCTGTCATGCAAACTGTGTATGCAATAAAAAGAGCCCGGAATGATGAAAATTATTAAAACCCTGCTGTTAATGATAATGGCCGCGCTATCGTGTTCCTGCGCGGACCGCCATCCGCTGTCAAATCAAAATAGACAGCCCTTTTTAACTTCTGAGGGAACAGAGTTTGTAAACACAAAAGGGGAAAAGGTCATTCTCAAGGGATGCAAT
>JAFGHE010000123.1 GCA_016930295.1 Sedimentisphaerales bacterium
AATCACCCGTTCCATAGGTCGTAATTGAATCAACAAAATCCTGCCAGGTAGCAAGAACCCAATCATGGGGGGCTTCAGTCTGGGACTTGGACCAGGTGTACTCAGCGGCATAATTCTCTCTGCAATACTGCCCATCCGGTCCCGGACCATTTTCGTTGTTGACATACCAACTGTCCCAGTGTTCACCCAAACCTTCAGCGGCGACACTAAATCTTGCACTGTACGTCTGGGCCTTGCGAACATTCACGGATAAACGCAATTCTCCTAAATTTCCGCTGGGATTCTGAAGCTGGACATAGGCGTCATTGGACTCCCCTGTCCCTGATAATCCGCCAGGATTACAGGGATCGGCAAGAACATACGCGCCTGACAATTCCATGTCCTCGCACTCAAAACGGACCCAATCTGCCGCAGCAAATGAAGTCATTGCGAGTAACGCCACCAAAACACATACTTTCTTCATAGCATTCTCCTTTTCAAAGTACTCTCCTAAAACGTTAAAAAAACACACACTATGTAGACAAAATCCCCCTGGCATAATTGGATTTTGCTGGATACCTCTACTCCCCAAAGAAGAAGTTTTCCTTTGCTGTTAAATTTCATTATACTGAGTCGTTAAATGCGAATCAACTGAAAAATCAAGAAATAACAAAAAAAATACTTGAGCAAATATTTGTTTAATTTATGTTCGTATTAACAGTATATTAAAATCATACTGCCGGGTTTATCGGATAAATGTACTGATTCTGTCCAGTTCTCATAGACTTTATCGGAATAAGAAGGACAGAAAAATATCACTTTAGATTATTTTTTAGCCGATGGCGGAATATTACATTCACTCCGCAAGAGGAAATACACGGTTTTTTTCGAATAAAAAAGGCTTCGTTCAGGAAATGCTGAAGGAAACCTCAGTATAACTAACCTTTAGCTATTAATTCACAGCAATAGGCTCTTGACGTTATTTTGATAATTAGAGGGTAATCATATTTTTTTTGACCTAAGGCTATTAATTAATAGCAATTGGCTCTTTAAGCATAATTTTATAATTCACCGCAATCATCTTCATTTGCCGTATTCGTACACTGGAACCAGTTGGAAGCAATTTCATAGAAGTCATCCAGGTCCACGATGCAGTCCTGGTTAATATCACCTTCGTGATAATCGGAACCGTCTTCCTCATGGGAAGCCAGACACGAGTTACTGGTAAAGGTCACTACCATGGAATCAGAGTCAACAAACTGACCATCACCAACCGTCAGTTGGAATACATAAGGAGAAGCAGAGCCATCTTCATTATTACTGGCCAGTTGGGTTACGGTTATATTCGCAACAGCACTGGTCGCATTGTTGATGGTCACATCCGGGCCGGCGGTTTGTACCCAGAGGGTGCTCAGCTCTCCCGGCGGATCGGGCAAGCCGTCATCGCTGGAATTTGAACCATCCAGTTCAACATAAGCCGAACACGGATCTGAGTCATGTCCGTCATCCATTCCCAGCCAGGCATGCACATCCTCTCCGGCATCGGCGACCGGCTCGGCATTGTCGTCGGATTTGAACGACCAGAACACTCCGCCATAATTCGGATCTGTTCCCGGCGGATCGACATCTTTGAAACCAGCCACTACCCAAACACACCCTTTCATCATAGCATTCTTCTTTTTCATAGTATTCTCCTTACAAAATAAGCCTTATTCACGGATGGCAGTTTAGAATATTTGAAATCCGGATAGCACTATTGATAACAGTGATATCATTACTATTTTATTTAATCCTATCTCCCTCTTGATAACAGATAACATATTTGGCAGAAAGAAATTACAGATATTATATAGTTTAAAAAAAAGACAGCCTCCCTCCTAAAATAATTTATATCACATATAATGAGCATTTGGCGGAATATATATATTTTTTTTACCCAAATCAGAGAATTTAGCGGACGAGGGACATTCAATTCAGAGTTTAGGTAATCTAAATATTTTTAAAATCAGCTTGTTATGGTCGTCGTGAGCCGGGGTAGAGTTGGTATTTGAGGAGCCGGCATTCGATGTTGCCGTTGAAAAACGGCAGGCGGGCGCTGGTTTTAAGGCCCACTTTGCCGGCTAGCTGTTTATTGCCGGTGAAGAGGTAGCCGGTATAATCGGCGCATTTTTGTTTGAAGAAGTCGCCGATGCGTTTATAGAGGTTTTCGAGCTGGTCCAGATCACCAAGGCGTTGGCCGTATTCGGGATTCATCAGGATAATGCCTTCACCGGGCGGAATTTCGGTATCGGCGAAATCGCAGACATTGAATTCGATCAGGTGTTCGACGCCGGCGGTACGTGCATTTTGCCGTGCGGCCTGGATCGCCAGTTCATCATTATCGGTTGCTATGATCCGTCTGACGGGTTTGTCTTTGTGGATGGATTTGCGGATGTCATTGCGGATGGTTTTCCATAGTTGTTCGTCGTGCAGTTTTGTATGGATGAATCCGAAATCGCTGCGCAGGATGCCGGCCGGTTTGTTCATAGCAATCAGGGCAGCTTCTATGGCGAGTGTTCCGCTGCCGCACATGGGCAGGACCATCTCGCAGGAGCCGTCGTAGCCGGTGGCCATAATGACAGCGGCGGCCAGGGTTTCGCGCAGGGGCGCGTGGTGCGGCATTTTGCGATAGTTACGATCCGAGAGTTTGAAGCCGGAGGTATTCAGATAAAGCCAGGCGCGGTCGTTTTTCCAGAAGAGGTTGACGACCACGCCGGTTCGCTCGGGTCCGCTGTCGGGGCGGCGGCCTCTCTTGCGCTGGATACGGTCAACAATGGCGTCCTTGACCTTGAGGTTGGGATACATGGTATTATTCACGCTCCAGGTATCGACCTGTGAAATGACGCAGAGATGTTCGCCGGGGTCGATAATCTTTTCCCAGGGTATCGTGCTGATTTGTTTGTAGAGCGCCTCGGGGCTGCCGCAGCGAAACTCACGCAGCAGGTAAAGCACACTATACGCGGTACGCAGAGAGAGGTTGAGTTTCATGCAGTCGATGAACGAGGCGCGCGTGACAACACCGCCGGGGTGAGAGCTGACAACCTTACACTGTAACGCTTCCAGTTCAGCGCCCAGATAATCATTGAGGCCGGGGGCGCAGGTGACTAATATGTTTTTATGTTCATTAATGTCCATATAATAAAAAAGGCACATCCGTCTTCGTCTTCCCGTCCTCCGCAGTAGATGCTACGGAGGGGGACGACTACGACGGGACAGGTCCGTCTTCGTCTTAAGACTACGCCGCGACAAGAAGGCACATACATATTTTCGTTTAATGGCGCTGTTTGTCAATGATAATGCTGTGTGCCTGATTATGTTATCCGGTCTTTTTAAGTGCCGATAATTATATAAAACTGTGAGAACTAATGAAATGTCAGGGTGTGTGACGAAAAAGTGATTATGACAGAAAAACACTCAGCAGACAATCCCCAAATCACGTTCAAGTTTCCGGTACAGCCGATAACTCAGGATGACCTGTCCCAGGCTTCGCGCCTCTTGAACCAGAAGAAAATCAGACCTGTATTAAGGACCCGTCCGGTTCTCTATCTGGTTGAGGACGATGAAGAATAACGGGTGTAGTTGAAATTTACGTGTAAATCAGCCCCAGAGAATGCCATGCTTATGCTGCGCAAAAGCATGCCGCCCTCATTTATATTTTGTTCTTGAGGTATTTATCGATATTCCGGGCAGCGAGTTTTCCGTCGCCCATGGCGAGGATGACGGTGGCGGCGCCGCGTACGATGTCCCCGCCGGCGAAGACGCCGGGGATACTGGTCATGAGATTTTCGTCCGCTTCGATATAACCCCATTTATTCAGGTTCAGGTCGGGGGTAGCCTGGGTGAGCAGGGGATTGGCGTTGATGCCGATGGCCACAATCACAAGGTCACAATCGATAATGAATTCGGATCCCTGGATGGGAACGGGTCGCCGGCGTCCGGACTCGTCGGGTTCGCCCAGTTCCATGCGGATGCATTTCATGGCTTTGACCCAGCCCTGGTCGTCACCGAGGATTTCAGTCGGAGCGGTCAGCATTTCAAAGATAATACCTTCTTCTTCGGCGTGGTGGATTTCCTCGACGCGCGCGGGCATCTGTTCCAGAGCGCGTCGATAGACAATGGTGCTGACTTCGGCGCCGAGTCGTTTACTGGTACGGACGGCATCCATGGCCGTGTTGCCGCCGCCGATGACGCATACCTTATTACCGCGGATAATAGGAGTGTCCGAATCCGGACGATAGGCTCCCATCAGGTTGGAACGGGTCAGATATTCGTTGGCGGAATAGACGCCTTTGAGGTTTTCGCCGGGAACTCTCATAAAGGAAGGCAGTCCGGCGCCATTGGCGATAAAGATGGAATCGAATCCTTCCTCGTTACGGAGCTGGTCGAGGGTTACGGTCCGGCCGACGATGACATTGGTCTCAATGGTTACACCGAGTGCCTTGAGATTTTTTATTTCGAGGTCCACGATTTCGTTGGGCAGACGGAATTCCGGGATGCCGTAAACCAGCACGCCGCCGGGTTTGTGGAAAGCCTCGAAGATGGTGACATCATGTCCCATTTTGGCCAGTTCGCCGGCACAGGTGATACCGGCCGGGCCGGCGCCGATGCAGGCCACCTTCTTACCGGTTTTTTCCACGGTTTTTTGAGATTGTCCGTTACGATGCTGCATTTCGTAGTCGGAAACAAAACGTTCCAGCCAGCCGACAGCCACGGGGGCATCGGTTTTACATCGTACGCATTTGATCTCGCACTGGGTTTCCTGGGGACAGACGCGTCCGGTGACGGCCGGCAGGTTATTGTCCCTGCGAATCAAATCGGCGGCTGCCAGAAAGTCACCTTCGGCGATCAGGTTGATGAAGCCGGGGATATCAATACCTACCGGACAGCCCTCAATGCATTTTGCCTTTTTGCATTGCAGACAACGGCGGGCCTCTTTGATGGCGATATGTTCGGGAAGGCCGAGATTGACTTCCACGAAATCTTTAGCTCGTTCCATACCGTCCCGCTGGGGCATTTCCTGACGCGGAATAGCCATGCGCTCTTTCGGTTTTAAGTTGTTATCCTGTGGTTGGATTATTTCAGATTCGGGCATCAATTTTTCCTTTTAATATAAATAAGGTACACAAACACAGAAGTACAAAGTCACAAAGATTATTAGAAGGTTAAGTTTGTTGTAGTTTGCAGGCATGTTTTTGCCGGGATTTTTGTTCGTGATTTTTGTAGGTCGTGAGCCGGTCCATGAGTTCGTCATAGTCCACCTGGTGGCCGTCAAATTCGGGTCCGTCCACGCAGGCGAATTTGGTTTTTCCGTCAATACTGACCCGGCAGCCTCCGCACATTCCGGTGCCGTCCACCATAATGGGATTGAGGCTGACGATGGTTGGGATGTTAAAAGGTTTGGTCAGCCGGGCCACGAACTTCATCATAATGACCGGCCCGGCACAATACACGGCATCGACATTGGTATCGGGATCGTCGATTAACTCCTGCAGCGCGTCAGTGACCAGTCCCTTTTTGCCGTAGGAGCCGTCATCTGTGGTACAGATAAGCTTGTCACTGACACTGCCGAGAAGCTCTTCCAGGATGAGCAGCTCTTTGGAACGAGCCCCGATGATACTGATAATTTTATTTCCAAGATTGCGCAGGGCCACGGCCTGAGGATATACAACCGCCGTACCTAAACCACCGCCAATAACGACTACAGTGCCGAATTTTTCAATATGGCTGGGCTGGCCCAGGGGGCCGACAACGTCCTGAAAGCCCTGTCCTTTTTGTAACCGGGTCATCTCCATAGTGGATTTACCTACAGACTGGACAATGATTGTGATGGTGCCGGTATCTCTGTTGACATCTGCTATAGTTAAGGGAATCCGTTCGGAATGATCAAAAGCGCGTACGATAACAAATTGGCCACACTGACGTGCCCGGGCAATTCGAGGGGCCTTGATTTCATAATGAGTCACGCTGGGGCCGAGTGTTTTTTTTTCAACGATTTCATACATATTCCGAGTATCTCCAGAAATTCATAGTGCATTGTATATCAGTAAGTTAAGTAAATATTATATAAAGAACCATGCAGGGTGTAAATAACTTTTTGAAAAGATTAACAGGGTGTTGCTCTGAGGTGGCCTGGGTGGGAAGTTGTTTCTGATAAAGAAGTTATAAAAATATCAGGATAGTATGGATTAAGATTTTAATGAATGGAATTTTATGAAAAGGCTCCCTGGAATAGAACATTACAGGTGTATAGGATCGCTGACAATTTTATAGGACGTTGAGCCTGAAATAAGATAGTAATAATTTTGTAAAACTATAGGTTTACAGGCTGCTCCGGCGCCTGAGTAAATTGTGCTAACACTTTAGTATCATTTAACATAAATCATAACAGGCTTTTCAGTTTTTATTTGAGGTGTTCCGAATAGTATTCGTTTTTCAGGTAAAGGTTATAGGACGTAAGTAACTAAGTAGATGAGTTTATTTCAGGAGAGCTTTTGTTGAAAGGATAAGATTAATTATCGGTAGTACAAGCAATTAAAGGAAAAAAATACGAATTTAATTGACTTTTAAGGGTAAAATGGAGAAAATATACTTTGCTATTGTCGGAGCTTGATCTGAAATAGCCAATCAAAGATATAATTAAGATCGCCGTAAAAGAGTTAAGAATCGCCGTAGAAGGGAGAGAACGTTTATCAGGTTCTATTCTTTGAAGGCTCATATTCATCACAGGAGCGGCAACTCATGTTATGCAGCGACCAGATCGATGCGTGATATTGTTTGTAAAGGGGCCGCGACCCATATGGTGCTGACACTATACTTCTAATGATACTAAAATCCATTAGGGATAATAGTATATTACTTAGTACAGGGCTTATCTTACAATACTTTATTAATACTATGTGGAGAGGCATGCATGAGGACCATAATGTTTGGACATAAAGGTAAAAGTTGTTTGACAGGCGGCAATCGGAAGCGCACCGAATCGACCGGAAGTCGATGGGCAGGCGTCTGTGTCGCGGTCAGGCTGGTGAGTTTTGTTTTAATGTTAGGGTGTGTATCTGCGGTTCCATTACAAGCGCAAGATACCATGGCTGATTCTATGACAGAGTCGATTATGGCTGATCCCAACGACGGGCCGAGTTATCCGGTTCGGGAGTTCGTGATTGAATATCAGCCGCCCGATCACCCGGGTCATCCGCCGGTGGAGGTACTGCTGAATCTGAAGATTGAACTGGTGCAGGCTGCTGACGGCTTCATAGGAGTACGTGATGGTCTAAAGGGTCAATCCATTACCCTCTCAGAAGTTCCCTCATTGACCGAGCATCGATTTTATGCCAGTGCACTCCAGGCGATATCGCAGCGACTGGTACATTATTTTACCGATCAGGGATATATCGGAATCTATGTGACCCCGCACGAGGATGATATCGATCCGGAGACGCTGGAAGATTTAAGATATGGGGATGAGGCCCAGGTTCTGCGTATGGTGGTCTGGACGGGAGTAGTCACGGAATTGCGAACCGTGGCCTCGGGCGAGCGTATTCCGATGGAAACCAGGATTAACAATCCGGTTCATGCCCGGATCAGGGCGAACAGTCCGGTCAGGCCGGCGGTAGAAGGCGAGAAAGAAAGACACGATCTGCTGCGCAAGGATTTGCTGGATGAATATATCTACATGCTGAACCGCCATCCGGGCCGGCGCGTGGAAACGGCCCTGTCGTCGGCGGAACTGCCCGGCGAAGTGGTTCTGGATTTAATGGTGACGGAGAACCGGCCCTGGCTGGTTTATATGCAGGCGTCCAATACCGGGACCGAAGAAACGGATAAATGGCGGGAACGGTTTGGTTTTACCAATAATCAACTGACGGGCAATGATGATATTTTTGCCATTGATTATATCACGGCGGGATTTGACAGTGCGCACTCCGTGATCGGCACCTATGAAGCGCCCTTCTTTAATGTGGAAGGAGCGCGTTGGCGTATTCTGGGTTCCTGGGGTCAGTATGATGCTTCGGAAGTGGGTTTCGCGAACGAGGAATTTCATAGTGAAGAGTGGTCCTGGGGCGGCGAGATAAGTAAAAATATTTATCAGAAGCAGGAATTATTTGTCGACGCTTTTGTGGGCGCGCGGTGGCGCAATATACAGGTTGAAGGAAAGGATGTGACGGGCGTTACCATTAGTGACGGGGAATCTGATTTCTTCCTGCCGACCGTTGGTTTGCGATTAGAAAAGCTGACCGCCATATCCAGCACGTATGGCCAGATTGAATATGAGACCAATTTATCTGATGTTGCGGACACGGATGAGGTGGGCGTGGAGTCACTGGGCCGGCTGGATGTGGATAAGGACTGGAGTGTCATGCATTTTGTATTTAATCATTCTTTTTATCTGGAACCGGTGTTAAACCGCCGGGCCTGGAAGGATTTATCATCACCCGCCAGTTCGACCCTGGCGCATGAATTGGTATTCTCCGGAAGAGGTCAATATTCGTTTGGTGACCGTCTTATTGCCCAGTCGGTCGGTGTCGTGGGTGGTTTGTATTCGGTACGCGGTTATCCGGAATCCGTCATAAATGGTGATTCGACGCTCATTGGCAGCGCCGAGTACCGCTATCATATACCCAAGGGATTTAATGTTCAGCCAAAACCGAGCAGGTTATTTGGCCGGCCGTTTCGCTGGGCCCCTCAACAGGTTTACGGGCAACCGGACTGGGATTTGATTTTACGGGCCTTTTTTGACTACGGCAAGACGACGGTGGAAGACAAGCAGTCGTATGAAGTGGAAGATGACTTAATGGGAGCCGGCGTGGGTATTGAACTTCTCCTTTCGGGAAGATTCAGTTTGCGATGTGATTGGGGTATGGCCCTGTCCGATTTTGTCAACAGTGACGGAGAAAATGAAGTTGACAGTGGTGACAGCGAATTCCATTTTATCGGAACACTGGTTTTTTAAAGCCGGCCGGAAAGGTATAGTGGATATCTGAAATATGATGAAACATAATTGAAATGAAATATTCCTGACGTACCGGGAATTGTATTAATAGTATGTTAAGAACAGAAAGAAACATGATTGAAAGATAGGTCGAAGGAGAGGAGTTAATTTAGGATATGAATAACATAGAGAACAATTCATTCAAAACGGAAAGGCGCAGAACAATGGGCTTTTATTTAAGAATGCTGTTAGTGGTAATTATGGTATTGCAGCCGGTCAATGTGGTTTGGGCCAGGCCCCGGGGCGAGAAAGTCGTGCGTGGTAACGTGAGTTTTACCCAGGAAGGGGACATTACGCGCATTCAGGCCGGCAACAACAGTATAATTAATTATGACAGTTTTGATATCCTTCGGCATGAAACGGTACAGTTCATTCAACCCAGTGAGATGGCGCGGGTGCTCAACCGGATCAAGGCATCGGATCCGACGCAGATTGACGGAGCTCTGCTGGCCAACGGCCGGGTGTATATCGTTAATCCGGCGGGCGTGATGTTTGGAGAGAATTCGGTTATTGACGTGGGCGGTCTCTACGCGGCGGCCGGCACGATTACGAATGAGGATTTTCTGGCAGGGATCGATCACTTTACCGATGTGGAAGGTTCGGTCATTAATTCCGGCACGATTTCTGCGGATATGGTGAATTTAATTGGCAGGCATGTGGCCAATTACGGTAGTATTCTCTCCGAGCAGGGCTCGATCATGCTGATATCGGGAGAGGATGTGTATATCGGCAAGGTGCATGAAAATATTTTTGTCAGGATTGAAGGGGCCGCGGCCGAGGGCGATGCAGGCGATGTGGGTGTTGACAACAGCGGCACGCTGGATGCGGGCCAGGTCAAACTGGGCGCCGGGGATATGTATTCCATGGCGATCCGGACCACGGGTACGGTGAAGGCCAAAGACATTTCCATTGATGGCGGCGATACAGGTATCGTTAAGGTTTCCGGCACGGTGGATGCCTCGAATGCTGAGGGAGCGGGCGGAACGGTTGAAATACTGGGTGAGAAAGTCGTTTTGACAGAGGCCCGGATCGATGTTTCCGGAGCCCACGGCGGCGGAGAAGTGCTGGTGGGAGGTGATTACCAGGGTAAAGGCGCCGTTGCGAATGCGTCTTTGACGTATGTGGGTGAAGGCAGTGACATTAATGCCGATGCCACCGGTAATGGCGACGGCGGCAGGGTGATTGTATGGGCCGACGACTGGACCGGATTTTATGGTGCTGTCAGTGCACGTGGCGGAGCCGAAGGCGGCGACGGCGGATTTGTGGAAGTGTCCGGCAAGTCCGGCCTGGATTTCCGCGGTCAGGTCGATACCACTGCCCCGGCCGGACAGACCGGTACCTTGCTGCTTGATCCGGCTAGTATCGAAGTGGTAACGCAGGCGTCTTTACCGGTACCCCCACCGGATCCATTGGCATTGGTGGATGTGGATGAGTTTGATGAACTCCCGGGCGTGAATGCTTTGTTAGGCAATATTACGCTGGCGTCGGCAGGCACTGATGTGGTTTTGCAGGCTGAAGGAAATATTACATTTAATGCCAGTGTGAACATGGCCAATAATAATGTGGGAATTACCGCTCAGGCAGGCAATAATATTACCGTTAACCAACCTCTCGAAACCACGCAGGGCGCCATTGAATTTATCGCTGATGAGACTTTTGGTGGTGCTATTGATGGTGCTGCCTATGATGGTTCGGTTATGGTGAATGCTCCTGTTACGACCAATGGCGGTGATTTTACCAGCAGTGGTGTTGATTTCCAGAATACGGCGGTGATTGATACCACCGGTGCCACTGACGGCGAGATTGCGATTAGTCATACGGGTACGGTAACCTTAAGTGCCGATCTGGCCGGTACCATAATCGGTGGATCGAGTACCATTGTTGTTGATCCCACAGCTCAGATACAGGACGGTATTGACGTGGCCGTGACCGGCGCTAGTGTGACCGTGCAGCCCGGGCTGTATAGCGAAAATCTTACTATTGACGAACAGGTGACACTCACTGGTGATGTAGCTACCCCGGCCAATGTCGGCGTAACAGGTTTACATACCATTTCCAGCAGCAATGTAACTCTGGAAGGTTTAACCTTCAGTGATGGCGATTTAACCGCCGGTCATGTGTTAGTCCAGGTGGACTCTACGGGTGGATCGCTTGACAATATTGATATTCTAAACAATGTATTCGACCTGGATAATGATGGCACGCCGGGCAGTGGTGATATTGGTGTTGGCATAGGGGGTCAAATTGATAGTATGCTGGTTACCGATATAAATGTTAATAACAATAAGTTTAACGGTCCGGCTGATATGATTTCCAATCCTGTCCGAATAGGTGGATGGTTTGGTACAGATGACCGGACAGTAGCGGTGGACGGTCTTGCCTTCCAGGGCAATACGGTTGATAGCGGTTCCATCCCGATTCAGTTGCATGATGATAATCTTGCCAATATCACGATAACAAATAATCAATTTACAAATACGGATGGCACTGTCTATGTGTGGGATAACAACGGAGCCGATCCGACCGGTGTTCTATCCGGTTTTGAATATTCCGGAAATACCGTAGATGCAACCAATACCTATGGATTGGGTATCGACATCTATGGTGTATATGATGACGATAATTTTGGTATAAATAACGTGGTTACGGAAAACCTGTTTGCCTCCGGAATACCGGGAATGGACCTTACTGGTATCGGCGGTGCAGGTATTTTTGAGGCAGTTAGTATTCTCTCGCCGTTGACCACGTATGAATTAAACGCTGAGAAGAACTGGTGGGGAGATGCGCAGGGACCGTCCCATCCGAGTAATCCCTATAATAGCACCACGACCGGAGCCGGGGTCAGTGATCATGTTGATTTCAGGCCCTGGTACGGCACCCCGTCGCTGGCTGAGAATGTGGGATTATTCAATTTTCAGAACCAGCCCAAGATATATACGGATACCATTCAAAGCGCTATTGATCTGGCGTTCAACGCGGCCGGAGAAAAGGTCGAAGTGTTGGTCAGCAATATCTATGCGGAAAATCTGAACCTTGATAAATCAAATATGACCCTGCGGACAACACCGGGCACGGCGGTTCGGGTGGAAGGTCAGCATACCATTGCCGCCAACAATGTGACCGTGACCAGCGGTGCGCCGGGTGATTTCACCTTTGATCCGGGACCCAACGGAACGGCGTTTAGTATTGCCGGACCGGTGAGAAATGATACTCTGATATCAAATTCGATGTTTGTTTTAAATGGAACCAGTCCGAAAGCGATGGCCGTTGGTACGGTGGACGTTAATGGGATGACATTCCAGAATAATGTCGTTGATGGCGGTTCGATAGATATTGAATTGGGAGTAAATAGTCTTGCCAATATAGATATTGTCGGAAACGACTTTTTAAATACCTCGGGCGCCGTGCGGATTTGGAATAATGAACTGCTGGTAGTACCCGGGATATTAACGGATTTAACATTTTCAGGTAATAATGTTGGATCCGACAGCTATGGCGTGTTGTTTGAAGATCCGGGTGATTTATATGGAAACGCTAATTTTAATGGAGCAATAGCCCTGACAGAAAACAACTTTGGCAATGTTACCGGTAAAGCGATAGATATTCAATCGACCGGCATTTCCGATGTATTCAATGCCGCGGGCAACTGGTGGGGTTCGACGAGTGAAGGGGCTATTCTGACGGAGATATCCGGTAACGTGGATTATTCGCCGTGGCTGAATAACGATACCGACGGCAATGGAGCAGATGTCGGATTTGTGCCGGACAAGACAGAGATTACGGTTTCAAATACGAGTCCTGATTTTGATGGCCTTGGTGTTTTTATTACAGAAGGTCTGGATTTTGTCACAGCCGGGCCGGGTTCGATTATCCATGCCAAAGCCGGTACCTACGGTGAAAGTGTCAACGTGAATAAGCAACTCGATAGTCTGGACTTTTTGGGTGACTCATCCATATCCGGAACAATCACTCTGAATGAAGATCTGAATATAACAGTTAACAGCAATAGCGGTAGTTATACGCTAAACCAGGTATCTGATCCGGGCGCCCCGGACAATTTAAGCGTTACCGAAGCCATTGACATAAATGTAGCCAATACCGTCACGGCCGGCGGAGAGGTTGTCCTGGATGCTTCGAATACCGTGTTCATGGCCGATGGAACGGAGATTAATGCCGGTGGGCGGATCGATGTCGAAGCCCAAAACAATATTACCCTGGGTCGGCTGGTAACCAGTACGGGCGCGCTTAATGCGGTTGAAGTTACCAGTAATAACGGTATGATTGTTGATGGAGGAGATCTCGGCGGCGTGGATATTGAAGCCAATACTATCGGTGCAAGAGTTATCTTAAAGGCCGAAACAGGTATCGGTAATGCCGATGCTCTGGAAACCCAGGTGGCGAGCCTGCAGGCCTCTAACGATAGCCTGGGTGATATCAGAATCATTGAAACCGATGATATTATTTTAAACAATGTTATGACGGCAGATGGTTATATTTATGTCACAGCCGGCGGTATGATGGACGCTCAGAGTGTCCAGAATATAGATGGTCCCGTTACATTAATTTCTAACGGAACATTATCGGCACAGATGATCCTGGCTAATGATAACCTCGATAATGAGAATCATGATATTTCGCTGACCAGTAACAACTCGAATATTGAACTTATCCAGGTTGTCTCGGATAACCAGCTTACGGCATTAGCGCATGTCGATGTTGATGTTGATTATGCGGTTTCGCTTAACGGCGATATAGATCTGACCGCGACCACCGGCTCCATTAATGAAATGACACCGGATGTGGATATTGATATTCAGGGAAACAAGTTGACCCTTACCGCGGCAAACGATATCGGCGGCGCTGAGGCGATTGAAACGTCGATTAACAGCCTGGATGCTTCCAGCACCGCGGCCGGCGATATTTCACTGAATGAGCATAACGGTATTGAATTACTGGATGTGGATACGGCCAATGGAGCCATTACCATAAATACCGGCGTTAATGTGCTTGGTACTACTGTTATTACTGATGTGGCGTCCAATGGCGGTGGCGATGAGGACGATATTGTGATAACCGCTCACAGGGGAGATATAACTCTGGGATCCGTTGTCACACCGGCCGTTTTTGCGGCGGGCGCCGGTGATGTGAGTCTGGAAGCTACGAATGGATCGATCCATGATACTGCGGCCGATGCCTTAGTGGATATAACGGGTGACTCTTTGACCCTGATCGCCGATGGTGAGATAGGGGGTACTGAGACGATTGAGACCGCGGTATCGAATCTGGTGGCCCATTCCACGGGTAGTGGTGACATTGATATAGATAACACCACAGGAATAACCCTGGAGGATGTGGATACCTTCAATGGTGAGATTCGTATTGTTGCGAATGGTTCGACGGTTATTACGGATGTGGCCGCAGCAGGTAGTGGTGATGAGGACGATGTTACGATAACAGCATCGAGTGGAGATATTACCATTGGAATCGTATCCGCGGCGGGTGATGGTGATGTATCTCTGGAAGCGACAAATGGTGCTATCAATGACGCTACTGCCGGTGCGGACGGCATAGTGGATATAACGGGCGATGCGCTGATAATAACAGCCCAAAAAGAGATAGGTAGTGTTGCGAATCATCTGGAGACATCAGTCAATACTCTAACAGCCAAGAGTCAGGGACCCATAGGTCCTGCTGATATTGGAGATATTGTAATTGACGAAGCCAGTGAGATTAATCTTCAGGAAGTGTCCACCGTTGATGGTGATATCCTGATAACCAGCGGCGGGGCGATGACGGCCGCCGGTGTGGTGGCCGGTGGTGTCGGCAGGGATGTTACCCTGGAGACCACGTCCGGTAGTATTGAGGTTTTGAAAGTAGCAGCCCTTGACGATGAGGTGAAACTGACGTCGGCTGGCTCAATACTGGATGGTGATGATTCTGCCACGATCACGGCTAATAAGGCAGAGCTTATTGCTGATGGCAGTATCGGCCTGGATGGTGTGGGTCAGGAGATTGATCTTGATGTTCAGGAGTTAATCACGGATACGACCGGTGCGGCGGCCGGAGCGGGCGATCAGTATATCGCCGAGGCGGATGGTTTAACCGCGATTCTGTTAAACGCCGGGAGTGATAATGATGTGACCATCAGTGTCGCTGGAGATATACAGGACAGTGATTTGGATATTGATATTACTGCGGATACGGCAGTCGTTAAGGCAGTATCATTCGGCCAGTTTGCCAACCGGATAGGGACAGATGTACGTGTCCTGAGAGTCAGTACCCTTGGGGATCAGTATATCACGGAAGACGATGATCTGGCCGAACTGCTCCTGGATGCCGGTGTTGCCGGTCTGGTTGACCTGATCGCCGCCGGCGTCATTGAGGATACCGACGGTGATGTGGATGTGTCCGCGGAAACCCTGATCCTGACGGCCGATGCCTTCGGAACGTTAGCTAATCCTATTCAGACCTCTGTGGACAAGATATGGATTGATACCTCCGGTGCTAACGGCAATCAGTATATCAGTGAAACGGATGATATGGCCATATCTAACATTGATGCCGGTGGTGATGCCTTTGGCGTGGGCGGTGGCGAAGTTATTATTACCAACGCCAATGGTCAGGGTATCGGACTGGGCCTGCCGGCGGGAGCGAATGCTCTGAATATTTCCGGCAGTGAACTTGAGAATATCAAAGCCGGCTCGCTGGATTTGAACAGCCAGGGCCGGATCGTTGTGGGTGGTATTACCCCGACCAATAGTGATACAGCCAATACGGTTACCTTACATTCCGGTGGAGACCAGGTTTCATTTGAAAATGCTCCCTCGACCTTTGACAGTATCGTGGTCGAGGCGGCCGGGGGCATCAATGTGGATGCTGATCTGGCCACCGATGAAGGCGACCTCGTACTGGTGGATACATTTACCCTGGCGGCTAATCTGAGTGCTCCCGGCCATAATATTATTCTGCAGAAAGCCGGCGTAATTGACGGCGCCGGAGACCAGACCATTGAGGCGGGCGGCACTTTGCATGCCATGGAAAGTCTGACAAAAATTACCGGCAGCAATCTGACGTTAAAGGGTAATATACTGATTGATCTTAATGGCACGACGTCGAACAACGGAGCCGATTTGATTATCGAGGGAACGCTGGATGCCGAAGGGGATGTGACGGCCGCCGGCAATATATCCGTCCAGGATAATGCCAATATAGTCGGTAATGTCACCGGCGGCGGGAATGTGACCTTTGGCAGCAGTCTGGTTCTGGATGGCGGAACCGCTCAAACCGTAAAAGCAACCAGTGGTACGATGAAGGCCCAGGGAACGATAACCAAGAATTCCGGGAATATCAACCTGGAAGGTGGTCATATGGTTGTCCTGAACGATGTCGTATCAGCCGGAGGTGGTAACTTGAACATCACGGGACCCCTGGATGCCCAGAAGAACCTGTTCGCCAGTAATGATATCAATGTCATGGGACCCGCGAATCTGGCGGCCGATGTTACCGCCGGCAATAATACCACCTTTGACCGTACCGTCATACTTGACGGGGCGGGTCAGCAGACCTTGACGGCCGGCAGCGGTAAGTTATGGGCCAAGGGTACCCTGACCAAGAACAGCGCCGGTGATATGATCCTGGCGGCCGGGACTATTATCGATGTCGATGGTTCGGTTGATGCTCAAAGTGGTAATCTCATAGTTCAAAATGAACTATTCGCGGCGGCCGATCTGGAAGCGGGTCAGGATGTATTATTAACCCAGGTGACTACTTTGGATGGCACTAATGATCAATTGATCCGTTCTGATAACGGTAACGTGAATGCCAGGATGTCGCTTACCAAGACGGGCGCCGGTGATCTCACCCTGCAAGCCGGTAATACGGTGCTACTGGATGATATTACGGATGTACAGGCGGGTAGTCTCCTGGTTAAGAGTAACGTCGATGCCGCGAATAATTTACTTGCCAGTATTGATATAACCCTGGAAGAACAGGGAACCCTGGCAGGGAATGTATTGGCCGGCAACAATGTTACTTTTGAAGATATGGTTGAACTGTTAAATGCAACGGTTCTGGATCAGGAGATTATGGCTACGGCCGGGGTACTGCATGCTCAGTCGACGATTACCAAAAATGGTGACGGTGATTTGACCTTACGCGGTGGCAGCGGTATCAACCTGGATGGAACGGCCAGTGTTGCCGAAGGAAGTCTTCTGGTTCAAAATCAATTAACCGCGGCGGCGGACCTGACGGCGGGAGAGAATCTTACGCTCTTGGATGCCGTGGTATTGGATGGTGCGAATCAGCAGTTTTCTGCTGATACCGGGATGTTACATGCCCATAGTACGATTACCAAGCCAACGGCCGGCGATCTTACTCTGGTTAATAACGGCATCGGTATTGAGCTTGATGGATCGGTTGATATTCAGTCTGGCAGCCTGCTGGTGCAAGATAATGTGGGTGCTCTGGCAGATCTTCGAGCCAGTGCCAATGTAAGTATTCATGAGAAAGCCTTTGTTGGTGGGAATATTATTGCCGGCAATGATGTGCTTCTGAACGATGATGCTTTGGTCATTGGTGATGTTGACGCGGGTAACAATATTCTCGCTGAGAATCAATTAGCCGTGACGGGTAATATTACCGCTGGTCAGGATGTCACCTTACAGGGTCTGGCCATACTCTCAGGAGATGTGACCGGCGGCAATAATGTGAATTTAAATAATGTGGTTGATCTCAACGGCAATGGCGACCAGACCGTATCGGCCACCGCCGGAACACTCCATGCCATGAATGATCTGAGCAAGAGCGGTCCGGCAGATATGATTTTACAGGCCGGCGTGACGGTTGATCTTGATAGTGAAGTGAATGTTCTGCAGGGCAGTTTGGTGGTTGAGAGTCCGTTATTGGCTGCCAATAATATGTCAGCCAGTGAAAATGTTACCTTAAACGGCATCGCAACCCTGGACGGCAGCGGTAATCAGGTTATCAGTGCTGCTACCGGGGTACTCAATGCCCGGGATACGATGACCAAGAGCGGCGCGGGTGACCTGGAACTGGTCGCCGGCAGCCAGATCAATCTGGATGCCGCCGTTAACGTTGATCAGGGAAGCCTGCGAACTAAGGATTTATTGGTAGCCTCCGGCGATTTAACGGCCAGTCAGGATGTTATCCTGGAAAGTCAGGCCGCAGTAACCGCCGATATCAATGCCGGAAATAATGTGGCTGTTCAGGATGTTGCGAATCTGGCAGGTAATGTAACCGGTGGTAATGATGTATCTTTACTGGGACCGGTACAACTTAACGGCTCTTCCAGCCAGGAACTCAAGGCACAGACCGGCAGCCTGCAGGTAGCGAATTCTCTGACTAAGACCGGGACGGGCCAGATGGTGTTAACCGGTGATGAAATCAGTCTTGCTGGTAATGTGTCCAATTCAGGAAGAAAACTGGTCTTGCAGCCGAGTAATCCCGGATTGGATATCCAGATTGGTGGAACGATCGTTGATAATGACACGGTTTTATATCTGAGTCCGGATGAATTAACTCGCTTACAGGATGGTTTCTCTGGTATCGATATCGGACGCAGCAATAGTTCCGGTGCGGTTCGAGTGGGTGACGGGACCGGTGATGTGGTGTTCCGTGATCCTCTGACCATCCAGTCTCCGGCAGCCGGTGGTGTTATAACCGTCGATAGTAAACTCAGCGGTATCGATAACGCGTCCGTGACCTTAAATAGTGTTTCGGCGCTCAATGCGGATATTTCCACTCAGGGTAATCCGATAATTCTGCTAAATAATGTTACACTTGGATCAGGAAGAAGTGTGACACTCGAGACGGTCGATGGCATGCCGGGTGCGAATATTACGGTAGCCGGCACAGTGGATGGTGGTGATGTTCTGACGGTGAAAGCCGGTACAGGAGACATTACCCTCTCTAATAACACCGGACGTCAGACGACATTGGGCTCGGTGGATATGAGTGGTGAGAATATCACGGTTCATGATGTTATTACGACAGGTAACCAGAAGTACGCGTCCGCGAGCATGACTCTGGAAAGCACCGATACCGTAGGTGATGCCGATGGTAAACGCTGGGTCGAACTGGCGGCTCTGGATGAGACAGTTGATCTGGTAACAGGGTTACTGACCGTAGGCACTATTGAACTGGATACGGCTGAAGTGGTTACGGACGGAGCCAGCGTTAAAATGGGCGCTGAATTTACGCAAGTGCCGCCTCTGGCATCTGTCTATACTCCATACCTGGAAGAAAATGGTATTGAAGTACCGCAGGATTTGACTATTCAAACCAACGGCGGTGACTTTATCATGGGCATGCATCAGAAGATTACCGTTGTCAATGGCAGTTTGACTATCGATACCACAGGTCTGACCTCGAATGGTGATGCGGCCCTGGGCGATCTTACGGCCAACGGTAGTATTGTAGTAAACACCGGAACTGGTCCTGGTGCGGGCGATATTATTCTTATTGCCCGTGAGGCCGGTGAACTCTGGTCCTATGATTATGATGCAGATAACGGTACGGCCAAGTTGGAAGACGCTGACCGTGGCCTTGATTTCGTGGCACGGGATTCGATTGTCTTTTCGCGTGACGATGTTATCCTGGGTGGCAGTAGCCCCCGGCCTCAATTTGCCTCACTGAAGCCCGGGGCGAATGAGGTGCCGGCAGGTTATGTGAATCGTCAACTGGTTTTCTTCCCGGATGCCAGTGAGCTGGTACCGACATTGGGTACTACAGGATTATCCGGCACCCTGGATCTGCAGGCCAGTGGCGCCTCCACTGCCAACGCCGCCGACGCTTTGGCCGGCGTACTGGAAGACCAAAGGCCGGAAGTGTCCGTGGCGCCGTCTATCGACCTGGCATTACTCGAACAACTGGTACGCCTGGGAATTAATGCCAAGCCGGATCTGAATGCTCCCTTTAATGATTTGGACTACATGTGCAAGCTTCTGGAACAGGTATGTGAAGTTTCTGCCGGACGTCTTTCGGCGGATCTCACGGAATCGTCCCTGGATGAATACTGGAGCTTATTCTGGGAAAAGACCGATGACGGCATGGAAGAACGTGTCTCTGTTATCAACAGAGTGCTTCAGGAAGCCCTGGATGATTATATGACCCAGAATGAAGGTGAGGTATTTGATCCGCTGGGATTCAGGAAATATCTGGAATCCACAGGCGGAGAAGCCCTTGCCTATGTGAACCGTATGAAACAGCTGTTATCCCAGATCAGAGTGATGGGTCTGACCCGGTATGAACTTCGGCCGGTTTGGGAGGTTCTGTTAAATGGTATAGAACTCCGTGTAGAAGGTGAGACGATCACTATGGATCAGTTGGAAAAAATTATTGAAGGTGAAAGCAGTTATGAATATCTGTTAACCTGGTCCGGACAATAAATCCGGACGGATTGAACTCCGCAGCCCCATACGCGGCAACGGCGTTCCTTTTATATACTATTCTGAACAAATATGCCAACAGACCGATTTTCCCGGCGGTCTGTTGGCATTTACATTTAACCCAACTTCCGCAGTTATTGAAAAAAATTACTGATTATGACTCAAAAAGAACGAAAGTTTTCACTACACCTCGTTCATTTTCTTTTCTGTTACCGGCAGATGACTCGGTAGGCGCATATCCAAATATTCCAGCAAAATGGCTTGGTGTTCAGTCGGCTGGGTTACCCCACCATCTGTATGCGACGGCAGGTTTCAAGCACAATTCGCTCCGGGGGATTGTTCGTGCGTAATTACCGTAAAACACGCTCCCCCTTCCCATACAGGAACTTTTGTTTTAAAATTGACAAAAATAATGTTTACGTATAAAAATATTATAGTATATATTATTATTTAGGCTTATGGCTCGCGTTTAAATCTATAACTCTTTTTTGAAAAACAACTTACAAAATGTATAACGGGAATTTGTGACCAGGTTTGGTGCTGTTGTGTGCACTTCATGGTTTTGTCGAGTAAACTGACAAATAAATAAGGAAAGGCAGCCAGAGACATGAGTGTAATTGACATTGAGGCCCTGCTGGGAGAAATCAGCCCGGAGGCGCCCTGTGGAGACGATTTGGCATACGACCCGTCTTATCTTGCCCTGGAGGGCATGTTGCAGACAGGGTCCGGGGCAGGAATGATAGAGGCAGGTGATACGGTGGTTGAAGAACCCAATTGGCGCGATATGCGCCAGCGGTGTCTGGATCTGCTTTCCCGCACGAAAGATCTTCGCGTGCTTCAATACCTCAATCTCGCCTTGATAAAAACCGAAGGTATGGCAGGATTAAGGGATGGACTGGCCCTTATGCATGGTATTCTTGAGAAGTACTGGGATCATGTTCACCCCCAGCTTGATCCGGAAGATAATAATGATCCTCTGGAAAGAATGAACATCATGGCGAACTTGTCGCCGCCGCCGGGAAGTTATCAGGACCCGATGAGATTCAAACAGCGTTTATCAGAGGCGCCCCTGTGTAATTCACCACGCATGGGCCGGTTCGGTTTACGGGATATTTTGATTGCAAACGGTACTATGACGGTCCCGGCCGATGATGAATCGGCCAAGGCAGATATGGCCGCCATTGATGCCGGTTTTGAGGATACTGATATTGAGGAGCTTCAGACAACCGGACAACTGGTGAATGAATGTGTCGATTTTATGAAAAAAATTGACGATCTCATTACTCAATATGTGGGTGTGGGCCAGTCGCCAAATTTTGATGGATTCCGGGGTGTTCTCGGGGATATTCAAAAGCATGTTCAGGGGTATCTGTCTAAAAGAGGCTATGGCGCCGAACCTGCTGAAGGAGGTGCCGAAGCTGCAGTGCAGGCTGCTGGAGGAAGTGGTCAGCCCATTTCGGGCCAGATACGCTCAACTCAAGATGTCAAAATGATGCTGGAGAAGATTTGCAGCTATTATGAACAAAATGAGCCATCGAGTCCGGTACCCTTATTATTACGACGCGCCCAAAGGCTGGTATCCAAAAATTTCATGGATATTGTCAAAGATATTGCCCCTGATGCAATGGGACAAATTAAAAATATCTCAGGTATTGACAGCAGCGATGAAGGTGGGTAATATTGAGATTCTGGAGTGCGTCAGATTGTATTTTGAATTCTTTAGGCACTTTGATTTGAGGAACGATTACAGTGTGGCATCAATTCGTAGTCCGTCCTAACTACTTGTCATATAAGTTTTTATAAAGATTTCAGGATATTGTAGACGACGCGAGATTTTTAAAAGAATTAATCTGATTTACAGGTATTTGTCGTGAAAGGAAATTGCCATGGCAAAAGGAAGTTCACAAAAATTTATAGCGCGAAATCGAGCCCCTCGCGTACAGATCGAATATGATCTGGAATTATATGGGGCGGAGAAACAGGTCAATTTACCCTTTGTTATGGGTGTAATGGCTGACCTGTCAGGAAAGCCGGCCGAGGCATTGCCGGCCGTTGCGGACCGAAAGTTTTTGGAAATCGATGTAGACAATTTTGATGACCGGCTGAAATCCATGAAACCCAGGGTTGCCTTTCAGGTCCCCAATACCCTCACAGGTGAAGGAAACCTGAATGTTGATATAACTTTTGAGAGTATGGATGATTTCTCGCCTGCAGCCGTGGCCAGGAAAGTGGACGCTCTCAGTAAGCTGCTGCAGGCCCGGACAGAATTGTCTAATTTGTTGTCGTATATGGATGGTAAGGGCGGCGCTGAGGAACTCATGGCTAAGTTACTCAAAGACGAGGCTTTATTGAAAGCCTTGACCGCCGCTCCCAAACAGGAAGATGAACCTGCCAGTACGGAGGAACAATCCAATGGATGATCCAAGTCAAGAACAACAAGCACAGGCAGCTCCCGCCGGTGAGGTAGTAGAAATCAGTGAATTTGAAAGCCTGTTGAAAAAGGAGTTCAAGCCGAAATCTGATCAGGCCAAAGAGGCGGTGCAAGCGGCAGTAAAAACCTTGGCGGAACAGGCTTTGAGCCAGACCGCTCTGATCTCCGATGATGCAGTACGCACTATCGAGTCGATGATCGCTGAGATTGATAAAAAACTTTCCGAGCAGATTAATAAGATTATGCATCATGAGGATTTTAAACAACTCGAAGGTACCTGGCGGGGCTTACATCATCTGGTGAACAATACCGAAACAGATGAAACCCTTAAAATTCGGGCCTTCAATATATCCAAAAAAGACCTGGCCAAGACACTCAAGAAATTCAAGGGTACGGCCTGGGACCAAAGCCCGATTTTCAAGAAGCTTTACGAGGAAGAATTTGGCAGCCCCGGCGGCGAACCCTATGGCGCCCTGGTGGGTGACTATTCATTTGACCATAGTGCGCCGGATGTAGAACTCCTCACTGGTATTGCCCAGGTGGCTGCAGCCGCCCATGCTCCCTTTATTGCAGGAGCGGCGCCGTCTTTGATGAATATGGATTCCTGGCAGGAGTTGAGTAATCCGCGGGATTTAACCAAGATATTCCAGACGGCTGAATATGCCCCCTGGCGATCACTGCGGGATTCGGAAGACTCCCGTTATGTAGGGCTGACCATGCCGCGGTTCCTCTCCCGGATGCCTTATGGGGCAAGTACCAATCCGGTCGATGAATTTGCCTTTGAGGAAGATACCGAAGGAGCCGATCATACCAAGTATCTCTGGTCAAACGCGGCGTATGCCATGGGTGTTAATATTACCCGTTCATTCAAACAGTTTGGCTGGTGTTCTCAGATCAGAGGCGTGGAAAGCGGCGGTATGGTCGAGGGCCTTCCCTGCCATACGTTCCCCACAGATGACGGGGGAGTGGACATGAAGTGCCCGACCGAGATTGCCATTACGGACCGGCGCGAAGCGGAATTGGCTAAAAACGGCCTGATGCCGCTTTCACACTGGAAAAATACCGATTATTCCGTGTTTGTCGGTGCTCAGTCCCTGCAAAAGCCGGCAGAGTATGATGACCCAGATGCTTCGGCCAATGCCAAGCTGGCATCCCGTCTGCCCTATCTGTTTGCCACCTGCCGTTTTGCCCATTATCTCAAGTGTATCGTACGAGATAAGATAGGATCCTTCATGGAGCGTGCGGACATGGAGAGATGGCTGAATGAATGGATTATGAAGTATGTCGAGCCCGACCCGTCCAATGCCACCGAAGCAGCCAAGGCCAAGCGTCCGCTGGCTGCCGCGGAAGTCGTGGTGGAAGATGTGGAAGGTGATCCGGGGTATTACTCTGCCAAGTTTTACCTGAGACCGCATTACCAGCTTGAAGGGCTGAATGTCTCTTTGCGACTGGTTTCCAAACTGCCCTCGGCCAAGGGAGGCTGATGGCCTGGAAAAACTAACTAATGCTTTTAAAATATTTTATGTCTTATTAAAATCTAAAATTGATATTCAGAAAGGAGATATATTATGGCAGTAGCAGGTTTCATCAAGATTGAAGGTGTTAAAGGCGAAAGCACTGACAAGGACCATAAGGAATGGATCGAGGTCCGACAGTTCAAGCATACCGTACGGATGCCCGGCGGTTCTGATGTCAGTGCCAGTGGCGGACTGGCCGGCGGCAAGGCGGATTGCGGCGATATTCTGTTTACTAAATTTACCGATACCTCCACGCCGGCTTTATGCGTGAAGTCTTTTTCCGCGGATAAAATCCCGCAGATTATCATTCATATGTGCGATAAGACGGATGATAAGCTGCATGTATTCCTGACTATCACGTTGGATCGTTGCATCATTGCCGGGTATGAGCAACTGGCTGAACAGGATTCGGCCTTCAATCGCCCGATCGAAGAAGTTGCACTCCGGTTTGAAGCCATCACCTGGAAGTATGTGGACAGAAGTGACACAGCCTATGAACAGGGTTATGATCGCAAGCAAAACGTGAAAACCCTGTAACCTGATTTGATGCTTTGTAACAAGATGTTAAGTTGACCTTTGGTGGTTCGCTGAGGGTTCGCGCTGGATAATTAAAGGAGTTTTAATTGTCTTTTAAAGCTTTTTTACAAATTAAGGGTCTCAAGGGTGAATCCACCGACGAGAAGCATACGGAATGGAGTGAAATAGTTACTTTTAACGTAGGCGCGAGAAGGCCTTTTTCCTCCGGCGGTGGCACGGGGACGACCGGCAGACGGGAATGGGACGACATTAAGATAACCAAAGTTGTGGATGCCGCCAGTGCGCCTTTGCTGAGCTATCTTATAAATAATACTATGGTTGACGAGGTTGTGATTGAGGTATGTGAGGCCAGTGATACCAAGTCAGCTTTTTATCGTTATAAACTAAATCAAGTTTGTATCAGTAGTGTCAGAATAATAGGTAATGCGACTGATGTGTATAGCAGGCCGATTGAAGAGATTACTTTAAGATATAATAAGATAGAATGGACCTATACCCCATTACGTACTGCCAAAACAGGTCGGGCCGAATTTATGGGTAACGATTTAATGGTAGGTGATGAAGAAGGATAATGATATAGATATTGACATGTATCTAGAAGAAAAACCTAATTCCTGAATTCGGTGCTTGTTGAATAGGCATGAAAGAGTGCTGAGGATTTATTGATAACATATTTCAGACAAGAGAATTAAAAAACCTGTTTTGAAATAAGGCTCTGATTACGTAATTTATCAGGCAGGAACTGGTTGATAGTATTTGAGCTTATTAACCGCATTAATCAAAATGAATTAATGCCCGTTTATTCATTATATTATTGTGCTGATAAATAGAAAGGGCAACAATGAAAGCGGAAGAATTTTTGCGCGCAGGTCAACTTAAGGAAGCCTTGACTGCGCTGGAAGCTGAAATACGCGCCAATCCTGCGAACCCCAAACTGCGAGTTCTTCTTTTTCAGATGTTGTCTGTAATGGGAGACTGGAAACGGGCCCTGACCCAATTGAATGTAGCCGCCGAGATGGACCCGGCAAACCTCCTTATGGCACAGGTCTGCCGGGTGGCTCTTAATTGCGAGGCATTACGCGCGGCGATATTTGCCGGGGAGCGGGTACCTTTGCTTTTTGGTGAGCCCGAGGATTGGGTCGGGCATATGGTGCAGGCCAATCAAATGGTCGGCCAGGGCCAGTATCAGGCATCGCAGAAATTGAGGGATCAGGCCTTTGAGTCGGCTCCCGCCGTTGCCGGCACTATTAATGGTGAACCCTTTGAATGGATTGCCGACGCGGATACCCGAATGGGTCCGATTCTGGAAGCTATCGTCGAGGGCAGATATTATTGGGTGCCTTTTACCAATATCAAGTCAATCTCCATTGATATTCCCACGGACCTGCGGGATGTCGTCTGGATACCGGCCAAATTTACCTGGGCTAATGAAGGTGAATCCATGGGACTGATACCAACTCGTTATCCCGGTTCAGAGATGAGTGAGGATAATGAAATTCGCCTGGCACGCAAAACCGAATGGCAGGAGTACGACGGGGATCTTTACCTGGGATTGGGGCAAAGAATGTTTGCCACCAACGCAGGGGAATATTCTTTGTTAGAAACCCGTGACATTACCCTGGAGGTGGTTTCTGCCGATACACCTGAATCGGAAGGAGAAAATGCCGATGGCTGAAATCACTTCCAAAGAGCGGTTACAGCCATGCCTTCTGGATCGCCTTACCGATGACAATCCTGAATCCCGGCAGGAAAGTCGTGACCAGCGCATTATATCTCTGCGGCGGTATAAAACAGGCGTATTACGCGATTTATCATGGCTGTTAAATACCAGTAGCCATTCTTCCGACGGATTATTTGATGGCTTTCCTGAAGCTTTTCGTTCGGTTTTAAATTTCGGGGTTCCTGACTTGTGCGGGTTAACGGCATCGAGTATTAAATCCGGCGAACTGGAAAGCCAGGTTTTGCACGCTATCCGTCTGTTTGAACCTCGCATCACACATGATACTCTGGGTGTTCGAGTACGGACATCTTCGGCGAACATGGATCATAACGCCATTGCGTTTGAGATTCGGGGAGAGCTTTGGGCGCAACCTATGAGTGACACACTATTTGTAAGAA
The DNA here is from genome assembly GCA_016930295.1 of Sedimentisphaerales bacterium. GTDB lineage: Bacteria > Planctomycetota > Phycisphaerae > Sedimentisphaerales > SM23-30 > JAFGHE01. Next base: position 27,016 of record JAFGHE010000123.1, read on the forward strand.
CTGAAGTTGACTTGGATACCGGGCAATGCAACGTAGAGGAATAGCACGATGGATAAGCGGATGCTGCGTTATTATGATCGTGAACTCGCTCATCTGCGGACGATGGGAGGGGAGTTTGCCAGGGAATTTCCCAAGATAGCCGGCCGATTGGCACTGGACGAATTTGCCTGCGCCGATCCTTATGTAGAGCGTTTACTGGAAGGATTTGCCTTTCTGGCAGCACGAGTGCAATTTAAGCTGGATGCAGAATTTCCCCGTTTTACCCAGTCCATCCTTGAGACGGTCTATCCACACCTGCTCTCGCCGGTCCCCTCCATGGCGATTGTTCAGTTTAATCCTGATTTTAGTGACAGTGGCCTGGCAGACGGTTATAAGATTCCCCGTGACACCTCTTTATTGAGTATTCTGGGTAAAGGGGAACAAACCCGATGTGAATATCGTACGGCTCACGATGTCACCCTGCGCCCGATCCGGCTGGTGGAAGCCCGGTATTACACCCGGGAACTGGGAGTGCTTGATCTGCCCGCCCGTTGTCAGGCCCAGGCCGGCATCCGAATTCGGCTGGAAGTGACGGCCGGCTTGACGTTTGGGGAATTACAACTGGATGCCCTCACCTTTTATCTCAAAGGGGGGGGGGCTCTGCCCATGCGCCTGTATGAGCAATTGTTTGCTCACGGTAATACTGTCGTGGTCCAATCCACCAATAAACCGATAAAACATCAGAAGGTTATTAACGGGTCGAATATTCGACAGGTGGGTTTTAAGGATAATCAGAAGCTGCTTCATTATGATAGCCGGTCTTTTCAGGGATACCGCCTTTTACAGGAATATTTTACCTTTCCCCAGAGATTTATGTTTTTTGAATTAACCGGCTTGTCGGATACCATCCGTGGCTGTTCCCAAACCCAGCTGGATGTCATTATTCTGCTGGATGAACCGGATGTCGAACTGGAAAACGCAGTCGATGCTTCCAATTTTGCTTTATACTGTACTCCAACCATAAATTTATTTCCCAAACGCACCGATCGTATCCATGTTAAGGAAAGTTTCTCAGAATTTCATGTCATTCCCGACCGTACCCGACCACTGGATTTTGAGGTTTATCGGATAGATAAGGTGACCGGTTTTGGCGCTAATCTGGAGGAGCAGCAGGTGTTTTTGCCTTTCTATAGTGCCAGTGATGTGGACCAGGACCAGGATAGTGCTTATTATACCTGCCATCGGGTTCCCCGTTTGCTTTCTGAAAAGGAAAAGCGAAAGGGCCGGCGTTCCCAGGGCTATGGCGGCAGTGAGGTCTTTATATC